>CACZJT010000022.1 GCA_902781565.1 uncultured Ruminococcus sp.
CCTGCAAGGGAAAACCCTTCTGAAGAAGGGTTATTCCCAGAAAACTTTAGTTTTCCACTCTTCTCCTAAGACTTTTGGTTTGTGCTACAGAGAGCTTCTGCTTTTCATTTGCGCTTGCGGTCATATTACACTTTCTTTTTGCGGCTTCGGCGGAGCGAGTTTCGCTCGCGAAACCGCGTCCGCATGATCGTCCGCGTCAGCGGACACCTTCAATTCCGAATTCCGAATTCCGCATTCCGCTCTCATTCCTCCGCCCCTCTTACACTAAGTCTCCGAACGCACAGCACGTACACCGTTATCATCACCGCCGTACACACTCCCGCCGTGATGAGCCACGCCGCCGCGTTCGGCTCGTTCATACAACGGTATTCGCCGTTCACCGGGTATACCACAGGCTCGGCGGCGAAGTACAGAGCCTTTATCCGACTGCCTATGCTCCCATCGGAATTTATGAGCAGGCTCACTATGCCGAAAGGCAGTATCATCGCGAGCACTCCCAACGTCGCGCCGTAAACTCCGCGCTTCCTGAACAGCCCGTACAGACAGCACACCGCCGACATCAGCACCACCGCCGCCGCGAAGAACAGCACCGCTTCACGCAGCGCAAGATCCGAAGTCACGGCAGTCTCCGCTATCTCGTCGTAGTTTTTGGGATATTCCCATTCATCACGGTTAAAGGTGATGTAGAGCGTGATGTCGCTAAAGAATATGGTCTTGCTTATCAGAAGCCGACATATCCCGAAGTTCAGCGCCGTCACAAGAGCCGCCGTCACGGGGAGCGATATCAGGGTAGTCCCTATGACCCCCCTGCGCGATACGCCGTTCGCCGTCCCGAATCTCAGGGCATTGGCGCACAGGAACAAAAACCACAGTCCCGTCGCCGCAAGCGCGATCACTTCAATGTTTGAAACGGGAACGTCACGGAATATCATCTGCACGAATTCATCTTCTGTCATGTTGAAATGGGAAAGGCTCTCCTCGGAAACGCCGCCCAGCCTTATGAACTGCCCGTACCCCCGCACGGTCGGTATCACCGTAACGACAGCCGTTATGAGCATAGCCGCCGCCGCAATTATCAGCGTGCCCGCCACGCCGCGCTTAGAGCGGAAAATATACGCCGTAAGTCCTGCCATAGCGAACACCTCCTATCCTCTGCCCCGAAGGGGCGCTCTCATGACCGCAAGCGCGAACACCGCGTACATCACCGCGAATATCAGCACCCCCGAAACGACGAATGCAAGCACTCCGTCACCGAATGTCATGGATATACCGTTCACCGACGCCGCCGTCCCGAATATCTCGGGCGCCACCGCATATTCGGAAAACATGAGTCTGTCTTCGAGCATTCCAAACAGCTCCCCGAGAGGTCCCGCATACATATCGTAGCTGTAGCCGAAGAACACTACCACCGCCCCCGTTATGACGGGTGCCGCCCTCCGCAGACGTGACCTCAGTCCCACGAACAGCACAGAGAACCCATAGATAAGCATTATCCCGAAGAACGTCACCGCAGCATTGAAGATGATAGTTCTCGGGGCGATGGCGACCTCGGAGCGGTGGGTGCCTATGCCCGACATGACCATGCAGTCAAGCCCCATGCCGAACAGCCTGTAGACCAACTCCGTGATGATGTACATTACCTGTATCGCCGCAGAGGTCAGCGCCGCGAATAACAATCCCGCGACCCCCGTGCCGATGATGAAACTCCTTCGGGACACGCCGCCGAAAGCCGAGAGCTTCATCAGGCGTTCGGTCACTATCCCGAAGAACGCCCCCGCGAACAACGAACCTAATCCCTCATAGAACATCAGGTCGATGTGGTCGAAGTAGTCGTCCTTCACCAGCACGATGAGTATGAAAAGGTGAAGGACGAACAGCCCTCCGAGAGCCGCCCCCATGAACGCCGCATATGACCGCAGACCCTCGCGCCCGCGGAAAACATATCCGAGATAACCGCGCATATTCACCCCTCCTCCGTCATGGCTATAAGGAGCTGTTGAAGCGTGGGCTGTGATACCTCCAGTCCGTCGGGCAGAGCGTCGGGTGAGGGCACGTCCCCGCCGCTCACGCAAGCCGAACAGAAGCTCCCCACCTCCGAGCGGGTCAGCACCTTCTTCCCCGCGATGAAGCTATCCACCTCCGCGGTCTTGCCCTCGACAAGATAGGCGCTCCTGCGCAGGGCGTCGCTGTCCTCGTCGGCTATAAGCCTGCCCTCCCGAAGTACGAACACCCTCTCGAAAAGCCCCGCGCACTCGTCGATGAGGTGGGTCGAGATAACGAACGCCGCCTCCGTTTCGTTGAAGCGTTCTATTATCAGCTTATAGAGCAGCTCGCGGTGATTTGCGTCAAGTCCGAGAGTAGGCTCATCGAGAATGATGTAGTCCGCCCCGCTCGACATGGCGAATATGACCTTTGCGATGGTGCGGTAGCCCGTCGAGAGCCTTGACAGCCGCTTCTTGGGGTCAAGCCCGAACTTCTCACACAGCGCGTTCGCATACTCCGCGTCGGTGTTTTTGTAGAAATACCTCATGGACGATATCACGTCCTTAACGCGCATATACCCGGGCAGGAGCTGTTCCGCGCCCATACAGCAGATGTTTTTGAGCGCCCTGTCGTTCTCCTTTACGTTCGCGCCGTCTAAAAGCACCTCCCCCGAGGTGGGGAAATCGCGGTTCGATATCAGGCTCACGAGGGTTGTCTTCCCCGCGCCGTTTCTCCCCAAAAGCCCGTATATACTGCCCTTTGCTATTTTCAGGCTCACGTCATCGAGGGCAGTCTTTGAGCCGTATCTTTTCGTAAGCGACCTTATCTCCATCATGCTCATCGTTACCTCTCTCCTTTCACCATCTCCGCGACCTCATCGCGGGAGATGCCGAGCCTTGCGGCTTCCTCCAGCATAGGGCGCACGTAGTCATCCCTGAAACGCTCACGCCTGTCATCGCGGGCGCTGTCCTCGGCGTTCGCCGCCACATACATACCCATGCCCCGCTTCTTGTAGACCAGCCCTTTTTCCACAAGGATATTCACGCCCTTGCGGACGGTGGCGGGGTTTATCTTGAGCGCCGCCGAAAGCTCGGTGGTGCTGGGTATCTGTTCATCGGCTTTGAGCTGCCCCGTGACGATCTTGTTTTCGAGCCACCGCGCTATCTGTATAAACAGCGGCTCCGTATCGTTGAATCCCGGATAATTCACACCCATTCCGACATCACTCCTTTTCTGAGTTTTGTTCTTTCGTTCTCTTGTTCTTCACAGCTCCATGTTCCGCATGGTTGGTTAGCTACTGTTGTAACTAAGTATATCACCGATACACTAATTTGTCAACCCCAACAGCATATTTTTGTAGACCTGCACAAAGTCAGCAGATAGTGTTTAGTGTATATTGTTTAGTGGATAGTGTATAGTGTATAGTGTATATTAGGTAACGAACACTGACCACTAACCACTGACCACTGACCACTTTTTTACGGTTTGCGAAATTTTTATGTTGTATAACTATTGCATTTTCTTTCGGAATGTGTTATAATAGATGTAGTGTACATTTCGGACGGGAGAGTGATGGTATGAACAGAGCAAAGCTGAGAATGCTGGCAATATCGCTGGCTTCGGTGACGGCTGTGGCAGGGGTGTCCGCTTACTTCACGAGCAGTGACTCAGTGACCAATACCTTTGCGGCAGCGAAATTGCAGATAAAGCTGATAGAACCTAAGTGGCGCGATGATCCTACCATTGTTCCCGAACAGGTGATAGACAAAGATCCGCAGATCACGAATACCGATGAGACCGCGGCTTACGTCTTTATGCAGGTCACTGTACCGGCAGCCAATGTCACGGTGGAATACCCCGAAGATAATGCCGCTACACCCGACAACTACGAAAAGGGCAAGGTCAACGCTGTGCAGACCGTACCCCTCTTCCGATTCGTTGCCAAGAACAACACATACACCACCGACCAGCTCTCTGATGCGCAGACGGTCAACAGCGGCTGGTATAAGATGAAAGACTATCCCAAGACCGAGACCGACACCGACGGGAAAGTCACGGGATACACCTACCTTTACGCATGGACAAACAAAGCCGACTCGTCAGACCCAAATATGGCTATCCTCTACCCCGGGAAGACCACTACCAATGCGCTTTTCGATCATGTCATCTTCACCAACGCAAGGGAGGATAATACCCTCCCCGGGAGCGTTCAGAATATACACATAGAAGTCTTCGGCATTCAAACCGAATACCTGAAAAACACCACTCAGACCGAGACCGATGCCGAAGAAGTATGGAAAAAACTCTCGGATTGAAGCCTCACAGCGTTCTCAGGGCGGCAAAGGAGCTGCTCAAAGGGGCGGCTTCGTTTCTTTCGACGCTGTTCATCATCACGGCTCTGACCGTCACGGGGTGCTATCTCTTCAAGATCAAGCCCTATGTTGTCATGACAGGCTCTATGGAGCCTGCCATACCCGTATCGAGCATATGTTTCGTGAATGAGACCGTGCCTGCCGACAGGATAAAGACAGGCGATGTGATAGCTTTCAGATCGGGGGAAATGCTCGTGACCCACCGCGTCACCGCCGTCAATGAGGGCAGATTCACCACCAAAGGCGATGCCAACGACACCGAGGACGCAGCACCCGTCACCGCGGAAAACTACATCGGGAAAACTGTGCTGACTATACCGAAAGCAGGGATAGTGATACGCTTCCTGCATACCATATGGGGGAAGATCACGGCAGGGGCAGTCATCGTGATGCTGATAGCCGTCAGCTTTAAACCAAAGGAAAGGAGCAAAGAATGGAACGGGCAAACATCAAAAGAGTCGCTCTGATCGCGAGTGCTGCGGCGCTTGTGCTTATCGGGAGCACTGCGGCGTTTCTTACAAGCTCCGATAAGGGCGACAACAGATTCACGGTGGGAAAGGTCGATCTTACCTTAGACGAGAGCAGCTACACCGATGGTCAGAAGCTCTCGGCAGGGCAGATCATAGACAAAAACCCCACGGTCAGCAATAAGGGGAACGTAAGGGAGCTTTTCTTCGTCGAGGTGACTGTGCCCTGCATGGAAGCGACTTTTCTCTACAACGACGGCACACGGATCCCCCCCGCAAATATCCCGACAGATCCTGCCGCCGCCGACTACAGGCAATTGGGCGAGATATATAACCTACTTGCTGACGGAGGAACTGGCGGAACTTATAAGAAGAACGCCATCTCCGCGCCTTCAAACACCAACTGGGAGATATCCTGCAATTCGGGAACTTCCGATCAGGAGGGCTGGCATTTCATCACGAAGTCCGAGAATCAGAAGAGTTACGATAAAGTTCCGGGATTCAGGAACGGCAAATACAGCACATATGTTTTCGGATATAACGCATGGGTAGAGCCGGGGGGGCGCACCGTTCCCGTATTCGACAAATTGCAGCTCAGGAGCATAGTTGACGCGGATATCCCCGGGGGGACGCTCACGCAGGTGCAGGTGAACGCCTACTCCATACAGGCGGACGCTCTGAACGTTCAGACAGGCGACCGCAACGGCAGTCAGGGGAGCTATTACACCGATGCCGATGTCCGCGAAATATACAAGATCATCGAGAACAAGAAGAACGGTTAAGGGGGGCAGCCGCATGGAAATGACGAACAGGAAAAAGGGCGTTATCGCGGCAGTTTCCGCAGGAGTGCTCATAGCCGTGACGGGGGGCGTTTTCGCTTATTTTGCGGCTAAGGACGGCAAGGCAAATCTCGTGAGGGTCGGCGAGGACACGATCTCGGTGGATGAGTCTTTCGATCAGCCCGAACAGACACAAAATTTCGCCTACCGCAAGCTCGTAAAGATCGACAACACGGGGAGCGTGCCGTGCTTTGTGCGTGTGCGGCTGGAGTTTTCGGATTCTGCGGTGCAGAGCGCGGCATCGTTCAGCTCTGACAAGCAGGGCGCGGACGATTCGGTGACGGTTGATGATGACGATATAGATTTCTACCCTGCCGACCCTGCCGATGATAACGCATACGCCAAGCATCTGCCCGAGGGCTGGGAATACTCCACCGATGACGGCTATTACTACTACACCGCCCCCGTTGCGGCAGGGGAAAGCACCTCCGCGCTGATCTCGTGGGTGAAGATGGCTTACGAGGACGTAACGGCAATACAGGCGCACGACATCTACGTTTACGCCGAGAGCGTGCAGACCGTAGACCCCGACACGGGCGAGGACTACGCCGACCCCGAACTTACGGACGGCTACAAGACCGCATGGAGGAATTTCACGACCTGACCGAACCGAACAGACACAAACCGCCGTTCATCGGCGGTTTTTTTGTGCAAAAAAAAGCCCCACAGCCATTAAGACTGTGGGGTAAGCTATTTGGAAGTCAATTATTAGCAACGATCGTGTCACCATTGCGCTTAAAATGAACACCGTTTGCGTCTACAAGATTATTGATGGAGCCTTTATTATTATACCCCCCGAAAATATTATTATTCTGCATTGTATGGCTTGTATCCCATTGCCATGTTGAAAACGCACGTTCAAATTCAGCAGCAGGTAATAAAGAACAGCTGTTAAACATGCTCTGATCATTATACAGCTTTGTGAAATCTCCCGAGAGATTCAATGTGGTTAAGCTTGAGCAACCATTAAACATCTCCTTGGTTTGTGCCGAAAGTGGAGTACTTCCTCCTCCTGCATCTGCTTTTCCGTCTCCTGCACCTGATGTATCAACGGTCATAGTGACAGAAGTAAGATTTTTGCAATTAAGGAACATTCTGTTCATATACATCATACCGGTTTTTTTGTATGGTCTGTTTAGGGTGAATGTTGTGATTGCTGTACTTTCAAACATTTTTCCCAGCATATCCATACCTGAGAGTTCCCAGTCAAATATACCGCTAACATCTGTTAATTTTGAATAGCCGCTAAACAGTTTAGGGTAATTTTCATAATACGTCGACGTATACTCAACATAAACAGACCCGTTAGTCGGTTCTAATGTGTCTCTGTCCACCGTGTACCAGTATACCTCGGTACCGATCTCATAGAAACGCACTAAGTCGGGATAAGGATCACCTGCATTATACCCGGTAGATTTATAGGAATCATATGTCAGCCTGTGGTTATCAGCACAGCTGTTCCAACCTTCTTCATTGCCTTCTTTGAAAGCCGTCATCGTACCCTTTTTTACACCGGTTATTCCGGAACCGTTTGTATCCGGGTTATCGGTCACACGTCCTGCATTTCCGGAACCTAAGATACCGTTTGTATCAAGCATATCATTAGTATTAAGTATCACCCTCGCCGTGAGCGGTGTTCCTTTCTCCAACATCGCCTGGAACGTGAACGAGCTTATGTTCGTTACGTCGTCGGTAGTGCCGTCGGGACGGGTGCCGTAGTACATATACTTCACGATGTCGCTCTTTGTTACATCGGCGATGTCGTGCTTGAACTGTAACGGCTTGCCGTCCGAGCCGCTTACGGGCAGTCCCGTGTTTTCGTCAACGAGATACCAGTATTGGAACATATAGCCCTTATCGACTTTCAGCTTGTCGCTCTGATTCTTCGCCGACATATCCTCCTTTGTGATATTGGAGAGACCCTCCTCATTGAGGGGAACGGTGTTGTACTGCTTCGGAAGCGTGTACTGCACCGATACGGAGGATATGGGGTCTTGGCGCGTGGTCGTTCCCTCGCCGGTCGTGACCGTGACAGTCTCGGTGAAGTGGGAACGGTTGCCCACGTCGTTTTTCAGCAGCAGCTTCTTCACGTTAGCAGTTTTAAGCTCGCCGAAGGTCAGGTCGAGTGTGCCCTTGACCATGCTCGTGTTGTCCTCGTTATACGCGGGATTGACCGTGCCGTCCTGGAAATAGCCCACTTCGAGCTGTACCGTCTGCCCTGCAAACGCGGTCGGGTCGGTCACGGTGAGAGTCAGTTTACTGCCGTCGTGACTGCACACGATCTTATCTCTGTATTCCGACGGGACATTGAACGCAAGGTGGTCAAGATCAACGTCCGTCAGGTCGCGCTCCTGCCCCTCGACATTGTAGCTCAGCACGCCGCTGAAAGGCTTGTCGTCCTCTATCGTCAGATCGAGCTGATAGATCGCTTTTGTTATGGTCGGATCGTTTTCGTCCGGCGTGCCCTCCTTCGTTTCGATAAGTTCGCCATACATGGGCTTGAACGCCGTGACGTACTTCCTGCCCGGGATAACGTTGTCCGCAAAGCTTACCTCGCTGAAACGGTCGTACTTTTTGATCCTGTTCTCGTACTTAACATGGAACACGGGCAGTTCTGTAGACACTCCAACGTCAAGATTACAGAACGCCGTCCACTTAGGAGCATTGTTTGGGTCGTTGTCAAGTTTGTAGTTCCCGTCATATACCACATAAGACGTAGGCGTGTCAAGACCTGCCGAGGTGAACGTGTCATTATCAACAGTCGGGGAAGCGCTCGCGATGAGCGTCAGATCCTTGCATTCGTACCTGGACACGGGCAGCTCCTCGATAAGATACTTTCCCCTGTCTACATTCACCATAGCCGAGCCTTTGTTGTGACCTGCCGTCAGCGGTATCGCAAGGGTGTAGCTCCTGCCTGTCTTTTTGTAGTCCTTGCTGTCGTGTGTGTATACAACTTCGGAAGCGGTGTCGGTCTCCTCCAGCTCCCACACCTTGAACATAAAGGTCGGTTCGCCGTAAGCCTTGAAATATTCGAGATCGGCTACGGGTATCTCCTTATCAACGATCACCGCCGCCTTAGCCTTGGGATCCTCGCAGGCGAGGAACTGGTTCTCGCAGTTGAAAGCATTGACCGTGAAGATAACGTCCTCCGCAAGACCGTAGCCCTCGGGTGGGATAGTCTCCCTGAAATAGTAAGCACCCCAGTCCAGACCGCGCACGCTGAGCTGTCCGCCCTTGTCCACGGTGATGTAGTCATTGGTTCTGTAACGCTTTATATCCGGCGTTATATCGACGTATTTTCCCTTGGTGTCGTCATAATACTTCTCCCCGTCCGCAGACACGGCGTAGTAGGTCAGACGGAATTTACCGATGTCATCTTCGGCGGTTTGTTCTACGTTGTCTATATACAGCTTCTTGATGTTTCCCTTATCGGTCTTTTCGTATACAGCCCTTACTACATGATCGTCATGACCGTCATAATACGTTATCTCGATCTCGGTAGTGAGCGGATCATCCGGCGTAACGACCTCGATCTTGCTGACAAGATGTTCCGTGGAACTGCCGTCATTGAGCCTGAGCCTCGGTATCGCATATACGGGAGCGTTCTCCTTGGTGAACAGCCCGAAATGCGCACCGAACAGCTTTTCGTGATCGTTGTCTGTTCCATCGATCTTATCCTTAGCCTGCTTATAGAGCCATATCTTGCCGTAGGTCTTGTCGTCCGTGACTTTCAGCTCTATGGTGTTCCCCACCGTGGAGGAGTTGACCGCGAACAGCTTCGCTGTCTTATCCGCCCGATAGCCCGTAGGCGCTTTGACCTCACAGAAGTAATACAGTCCCCATTCGAGACCCTTCTTTACGATAGTACCGCCCTTTCCGTCGGCATTGGTCTTCATAGAGGTAGATACCGCCGTGTCAATGGGGGTGCCGCCGCTGTCCGTCACGGGTCTGTAGGTATTCGCAACGAGGTCATAAGTATAATGGCGGTTTATGTCGATGAGCGCACTGTCATCGTCCCCGATGTCGCTCAGATTAAGCTCCACCTTGTTAAGAGCCTTCCGTTTATCGGCAGCACTGTTCATGTTTACCTTCGCAAGTTCCTTCGCATCGAGCTTAGCCCTGAGTATATTCTTGATCTCTTCATCGGTAGGCTCTATCTTATAGAGCGCAAATATCGCGTCATTCAGCCCTATATTGCTGTCATTGGTCTTTACGAGCTTAGCCTCGCCCGTCTTGCGTTCGTCGGAATGCTCGGAATAGAAAGGAAAATATGTCGCGCCGTCCGCATAAGTCTCCGTGTAATCAGCGGAACCGGGAGCGTTGCCGCTTTCATCCTTGACAAGCACACTGGTCTTATCGCTGTTGGCTGAAACGGTCTCCTTGTCTATCAGTATGATCTGACTTGTCGTCTTGTTATCCGCCGTCTTGTAGCCCCACGTCTTCCATGCCGAAAGATCGTTGTTCCACTTATAGCCTGTCGGAGGCATATTCTCATAGAACAGGTAAGTACCGAAAGGCAGACTGTCAACAGTTATCTCGCCGCTTCCGTTGGTGGTGTAAGTCCCCACCAGTTTCCAGTAATTGCTGAACGTTGTTCCATCTCCCGTAAGCTTCATGGAGTTTATGGAAGCGTTCTTCGCGGCATCAAGATAGTCCTCATCGGTGACTTCGGTATTTGTATTCTTTCTAAGCCTGAAAAGATCATACTTCGCGTTTTTCAGATAGTGTTCATCTGCTGACGCATTGGCTTTGCGGAAGATCAGCTTGCTCAGCACCTCTTCGTCTCCCAGGCGCAGAGTCTTTGTGGTTGCACCTACCGTGGCGGAGGTCTCATCGGCAAAAAGCACGTTCCCCTCGGGATCTATGGTAGAAGCCATCACGCGGAAGTATGTCTTTGAGCTGCTCAGCTGATAGCCCTTGGGTGCCGTAAGCTCTTCAAGAGCATACGTGCCGTAGTTCAGGTGCTTGACTATTATCATGCCGTCCTGATCCTCGACATTACGGCTCTCCAGCGTGCTGACGTAATCCGCGGAACCGCTCTTTCCAACGTACGTGTATTCCTTAGAGGTATTGTTATAGCTGAAATACATCAGCGATTCCGTGCCGTCGTCCTCCACGGCATACATACGGTACACCGCTTCGTTCAGCCCTGTCTCGCTTTTGTTCTCCCTGAACGCCGTACCGTCTATCTTGCGGAACATGGCGTTTGCGATCTTGATAGGTTCGTCCTTTGCAACGAGCTTGTCGGTGGCTTTGAGGGTTTCGGCGGCGTAAAACACTGCCGGAGTCTGACTGCCATCGATCTCCTTTATATCCGTCAGCGTGTAGCCGTGGGGCGCGGCTGTGTTTACAAGATAGTATTTCTCACCGCTGTCAAGTCCCGATATGCTTATCATTCCGTTGCCGTCTGTGGTAAGCGGAGTTCCGCTGCCGTCGGAAGCATCGCCCGATAAGCCGTAGCTCCCTGCATCTCCCGAAAGGTCACACGGGATATCATCAGCCGAGCGCGTATTGCCTATCATGCGGTACAGCTTGTATCCCATGCCCGAGGTCATGGCACTGCGTTTGAATATCCTGAAGGTAATGGAGCTTCCGTCCGCCACGCTGAACGAATAGCCGTCCTTATCGGTCGGCGAAGTCCCGAGGAAATACGTTCCTGCCGGCAAGTCCGAAAATGTGATCTTTCCGTCATTATCGCATTTCAGCTCTTCCTGCGTCCCCGAGGTCTCGTCATAGGTGTACTCGCCGTTGGCGCTTTCTGTCAGCTTGTCGTAAGCCTGTGTGCTGCCGTCGCGGTACAGCCTGAATCCGCTGTCCGTATCGAAGGTCTTGCCTTGATATACCGAGGTCTTGTAGGCTTCGTACTCGGTGTCGTTTGCGATAAGGTGTCCCGAAGCGGCAGGAGTGCCTGTTATCAGCTCTGTGGTATAGCTGTAGACCTTATGTGCATCGGATATCGCCCTGAAACGATATATCCTTGTGTCAAGGTCATAGCCCTTCGGAGCTTTGGTCTCTTTGTAGTAGTATATGCCCGGCGCAAGGTTCATTTGCAGCACGCCGCTCATATTTACTTCCTTGTTCTCCATTCTCTGCATATCGGCAGAAGAGCCTGCGCCTCTTTCATAGTATTCAACTATGTTATTATCGCTATCTATAGCCCCTGTGGGGTTGCCGTTGTAAACGCTGAACTGTGCGCCCGTCAGCCTTTTGGTGGGATCCTCTGAGCTTACCTTCATAAGCTCTACGTTATGGCGCAGTATGACCATAGTCTTGTCGCTGACCGAGTATATGGGGACGTTGTCGCCCGTTCCCGATGTATGGTTCATCGCGAATGTATGGAAGTCGTTCCATGTGGCGCGGTTGTTGTTGGCTTTCTCGCTGTCGGAGGTATCGTTGCTTACAGCAGGAGCTTTGAGGTCTATCTCCGCCGTGAGCTTTACCTGCTGGCTCGATCCGATTGTATGTTCTCCCCTGAAGATCACCGCAACAGCGTACACGTTATCCTGATCTATGCGGTATACGCCGTCCGAGCCGTCCACTTTCGTCCAGCCCTCAATATCAGTTTTGAGCGCATCGTATAATGCGGTCTTTTGGTCATTCTGATCATCAGCGCTGCCATAGTCTCTGAAACAGTCCACCGCATCATCAACTGCATCGTATTCCAGCTTGTAGGCGTTGTCGTTATTGGGCTGCTGCGCCGCGTCATTAAGACCTGTCCTGAGCTTATAGTACACTTCGGGCGTATAATCCTCGCTGTAATTGATGTTTGGGTCTATCCTGACAGCATTGACCCTGCCGTGCCATGCCGATCTCTGCAAGCCCTCTATCACGTCCACCATGACAGGATTCACGAGTTTGTCCGTTGTGACTGTGGAAAATCTGTTGAACACCAGCTGGTAGGAATACTCCGAAGTCATGCGTGTCGGAGAAACATCGCTGTCAAGGTGGTCTGCGTTGCTTCCGTCCACCTCGGCGGAGGTATCATACACCCATTCGTTGTATGAGCTTTTGACAGACTTAGCGGCATAGTTGCTCTTCTGAGAACCCAGCGCATAGATGTCCTGATGTGCCTCGCTCTTTGAAGCATCCTTTTGGGTCGGATTATTTCCACCATCAACGAGACCTTTTTTCTCTACCGCCGAAACGCGCATACCCTGATCGAGCACCGCAAGGTAAGTCTCGGCGGTGAATCTCTTCGACGTTCCCAGCGCATTGAACTGCGCCAGCGTTATTCCTGACGGTATGGTATAGCCGACCTCCGTCATCGCACTTGCGTCCAGCGAACCCCCCGTGAAATCGAATCTCGTCACGACGCATTTGGTCGCGGGATCATAGTATGCCGACACAAGGTCGTTGTCCCTGACGTAATCCGCGTCCACGGTCTGACCGCCCAGCAGAGTGCCGCTGAACTCCAGCGAATCCCTGAATTTTTCGAGCCAGTCGGAGTCCAGGTGCATATCATCGGGTACTTTCGTATACATCACGAATTGGTCAAGTTTTTTCTGCGTATCGGAATGTAACTTTCCTACCGACTTTATGTTCGTGGAATAGCGCTTCTCCGTGTTGTCGTAGCTGATGGGATCCATATACGTGGCGGACTCAATAAACGTGACGGAACTGCGCAGCCACGTATTGGAGTGGGCATCATTTTTATGCTCGTACTTGTCTCCGACATAGCTGTCGTCCGATACGTCGTAATTATCACTGTTGTCTGTTTTGACATACTGCACGCGCGTAAATGTGTTTTTCAGCCTTGTGCCTTCGTTGGAGTCTTCCGTTATCGTTGCACCGTTGGGAACATTGGTCGGTTTTATGCTGATATTACCTCTGTCAGCGTCGTCCACTTTATACTCTATGTCCACATTGGCATCTATCTCCGCACGGATATCAAGATCCCTGACAACGAGCTTTATCTGGTCAACGCCCGGTCCAAAGAAGTATTCCGTTTCGGTGGTGGTTATGCCCGTATGATCCTGCGGACTGCTGTCCGTCCTGAAAAGCACCCAGTCATCGTTCTCATGCTTAGTGTAGATATCGTAATTAAATCCCGTTGAGTTGTCGCGATTGTCAACGGTATCGCCCTTAATAAGCTTCTTCACAAGTATGCGCCTGAAATCATACTCTTCGGCTCTAAGAGCCCTTGTCTGCCCGTTATCAAGATTTACCAGCTGAGGCGCACCGTCCGTGTAGATAAGGTCATATTGCTTGTAAGCCTTCTGTGTGACCGTAGAGTTGCCCTCGTCCTCGATCTCGGGCGAACTTGCCGAAAGGTAATATGTCACCACCGCACCGTCGAAGATCTTGTCGTACAGCAGCTGATATACCCCGTTGTAGTGCTTTGCGTGCTCATTATACCAATGACCGTTGTAATAGTGTCTGTGGTTTATCTCATAGGTATTGGTCTTGCGGATCCAGCCGCCGCCCTCGCCTATGTTCTGCGGATCATCTTTATCTACCGAATGTGAGGCGGTGTCGGTGTGATCGTATACCTTGCTCTCATCGTTGTAGGTGACAAGATAGTGACCCGTAAGCGTTACACCCTTTTTATTCTCTTCTATCGCATCGTTCAGAACTCCGACGCGGTACTCGCAGGTGTAGCTCTCTCCGGGTTTGATGTCTCCCTTGTTGCGAAACGCATAGAATCCGAAAAGCTGCTTGCCGTCCACGGTATAAGTATCGAGGGGAACGCGGTTTCCCGACAGATCGACGACAAGGAGCTCATTCTCGGCAAAATCGCTATCTATCTGAATGAAGTAGTCCGAGGAGCTGATACCCCGTGATTTCACGCTTCCTCTCTGTGTCGCATCGTCCTGCTGCGCCCAGTGAGCATCTGTCTCCTGATTCGCGCCGACATACTCCGTCCTGCCCTCTGCCTGTTTGTCATATTCCTTTATGCCTTTTAATCCGACTACGGAATAATAGCTCCGCCAGTCATAATGACCGTTTAAGTTGTTGAAGTCGGTCTCATCGGGATCCTTGCAGACTATCTTTACCTGATTATCGTCATGCACCGATTCGTATTTGAGCCTGAGATCCCCCGTGTCTATAACTATGTCGGGCATCGGGTTATCGTTTTCGTCAAATTCCTTGATGGTTACGCTCGTGCCCAGGGTGATATCCGAACCGTTCACCGCGTTTCTCGATTCAAAAGACCAGGTAAATGTGGTCTCGTTATCCGAAACTACGGGCACTCTGTTCGTAAATGTATATGTATCGTTTGCATAATCGGGGACGATCTCCCATGTTTCGATTATGCTGGGATCCAGAACGTTCAACGGGAGCATACCGCTGCGCACAAGGGCGTTAAGCCCCGTTATGGTAAAGCTTATGTTTCCTGCATCTATCCTTTTTTCAAGATTGAGATTGAATACCGCCTTTAAGTTTACAGGCTCGTTCACTTTCTCTTTAAGCTCCATCACGTCCTCGGAGCTGTTAAGGGTACAATCTCTCTTGTCGGTCTCGCCATCAAGACCCTCCGTCGTCCAGTGGAAGCTCACGGAGTAATCCTCCCTCGCCGCATATGCCCTGAGCATACCGGCTATGTCCGCTCCGCCGCCTGCCGATGAACCGAACAGATCGAATATAAGTATAAATACAAGGAAAGCCGAAACAAGCCTTGAATATCTTTTTTTCATCATAACATCTCCATTCGGTACAGATCACCGCGGCGGCTCAGCGTCCGATGATCCCTGCCAGCACGCCTCTCGTATCCTCGGTCTCGTATGTACAGGTCGAGAGCAGCAGCAGTCTCGTGTCCTTGCCTGTAAGCTCTTCAAGTGTGATATCTTTCGTATACTCCGCGATATCCAGCAGATACTCCGCGTAGTCCGCTTCTTCTCCCTCCGCCGCCACATGATACACATGATCGTTCCCGGAAACGCTCAGATATGCGAAGAACCTCACCTCATGCTGTCCCTCCCCATCGGTGAGTATGCCCTTCGGGCAGGTCTGCATGAAGCTCTCGTCCTTGTAGAGAGCTACGTCCGCAAACATTCGTCTTCTCGTCAGATGATGGGCATATACTATGGAATTATAGCCCGAAAAGTCCGCCTCACACCTGTAGTCAAGGAAGGGACACCCCAACCCGTAGTTGAAATCCCCCAGGAACCCGTGCTGCAAATAGAACTCATTGTCCTCCCCCCGGGCTATGGGGTAGTCGATATACGTCCCGGGTATGGTGATCCAGCCCACCGTGCCGTCATTGACCTCACGGGCGGCTGCGAGCAGCTGATCTCCGCCGTCCTCACTGCCGCCGTCATGCCTGCTCTCATCGGGAGAGCTGTCAGCCGCGCTGTCCGCGGAAGCCCCCCTCCGGGGAGAGGGCTTTATCTTCTTAAAAAGCTCCTGCTGAACTTCATCGGCATCGGCTATACGCTTTTCGGGAAGTACGGCTTCATCATAATATCTGTAGGCGCAATATCCCCCGGCGCATAACAGCACCGCGACCATAACGCCCATAACCGCACGCTTCATCGCTTTTGTTTCTTGTTCTTTTTATGCATGAGCACCAGAAGCACCGCTATCATCACGGCGATGACCCCCATGCACACGAGCCAGAAAGCACCGCTGCGTGCAAGAAATCCCGTGAACGGCGGAAAGAATCCCTCCGTGTCCGTCCTGTGGGGGGTATCGGGTGTATCGGGGGTATCGGTGACGGAGGGCACTGTCGTGACGGCGTGAGGAGGAACATACCCCCTGCCATCCACATAGGTATCCGTGGTGCTGTCGGGAGATGAAGAGCTTTCATCGCCCACCTGTGCATAGAATACCCACTTGAACTCTATCTCGCCCTCCACACTTCCCGACGAATCGGGACCCACAAGTATGTGTTCGCCCTCATTGTCCACGAGCCTGTGACCGTTGCTGACGTTCCTCAGCACATCAAGATCGTTCCATGTGATCTCACAGCGCAGGGTGTGGCTCTCGCCGGGGGCGTAGTTTCCGCAGTCGAAGTGATTGGTCTGCAAGTCCATAGAGCCGTTCCCGTTGACATCGCCGCGGTAGAACTCCGTGCCGTCAAGATAGAAAACGCACTCACAGCCCTTTTCGAGGTCTATCTCGCCCTTATTGAAAAGGGGCTCGGTGTAGAAATAGATGTGATAGGAGTAGTCCTCCCTGAGGTTCATGAGCTGAATGTTCTTCGAGTAAGTCTCGCCGAACTTCATATTCTCCACGCGGAAGAAGTATTCTCCCGTGGCGGAGTTCACGGCGTTGCCCTGGTCATCGAGAGCCGCCAGTCTCTCCGGAAGCCCCTTTACCGCGCCCTCGGGCAAAGGGGTCTCCGCAAAGGCTGAAATGCCTGCCGCACCGAAAAAGACAAGGAGACAGCCCACGAGCATCAAAGCGTGTATGATCTTTTTCATGGAACTGCCTCCTTTCTTTGGTCATTCGGTCTTGTTAGGATATACGGAAAACGTCAGGGTCAGGTATTAGACCACTTGATAACGCTTATCTCCTTAGTATTGGGCGTGTCACTATTGGTCGCTGTTGCTTTAATATTGGCACCAAATTCGGTAACTGCTGTAGGTGTGCCGGACTTTGTCGCGCCGGGTATCAGCTCCGTGCCGTCGGAAGCCAGAGCGACCTGAATGCTCTTAAGAGCAATATCCAGATCAAAGTCAAAGCTCTTGTATGCTTCGCTCTTGGTCTCCTCGGAAAGTGTCACGCTGTTGATGAGCTGCGTAGATGTGTGACCTGCTTCGAGGTCGTTGGTGTAATAGAAAACAGCTTCGGTATCACCATTATTGGGGAGAATCGGGAGCATCTGCCACTTATTGGCAGCCTCTCCGGTATTGTCGATATTCTCAAGATTGATGTAGATGATAAGATCGTCGGCGCTATTGCTGGAGTCTTTGCCTTCATATTTCGCAACAAGTCTTGCAGGGTGAGCATCTTGTCCTGTTTTTTCCGCCTCAAACGTCAGAACAGGAGCTGTGACTTCTGTGGAATCTACGACCCAGTTTAATGCTCCGAGAACCGTCTGCTTCATAGTATCATTAAGTTCATAAGTTGTAGTTACTTTACCTGTTAGATCGGTAACCTCTTTTTTCGTTAAAGCTCCCGTCAGAACACCATTCGCACCTACAAGGGAAGGAGAAGCGGAAGTGAGTGCAGTACTATTAACTTTAAGCTTGTAATAATATGTGCCGTCAAAGTAGAAGCCCGAATATGTGTATGTTTCTCCTGCTTCAAAATCATTGCTGACCGCTCTGCGGAAAATATACACACCCGGAGCGCCAGGAGTAAACAATGTTCCCTCTGCGCTTTCGCCCGGAGCGGTCTCGGTCTCCGATCCCGGAGCCTGCGTAGAATCGGGATTAGTGCCGAGCTTTGTCGTACCGTCAACATTGATAGTCAGATTGCCGACCAGGGCAACATCTCCCGGATTTGTGGTGTATGCCAGAACAGAGCCTGCCATTACGGAGGTAACTTCATCGGCGGAATATGTAGTAACGCCTGTAGACGTGTCGGTGGAACCCCGATACTCCGTTGAAAGCTTAACTGCACCAGTAGGAGGGGTCTGCTGTGTATTAAGATTATCGGTACTTGCAGCCTCCGTGGTGATACGCAGCTTGCTTGAAACGGTCTCCTTGACAAGAGCGTCAACATTGCCCGTATTCACGGCAAATACGTCCTTGTTCACTTCCTGACCCGGCACCCACTCTTCGGGAGGAGTAAATGTTTCCGTCAGGGATACGTTGTACTCAGCCTTAGCCGACAGTCTGTTCGTTACCTCGTCCTCAGACGTGAACCACGCGAATGTGGAACCTGCAACGATAGTCGCCGCAACGATAAGCGATGCGATCAGTACGCGCTTTTCTCTTGCGGACTTTTTCTTTTTGGTCGTCATAAATGTTCTTCCTTTCATAATTTATTTTCCGTATACTTCACCGACAGCCCTTTCTTCCGTCTGAGGAGCTTCGCTTTCCTCCGCGACCTCGCCGTCGCCGTCGCCGCCGGAGGAGAGATATACCCCCATAAGCTTGAAGAACACCAGCACAAGTATTATCAGCGGTACTATATAATACCACCTCAGCTGAGCGAACCTCACCACATAGCCCAGCTTCGGTATGCCCAGCTTCACCCTGCCGATGACACGCTCCTCATCGATAAGAAATGTATCCTCGCTGTCATTTGCATCACCCTTCGTCCGGAAGCAGGTGACTCCCGATCCCTCGTAATCCTCTATCTTCTCGGTGACGCGGTGCGTAAGGTACGCACCCCCGTCAGAGGAAGGATTGAAGGTTATGACATCGCCGACGTTTATCACATCGGCATTTTCTATCTTGACGAATACCATGTCCCCCACCTTGTACGCAGGCTCCATGGAAGGAGTGAGCACAGTGTAGTAACGGTATCCGAAAAGAGACTTGTTCGGGCTGTTCGACGCTGCGAACAGCAGCGCGGCTATTATTATCCCTGCCGCCAGCAGATAGATGAACACGCTCCTCGCGACGGAAAGTATCTTGTATCCGCGTGAGGTGTGCACCTCGTTGTCATTTTCCATACACGGGCAGACCCCCTTTCTCCGCGGCGCTCCCTATACATATATAGTTATTTTACCACACGTTATCGCTTTTGTCAAGTTCTTTTGTTCGATTTTACAAAATATGAGATTTTTACCATAAATGCCAAAAACAGGTAATAATAAAAAATTCAAAAATTTTCTATTTACAATCCCCCGCGCTGTGTGGTATAATAAACTTTGAATCGCATTTTGAGACACCGAAGCGACGAAAGGACTGTGTGAAAACAGATGGCAAAAACGACTTCAAGACCACGAAAGAAAGAGGACTACGGCAACGAATCCATAGAGGTGCTGGAGGGCGCGGACAGAGTAAGGAAACGCCCCGCCGTCATATTCGGCTCCGACGGGCTCGAGGGCTGCAAGCACTCGGTATTCGAGATACTCTCAAACTCCATAGACGAAGCCCGCGACGGTCACGGAAATAAGATAATCCTCACCCGCTTCGCCGACGGCAGCTTTCAGGTGGAGGACTTCGGACGCGGCTGCCCCGTGGACTACAACCCCGTTCAGCAGCGCTATAACTGGGAGCTGGTCTACTGCGAGCTTTACGCGGGCGGCAAGTACCACAACAACGACGGCGCGGGGTACGAATTTTCCCTCGGACTGAACGGTCTCGGCGCCTGCGCCACCCAGTACGCCAGCGAATACATGGACGTGACCGTTTACCGCGACGGCTTTGAATACAGCCTGCACTTCGAGAAGGGCGAGAACATCGGCGGCTTGAAGAAAAAGGAATACAAGGGCAGGCGCACGGGAACGGTACAGCGCTGGAAGCCCGACCTCGAGGTATTCACCGAGATAGGCATAGAGCCCGAATACTTCGTGGATATGCTCAAAAAGCAGGCGGTCGTGAACCCGAACGTGGAATTTATCCTCCGCACCGAGAAGTCCGAAGGGGGCTTCGAGGAGCAGAGCTTCCTCTACGAGAACGGTATCTCCGACTACACCGCGGAGATCGTCGGGGACAATGCCCTTACCTCGGTGCAGTATTTCACGGGCGAGGGCTCGGGACGCGACCGCGCCGATATGCCCGACTACCGCGTGAAGCTGGGAGTGGCTTTCACCTTCTCCAACAAGGTCAAGCTCGCCGAGTATTTCCACAATTCCAGCTACCTCGAACACGGCGGCTCTCCCGAGGACGCGGTAAAGCAGGCGTTCACATACATGGTCAACAAGTGGATAAAGGACAACAATAAATATACCCGAAGCGAAAAGCCCATAAGCTACGCGGACATAGACGAGTGTCTTGTGCTGGTGTCATCGAGCTTTTCAACGGTGACGAGCTACGCCAACCAGACGAAAAAGGCTATCTCGAACAAGTTCATCAAGGACTTCATGAACGAATTTCTGCGGAAGAATTTAGAGGTCTACTTCATCGAGAAGCCCGACGAGGCGCAGAAGATATGCGAACAGGTGCTGATAAACAAGCGTTCACGCGAAAAGGCAGAGGAAACGCGGCTCAACATCTCTAAACAGCTCACACAGAAGATAGACCTTGCGAATCAGGTGGCGAAGTTCAACGACTGCCGCTCAAAGGACGTTTCAAAGCGCGAGCTTTACATCGTGGAGGGAGATTCGGCGCTGGGCTCGGTAAAGATGGCGCGTGACGCGGAGTTCCAAGCCGTTATCCCTATACGCGGAAAGATACTGAACTGCCTTAAAGCCGACTATGCGCGTATCTTCAAGAGCGAGATCATCACCGATCTGATAAAAGTCCTCGGCTGCGGCGTGGAGGTGCAGACCAAGTCCAACAAGGAGCTTTCGACCTTCAACCTGAACGGTCTGCGCTGGAACAAAATAATCATCTGCACCGATGCGGATTACGACGGCTTCCAGATACGCACGCTGGTGCTGACGATGATATACCGTCTTGCGCCCACGCTGATAAACATGGGCTATGTGTATATCGCGGAGTCACCGCTGTTCGAGATAACCGTCAAGGAAAAGGGCGGCAGGGAAAAGGCGTATTTCGCCTACGACGAGAACGAAAAGACCGATATCCTCAAAATGATAGGCGACAAGAAATACACCTTGCAGCGCTCAAAAGGACTCGGTGAGAACGAGCCCGAGATGATGTCCCTCACGACCATGAACCCGCAGACCCGCCGTCTTATAAAAGTGAATCCCGCCGACGCAGAGCAGACCGCAGAGGTATTCGATATGCTATTAGGCGACAATTTGCAGGCGAGAAAAGACCACATCAGCGAATTCGGGCACGACTATCTGGAGCTTGCGGATATATCGTAACAGTCATTAACAGTCATTCCGTATAAAACGAGCAGGGGGCATACATGGACATACTTGTGATAGTTTTTCTCGTCTGTGCGGCGCTGGGGCTGTTGCTTTCGATAGTCACCACGGTGAAGCTCTTCAAGGACTTCACCGCCGAGGAGACCCCCGAGGGCAGGATAGAGCGGCTCAAAAAATACCGCACTCGAATGATACTGACCTATGCCGCGACCGCGGGATTTGTGACAGCGGCGGCGGCGGTGAAGATAATCTCGTAATTCGGAATTCGGAATTCGGAATGCGGAATTGAAGGTGTCCGCCTGCGGCGGACGTTTATGCGGACGCGGTTTCGCAAGCGAAACCGCTCCGCCGAAGCCGCAAAAAGAAAGTGTAAAGTGACCGCAAGCACAAAAAAAGAAAGCGGCACACTGTAGCACAGACAGCGGGTCCAGCCGCGCGAGGCTGGCGAGGATTCCTAAGGGCGAGGAGCCCTTA
>CACZJT010000023.1 GCA_902781565.1 uncultured Ruminococcus sp.
TACTGCACATTTTTTGGTATCGCCGATTTAACTTGGGCTTTCGGACTTGCGGTTCTTGGGGGCGCTTTGTGGTTTAGGTTCGCTTGCTTCTTTGCGCCTGCGGCGCAACGGGGGCGCCGCCCCCACGCGAACTTCGTTCGCTCCCCTGCAAGGGAAAACCCTTCTGAAGAAGGGTTCTTCCCTTGACTCTTTCCTAAGACTTTTGATCTGTGCTACTGTACGCTTTGCGCGTTTTTTTGCCTGCGGTCAGTTTCCTCTTTCTATGCTTTACGGGTTCGCGGAGCGCGTTTCGCTTGCGAAACCGCGTCCGCATAATCGTCCGCGTCAGCGGACACCTTCAATTCCGAATTCCGAATTCCGCATTCCGAATTATTCAGCCCCACAAATTATGATTTGTCGAACAGTTCCCCATAAAAAAGCCATAGTACCTCTGCCGTTCATCAGAGATACTATGGCTTGCTATTATTCATGCTTACATTCCGTATTTGTCCTTGTATGTCTCCAGCGAGAACTTCACGGGATAGCCCGTGCCATCGTCGTCAAAATGCCATACCGAGAACACATAACCGTCTACCGTGTTGCCGAATCGCGCGGAATTCTTCCCCCCTAAGGGATAGTCGGTCTCGATCATGTAGTCGGAGGGCAACGAGGTCTTCAGATACTCCGTCAGTGCGTCGGAGATCACTTTTGAGTCCGCTTCCGCCTCCTCCACCGAATAGGTCACGCAGATCACCTTGCCGTCCTTGTAGCTGAGCGTCAGCGTCACGGGGAACTCTCCCCCCAAGCCTGCCTTGCCGTCAAGCACGCTGCTCACCTCGCCGAGTGAAAACGTCGCGTACCCGAAGTCGGGCTCGTATTCGAGGGCGTTCTGCTCTATGTATTTATTTCCCGTTTTTTCGTTGAAATCGTCTATTGAGAGCCCGAGATAATCCGTACCGCTCCCCGTTAGACAGAACTCGATGAAATCCGTGTCGGGGACAGTCTTTTCCTCGGGAACGAGGGTCTCGGCTTCGGAGCTTTCCTCCGCTGTGGTGTCAATTTCTGTTTCGGCGGTCTTAGACCCGCACGAGGTCATGCTCACCGCCAGTGCTGCCGCGAGCAATACCGCTAACCTCCTCATGTCATCATTCCCTTTCATATCAACTGCACGGAGCGCCGCCAACGGACAGCCCCACATTATTATTTTATCATTAAATCGGACGGTTTGTCAATTGCAACCGACCTCATGCAGACGTATTTGTAAACAATCACAAAAAAAGCCCCTGCCGCTTGTGTATCATCACAAAGAGCAGGGGACACATGATCCGAGTTATCACAAAACGAGCGTCAGGTCGTTGAGACCGAGGGAGTTGAAGTAGATGGCTTCCTTGACCAGTTTCATTATCATTCGCAGACCGATATGAGCCGTCGGGTCGTCCTCGGAATGCATTTTCAGGTAATCCATAGGGTCGAAGTTGGTGCAGTTGTCGCGTATGCGTAGTATAGGCGAACCGTCCTTCATGATTATCCGTACTTCTATCATCTTGCCGCTCTTATCCTTGCCAAAGCCGTACTCTACTATATTATAGGCAAGCTCCTCGGTGGAGAGGGCTATCAGTTTGCTGATACGGGGGGACAATCCGCGGGAAAGGCAGAATTCCTCGGCTTTTTTTGAGGAGGGAACGATCTCCTCCTGAGAAACGATCGTCATCTCGCAGTGATCCTCGGCAGCCGCGCCGTAGCCCTTGGGGAGCATCGCAAAGGCTTCTGATGTCAGGGAGAACTTGCCGTTCTTCACAGCCACGATGATGGTGATGATGATGAGAGTCAGCACTTCGCCGCAGAGGAAGCCCAGCCATACGCCGTCAAGTCCCATGAATCGGCTCAGTACGAACGCCGAGAGCGCCGTAAGCGCGAAGTTCTGCATTACCGAAATGCTCTGGGTGAGGGAAACGCGGTCTATGCCCTGGTAGTAGTTCTTGAAGCTGGTGTTCAGTGCGCAGGGCACCAGTGAAAGCACGAACAGTCTCATGCCCTTTGAAGCGATCTCGCGGACATGGGGGTCTTCCGAGAACAGGGCGATCATGGGTTTCGCAAGAAGTATTACGACCGCCGTTACCGCAAGGCAGATCACAGTCGCGTAGATGACCATAATATGCACCAGCTTATTGAGCGAAGCTTTGTCCTCGTCGATGTAGAGCATGGAGGAAAGCATGAGCGCCACCGAAGCCACGCCCGAGCTGAACGAATAGCAGATGTTTCCCGTTGCGGTTATAGCCGTGTAGGAAGCGACCGCGAGATGACCTTCTATGCTGTTGAGCAGGGTGTTGAGCGTGTAGGTCAGAAGCACCAGAGAGAGCTGATTCACGAGGGTAGGTATGCCGAATTTGAGCAGTTCGATGAATACTTTCATCTGCACGTATTTTTTCTTGAAGCTGAAAATGCAGTCGTCCTTGAAGAAGTAGCCCACGCCTATCATGAGGGCGATATAGTAGCTTAGGCTCGAAGCGAGACCCATGCCGAAGGTGCCCCATTTGAGCAGGAACACGTTTATGCAGTCGAAAGCCACGTCGCCGACGGTCATTACCACAACGGCAACGATGAGTCTTGTGCGGCTTCCCGACATCTGCATATAAGGCACCATGACCTGTGCGAACATGAAAGCGGGAGCGCCTATGATGAATCCGCGAAGATAATCCTTGGTGAGTTTGAAGACGGGGTTATCGGGCGAGTTTTCCCCCGCACCCAGCAGAGTACAAAGCGGCGAGCTGAACAGCACGACTGCGAGAAGCCCGACCATTGATATTATGATGGTCGCCGCCACCGAGGTGGAAAAGCATTTGTTCGTTCCCTTGCTGTCCCCTGTGCCCATAGTCTTTCCGCACATTACCTGAATGCCCGCGGAGAGCATACTTCCTATCGCCGCGAACACGAGCAGAACGGGGCTTGCGAAGCCGTAAGCGCTCATGGAATCAACGCCTAAGAATCGCCCTATCATTATGTTGTCGATAAGCATACAGATCATTACCGTCATTGCGGATATGATCTGAGTGATTATCATTTGTCCGAAAACTTTTTTTATCAATTCCATCACCCAAAAATCAAGATATACTAAAAGTATACACTTTTTTCACTGTCTTGTCAAGTAGCAGAGAGATAATATTATAAATTGTACATATTTAGGCGGGAATTTACGAATTTACTGGACAAACGCCGCGAGATGTGCTATAATGAAAAAAGCGGGTGTTTGCGTGCCGCGCCGCCCTCGTTCTGTATAATTAGACTTCCTCGGAAACTATCGCACGCCGCCTGCCGAAATCTTTAGGCGTTATGCGGCATTGCGAAGCAATGAGGTCTTCCTCCTCAGTTTACTGAGGCGCTCACCTAGCGCTGTATAAGCATCGCTTATACCCTAGCTTTCGTCGTCATCCTAGCCTAACGCCTAAATATTTAGTATCAGTTTACTGATACCACATTCGTCGCACGCTAGTTTCCGAGGAAGTCTATTGATGTTTTGACAGGTATTTACAATGGAAAGTATGTATATAGGAAATGTAAAAATTCCCCGCACTGCGGCTCTCGCTCCTATGGCTTCGGTGGCGGACAGGGCTTATCGGCTCATGTGCATGAGGTCCGGGGCGGCTTACTGCGTCAGCGAGATGATCTCCTCAAAAGGGCTCGTCTACGGCGACAAAAAGTCTGCCGAGATGTGCCGCGTCACCGCCGATGAAATGCCCTGCGCATTGCAGTTATTCGGCGAAGATCCCGAATTCATGGGGCGTGCGGCTTATAAGCTGAACGAATATTCGCCCCTCATCATCGACATCAACATGGGCTGTCCCGTCCCGAAGATCGTGAACGGCGGCAGCGGCTCGGCTCTGATGAAAGACCCGCTCCGCGCCGAAGAGATAGTCCGCGAGACCGTGAAAAACGCCGCCTGTCCCGTGACCGTCAAGATACGCGCGGGCTGGGACGAGAACAGCATAAACGCCGTGGATTTTGCGAAACGCATGGAGCAGGCGGGTGCTGCGGCGATAACGGTTCACGGGCGCACCCGCCGCCAGATGTACTCGGGCAGAGCAGACCGCAGTATCATTCGCGAGGTCAAGCAGGCTGTCAGCGTGCCTGTCATAGGAAACGGTGATGTGTCCGATCCTTTGGACTGCAAGGCAATGTACGAGCAGACGGGCTGTGACCTTGTGATGATAGGGCGGGCGAGCTACGGACACCCTTGGATATTTGAGGAAGTGCGGCATTTCTTTGAAACGGGGGAGCTTCTGCCCGAAAAGCCCGTCGCCGAGCGCATGGAGATAATGCTCGAACACACCCGCCTGCTGATCTCCGAGATAGGCGAGCCGCAGGCAATGAAGGAAATGCGGCATAACGTGATCTGGTACGTGAAGGGGCTTCACGGTGCGGCAGGCTTCCGCCGCGAGTGCGCCGAAATGACCGAATACTCGCAGCTCACGCAGATGGCGGCGCGGATAACGGAAATACAGGAGGGATAGCTATGGTATCGGGCAGCGGTCTTATCTTCATGATAGCGGTGTGTCTTGTGGGCGCAGTCGCCACGTTTTTAACGCTGATCGGGCGAAAGGACAGACCCCGCGCGAAGGGCTTGACTCCGCAGCGCATCGCGCTTCTCGTCATCTACATAGTCATGGTGATATCCGTGGTCAGGTTCGTGAGCAGCTACATAAAAGCGGTGGAAGCAGAGGTCGGCGCGTTCCTGCCGATGGTCTGAGGTGTGAATATATGAAACTACTATTGATGATGGACGGGAAGAACTACACCGATGACCTCCCCGTGATAAGGCGAACGGCAGTCCGCGGGATAATTGAGCTTGACGGAAAAATGCTGTTCGTTGAGGATAACTACGGCGTGCTGAAGCTCCCCGGCGGAGGTCAGGACGAGGGCGAGGACGATATCGAAACTCTCGTCCGCGAGGTGCGCGAGGAAACGGGGTACGAGGTCATTCCCGAGACCGCGAAAGCCTTTGGATACATTGAGGAAAAGCGGCTCTCGACGCACGAACCGATGATCTGGAACCAGCTCAACAGGCTGTATTTCTGCGAGGTCGGGCTTGAGCGTGGCGAGACCGATTATTCCGAGAACGAGCGGAGCAGGGGTATGCACCTGCGGCTGTGTACCCTTGACGAAGCGTTGGAGATCAACAGGCGGCTGCTCGAAAAAGAGGGCAGGCACGAGTGGAACCAAAGGGAATACAGGACGCTATTGCTTATTAAGGAATATAAGAATAAAAATATATGAAACCGAGTTGGAGAGTAAAATGGGTACATTATATGTAGTCGGCACGCCGATAGGAAACATGGGCGACATCACTTTTCGGGCGGTGAACACGCTTCGGAGCGTGGATCTCATCTGCGCGGAGGATACGCGCGTCACGCAGAAGCTGCTGAATCATTATGACATCAGCAAGCCGTTGATAAGCTACCACGAACACAACGCGGCAGCTGTCGGCGGCTCGATCTGCGACAGGATAGCTGCGGGCGAGAACGCCGCCATCGTTACGGACGCGGGGATGCCCTGCATTTCCGATCCCGGGGAGCAGCTGGTGAAGCTCTGCGCCGAGAGGGGCATACCCGTCGAGGTGGTGCCGGGACCCTCGGCTTGCGTTTCGGCGCTGGCGGTGAGTGGGCTCGATACGGCGCGGTTCGCCTTCGAGGGCTTCCTGCCCGTGGAGAAAAAGGAGCGCAACGCACGCCTCGCGGCGGCTTCGATGAAGGAAGAAACGCTGATCTTCTACGAAGCCCCCCACAAGCTCGAAAAGACCCTCGCGGATATGCTGGAATATTTCGGTGACAGAAGGATATCGCTCTGCCGCGAACTGACAAAGCTCCACGAGGAGGTCATGCGAACGACGATCTCGGGATCTGTACTATATTTCGGACAGCACGGAAACAGACCGCGCGGTGAGTATGTGCTGGTAGTCGAGGGAGCTAAAGAGCCCCCGCAGGAGTCCGAGCAGACCATAGAGGGCGCTCTGGCGCAGGTGAAAACCCTCGCCGCCAACGGAATGCGCCCCGCCGACGCCTGCCGGGAGATCGCAAAGGTCACACCGTTCTCCAAAGGAGAGCTTTACACGGCGTTTCTGGAGGAAAAGCAGTGATCGTCCTGCGCCCCATGAACGGGGAGAATTACGCACACGCCGCCGCTGTGGAACAGACCTGTTTTTTGGACAGACCCTGGACGGCTGAACAGTTCCGTGAGGAGCTTGGCATTGATTTTTCACGCACTTTTATCGCCTATGACGGGGACGCTGCGGTGGGGTTTGTCAATATCTGGCTGACCCCTCCGACGGCTACGGTCAACAACATCGCCGTTCTGCCCGGGCACCGAAGGCGGGGTATCGCCGACTTGCTTTTGGACTGCGCGGAAGAGGTCTGTGCGGGGCTGGAGGAGCTGACCCTCGAGGTGCGCGTGTCGAACCGGCCCGCGATCGGGCTCTACGAAAAGCACGGTTTTGTGAACGTTGCACGGCGGCGGAACTTCTACGAGAACCCCCGCGAGGACGCCTTTATCATGACGAAAAAGCTAAGCGGGGTGAACGGGAATGACTGACCGAATTATCGGACACTCTATCGAAAGAGTCGGGGAAATAGGACTGCATATCTCTGCCGCTCACCGCTTCGGGACGGACGCATTCCTGCTGGCGGACTTCGCCGCTCCGCGGCACAAGGACAGCGTGATAGACCTGTGTTCGGGCTGCGGGATAGTCGCGGCGGTGATGTACGAGAGATTCAGTCCGAAAAATATCACAGCTATAGAGATAGACCCTGAGGGTACGGAACTTTTCGACATGACTGTACATGATTCGGGACTGCAAAACGTCACCGCCGTTACCGCCGATCTCCGTGAGTGGAGAAGCGAACGGGAGGTCGATGTCATCACCTGCAACCCGCCCTATTTCAGTGACGGCGCGGGCATAAGGAGCGCCGAGGAACACGCGGTCAACGCGCGGCATGAGGTGCTTTGCGGCATAGGGGACGTCTGCCGTGCGGCGAAGCTTTCACTGCGTTACGGCGGCAGGCTCTGTATCTGCAACCGCCCCGAGCGGCTGTGTGACATCATGTGCGCCATGCGTGAGAACGGCATAGAGCCGAAGCGGGTGCGATTTGTGTCCAAAAATGCGGATAGCGCTCCGTGGCTGGTGCTTGCGGAGGGCAGAAAGGGCGGAAAACCTTTCATGACCGTGGAAAAGTCATTCTATACTATAGGCGCTGACGGGGAGTTTTCCGATGAGCTGAAAAGCATCTACCCGTACACGGAAATGTAAGATCGGAAGGGGATAGAAAAATGAAGATACTCGGGATAGAAAGCAGCTGTGACGAAACAGCCGCAAGCATTGTCGAGGACGGCAAGCGCGTCCTCTCGAACGTGGTGGCGAGCCAGATCGACGAGCACAGGCTCTACGGCGGGGTCGTGCCCGAGATCGCTTCGCGGCGGCACGCGGAGAACATCTCTTGGGTCGTGCGTGAAAGCCTGCTCAAAGCCGACTGTACCCTCGCGGACGTGGACGCGGTCGCCGTGACCTACGCTCCGGGGCTGATAGGAGCGCTTTTGGTGGGGATCAGCTTCGCCAAAGGACTTGCGATGTCGGCGGGAAAGCCGCTGATACCCGTCCACCACATCGCGGGGCACATCGCGGCTAACTACCTCACTCACGCGGACTTGGAGCCGCCTTACCTCTGCCTTGTGATCTCGGGCGGTCACAGCCACATAATCGAGGTGCGGGACTACACCCACTATCACGTCATTGGGCGCACCCGCGACGACGCGGCGGGGGAGTGCTTCGACAAGGTGGCAAGGGTCTTGGGCTACGAATATCCCGGCGGGAAGTTCATAGACGCTGCGGCGAAGAAGGGCGACCCCAACGCCTATAGGCTGCCGAGGCCGCGTATCCCCGACAGCGAGTTTGACCTCAGTTTTTCGGGACTTAAAACTGCTGTTATCAATACTGTACATAATTCTGTACAGAAAGGTGAGACAATTAGCCGCGAGGACATGGCGGCGAGCTTCCAGAAAACGGTGGCGGACACCCTCGTTGAGCGCACCATGTCGGCTGCGAAGCTGCTCGGGAGCAAAAAGCTCGCGATAGCGGGGGGAGTGTCGGCGAATTCGGGCGTTCGTGCGGCGCTCGAGACTGCCTGCGAAAAGCGCGGGATTAAGCTCTATATGCCCGAGCTGAAATACTGCGGCGATAACGCGGCTATGATCGCCTGTCAGGGATATTACGACTTCCTCGCGGGGAAACGCGCCGACGAGAGCCTGAACGGTATCGCGACCCTCTCGCTGGACAGGATATCCGAGTGAGGAGTGCGCTATGACAAGGGATAAAGACAAAAACGAATACGGACTGTTTGGCATCGTTTGGGAGTATGTGCTGTCGCCGCGTGTTAGTAAGAAGTGGGAGCGGCATAAAGGTCAGGTTCTTTCGTCGAAGATATGGTCCCGGGTACAGTCTAATATATGGTTTTGGATACACAAGATACTTATTATCGCTTACACACTTTCGGTCTATGCAGGGCTGCCTGACCGGGATAATATTTTCTATACGGAGGATAAAGAGTGGTGTTTCGAGTATTTCACATCGAGTGTTAATTTGCCGGAAGAACTTGATATTCTGCGGTCGATCATATTTTTTTCGATGCTGCGTGTAATGCTTTTTGTGCTGATCTGTTTCACATGGGTCATGAGTATCCGTGCTTTCAAAAAGCAAGTGACTGATTACGACTATAAGAAGAACTATTTCGCTGACGGAAGAAATCTGTTTGATATTTTGCTGAATATCATCGCGGTCGTTGCATTGCTGCGCGTAAACGGAGCGGTCAATTACACCTATCTCAGCACCAACAGCAGCGACTGCGGGTTTTGGTCAAAGGTGTCGCTTTATCAAAAATTAAAAAGCGATCTCGACGATGGGCAAGTATATACCGATGAGATGACCGTGCGCTTCGGTGATATCGAGTTTTGCAGCGAACCTATCGAATATCACCCCGCGGATATTTCGCCGCTTGACTTTAGTCTGCCATTGCCGGACGGCAGAGAATTTTCGGTGTGGTGGTCGCGGACGGAAGCAGAAAGGGCGGGGAGCATTTCCGAGGGTATTTTTTTCTATCTTGATAACGAACGCAGTAAGAGTATATGGCTTTACTCTATGAAATACGGTGATATTATCCTGCCTATTGATAAGTTTACCTATGAGCATCTTTGTACCTACAATTATTCTCCGTTTGATGAAGATACTCTGATACGCATAGAGTACACCAAAAGATCGCATTTGATCACAGATTATCGGGGAGTCCGGGAATAGATGACTTTGATGATATGTGTGAGACAGTCCGGCAGGACAGAAAAAGGAGATACAAAAATATGAAACTACTTGCGATAGACGGCAACAGCATAATGAACCGCGCGTTTTACGGCGTAAAGGCGCTTGCGACCTCGAAGGGGGAGTACACCAACGCGCTGACGGGGTTCATGAACGTGCTTTTGAAGGAAATGGAGGCTGTCAAGCCCGACTGCGCGGCGGTGGCGTTCGACCTCAAAGTGCCCACCTTCCGCCACAAGTCCGACCCGAATTACAAGGCGAACCGCAAGGGTATGCCCCACGAGCTGGCACTTCAAATGCCTATCATCAAGGAAATGCTTGCGGACATGGGCATTGCCTGCGTGTCCTGCGAGGGCTGGGAAGCCGACGACATCCTCGGCACTCTCTCGAAGCTGTTCGCGGGGCTCGATGAGTGCTTTATCCTCACGGGCGACCGCGATAGCCTACAGCTAATCACGCAGACCTGTACCGTGAGGCTTGCCACAAATAAAGAGACTATAGTATACACTCCCGAACGCTTCCGCGAGGAGTACGGCTTCGAGCCCGTAAACCTCATCGACTTCAAAGCTATAGCGGGTGACAGCTCCGACAACTACCCGGGGGTCAAGGGGATCGGCGAAAAGACTGTGTTCCCGCTCATTCGGAAGTATGCCACGGTCGAAGCCGTCTATGAGCATATCGACGAGGCGGAGCTGACCGCGGGCTTCAAAAAGAAGCTCGTGGAGGGGCGGGAGTCTGCCGAGCACTGCAAGATGTTAGCGACTATAGTCTGTGACGCTCCCATAGACTCCGACAAGGAAAAGTACCTCATAGGCGAGCGGGACGAGGAAGCCCTGCGGGAGCTGCTCTCGCGGCTCGAGATGAACAGGCTCATGCAGCGGCTGGGACTGACGGGTGCTGCGGCTTCCGCTCCGAAGCCCGTGAAAGTCAAAGACCTGCCGCCCTTCGAGGTCGCGGAGCTTACCGAGGACGTTCTCCCCGCCGCCCCGAGCGTATTCACCTTTGACGGGGAAAAGCTCTGTATCGCCCTTGACGGCAAGGTGTACCATACCGCCGACAGCGCCCTTATCATGCGCTATTTCGCGGGCGACACCGAAAAGCGCTGCTTCGACGGCAAGACCGCCCACAGGTACGCTTTCGGGCAGGGCGGGGAGCTTCGCGGGCTGACGTTCTCGGCAGACCTTGCGGGGTATCTGCTCAATTCCCAGGCGAGCGACTACTCGGTCGAGAATCTATGCCTTGCGTATAAAGTCGCCTACCGCTCCGATATGGGGGAGTATGCGGACGTGTGCTCGCTTGCGCCGCTCTGCGACAAGCTCTCCGCGGAGCTGGAGCTTGCGGAGATGACCGCCCTTTACCGCGACATCGAGCTCCCCCTCTGCGAGGTGCTGGCTTCCATGGAGTTTTACGGAGTCGAAGCCGACACCGAGGGCATACGGGCTTTCGGCGTGAAGCTGAACGAGGAGCTTGAAAAGCTCACCGCGCAGATATACGAGCAGGCGGGGCACGAGTTCAATATCCTGAGCCCGAAACAGCTGGGGACGGTGCTTTTCGAGGAGCTGAAACTTCCCGCGAAGAAAAAGACCAAGAGCGGCTATTCCACCAACGCGGAGGTTCTTGAAGAGCTCAGCGGTAAGCACCCCATAGTGCCGCTTATCCTCGAATACCGCACCCTCTCGAAGCTGTCCTCCACCTATGTTGACAGCCTGCTGGAGCAGGTGAGGGAGGACGGGCGCGTCCACAGCGTTTTCAAGCAGACCGAGACCCGCACGGGGCGTATAAGCTCCACGGAGCCGAATATGCAGAATATCCCCGTTCGCAAGCCGCTGGGACGTGAGATGAGGAAGTTTTTCCGTGCGCGGGAGGGCTGTCTGTTGGTGGATGCCGACTATTCGCAGATAGAGCTGCGCGTGCTGGCAAGCGTCTGCGGCGATATGAATATGCAGGAAGCCTTCCTCTCGGGCAAGGACATACACACCTCCACGGCGGCGCAGGTGTTCGGACTCCCCGAGGACTTCGTTGACAGCTCCATGCGTTCGGCGGCTAAGGCTGTGAACTTCGGCATAATCTACGGCATAGGGGCGTTTTCGCTTTCAAAGGACATTGGCGTTTCGGTGGCGGAGGCGAAGAAGTATATCAAGAACTACCTCGACAACTTCTCAAAAGTGTCCGAATTTATGGACAAGACCGTAGAGGACGCCAAGAAGCAGGGCTATGTGACCACGATATTCGGGCGGCGCAGATATATCCCCGAGCTCTCGGCTTCAAACAGGAACGTGCAGGCTTTCGGCAAGCGTGCGGCGATGAACGCTCCTATACAGGGCGCGGCGGCTGATATAATCAAGCTGGCTATGGTCAAGGTCTACCGCCGTCTTAAAGCCGAACTGCCCGAAGCGCGGCTGATATTGCAGGTACACGACGAGCTTATCCTCGAAGTCCCCGAAGCGCAGGCGCAGGCTGCTGAAAAGCTCCTGAAGGAGGAAATGGAATCCGCCGTAGACCTCGCCGTACCCATGACGGTGGACGCCCACTCGGGCAAGAGCTGGTACGACGCAAAGGGCTGATGGCTGATGGCGCAAAATGTAAAATTTCTGTGAAGTGCTTGCAATCGCGGGGGAAAAGTGTTATACTGTAGTTTGTATAAACGCTATGACCGGACACAGTAAGTCTGCGGAAAAGCGCCTTTCAGAGAGAACGTGCCGTCGGCTGCAAGCCCGTTCAAGGTGTACCGCAACGACCGAATTTCACCCGTGAGCGGCTTTGCTGAAACAGCAGTAGGCAGGGACGTACACCCGCGTTAAGGGCGGCGGAAGTGACAGCTTCCCGGCGATATGGGTGGTAACACACAAGTGCTGACAATGAGCCTTGTCCCGTATTGGGCAGGGCTCTTTTTTGATTCGGGATCGGGAATTCGGAATTGAATGTGTCGGCTCTTTAAAAATGTCGCGAAGCGACTCCGTAAATTCCTAATTCATAATTCCGAATTCCTAATTGACATGACCGGAGGAGTAAACATGAAAGAAAAGTTGAAAGCTATCGAGGCTGCGGCGAGGGAGAAGCTCGCTAAGGCAGCCGACCTGAAGGAGCTCGACGAGATAAGGGTCGAGTATCTCGGAAAGAAGGGCGCTATAACGTCCATTCTCAAACAGATGGGCGGACTTTCCCCTGAGGAGCGCCCCGTTATCGGACAGCTCGCAAATTCGGTGAGGGCGGACATCGACGAAATGCTCCGCTCCGCACAGAACGCCATCAAGACCAAGGCTGCCGCAAAGAAGCTCGAAGCGGAGCGCATTGACGTGACGCTCCCGGGCAAGTCGCATAGGCTCGGCAAGGCTCACCCCCTGAACGCCACCCTCGCGGAGGTCGAGGAAGTGTTCCTCGGCATGGGCTTCGATATCGTCGAGGGTCCCGAGGTGGAAACAGACCACTACTGCTTCGAGGCGCTCAATATGCCCAAGCACCACCCCGCACGCGATACTCAGGACACCTTCTACATCAATGAGAACGTGCTCCTCCGCACGCAGACATCTTCGGTGCAGATACGCACTATGGAGAAGATGAAGCCCCCGATACGCATAATCTCCCCCGGAGCTGTTTACCGCTCCGATGCGGTGGACGCTACCCATTCGCCTATCTTCCACCAGATAGAGGGACTTGTGATAGACAAGGGCATAACGATGGCTGACCTTAAAGGCACTCTCGAAATGCTGCTCAAAAGGCTCTACGGCGAGGAGACACAGCTCCGCTTCCGTCCTCACCACTTCCCCTACACAGAGCCTTCGGCGGAGGTAGACCTCATGTGCTTCAACTGCCACGGCAAGGGCTGCTCCATGTGCAAGCAGGAGGGCTATGTGGAGCTTCTGGGCGCGGGCATGGTACACCCAAAGGTGCTGTCCGAGTGCGGAATAGACCCCGAGGTATACAGCGGCTTTGCCTTCGGCATAGGGCTGGAGCGTATCACTATGGGTCGCTACAACATCAACGATATGCGCCTGCTTTACGAGAACGATATGAGATTCCTTAACCAGTTCTGATAAGGGGTATCGAGATATGGAAATCAACAGAATGAGGGATATCAAGAGCGTTGATCTGCCAAAGTATACGGGCGGCGATTACGAGCATATCGGTTTCCGCGTTTACAGGAACAAGGCGGCTAAGAATTACTGCCTTACCCTGACCGCCGATGAAATGAACGAGTTCATTATGGAAAGACTGCTCGAACAGTATTCCTTAAACTGCACCGAGCATTGCGGAGAACAGACCGAGATCGACGGAAAGACCGTCTGCATAGCCGAGTTCGAGACGGGTGACGATACCTTGAAGGACTTGCAGAAGATACTCTGCCTTGCCTCCGCCGTGGGAAAAGAGATAGCCGATATAGATTTCGACCTGGGCGACGTTTTAAGCGTCAGGACGGGCGATGTGACATTCCCCGTGAAGGGCGGCGAGATGACCCTGCCCGTTTACAGCGTCCGTGAGGACATCTACAACGGTATGCTGAGCTTTACGAATCGTTATCCCGACATACCCTTCACGAACAATATGGCAAAGTGCATAGGTTCGGTCGAGATCCCCGGGGACTGCGATTACAAGGCGGTGCTGATACAGGGCTTCCGCGCTTATCTTGTGCTCGAATACAAGGGACAGACCATAGCTTTTGTCTACGGCTTTGACGAGAAAAAGTATCTGGGCATGGTAAAAGGCAGGCAGATGCTCTCCGGTATACGGGGATATGAGCGGTAGTTTAAATGGACTTCTATCTGAAAGAGTACCGCGCCCACGCGCTTAGGCTGTTCGTGCCGATGTTCCTGCTGCTGTACATAATGCCGCTTTTGTTTTGGTACAGGCTCACCGAATATTCCTCGCGGACGGTCGGGGAGTTCATAGGCTATTTCGGCAGGCGGGGAGCGCTCATATATGCGGCGGTGCTGCTTGCGGCTATACTTACGGACTTCGTGATGAAGTACCGCACATTCAGGCGGCAGCTCTCGGAATTCCGTTTCACGGGAGAAGAACTGCTGACGCTGAAAATACCCGCTTATCGCATACATCTTACCGATGAGGGGCTTATCAGCAGCGCAGGCACGGCGGTGAGGTATGCGAACATCGACCGTGTGATAATCGAGGGCAGCGAGACCGAAGCGCTGACCGTCTACCATATGTACATCTACAGGCGGGAGGGCAGGCGGCTCATTATCCCCGTGGGAATGGGGAGGTCGATACCCATGAGCTTCGACCGCCTGCTCGAAAGCTATAATACAGAAGTGATAAGACAAAAAAGACCGCTCCTCGGAGGGGGCGGGAAGTATAGAGAAAAATGAGGTAATAACATGGATCTTTCAATGAGATGGCTTGCGGACTATGTTGACTGCAAGTGCGATATAAAGACATTCTGCGATGCGCTGACCCTCTCGGGCAGCAAGGTCGAGTGCCACACCGAGGAAGGCGACTACCTCTCGAACGTGGTGGTGGGTCACGTTGTTGACATCGTTCCTCACCCCAACAGCGACCATATGTTCATCTGTCAGATAGACGTTGGCGAGGGCGAGCCCGTGCAGATCGTAACGGGCGCACAGAACGTTCACAAGGGCGACTACGTTCCCGCCGCAAAGCATAAGTCCACCGTACTCCACGAGGGCAAGCAGGTCAAGATAACAAAGGGCAAGCTCCGCGGAGAGGCTTCAAACGGAATGCTCTGCTCCCTCGAGGAGCTGGGGCTCACCACCCACGATTTCCCCTACGCCATAGAGGACGGCATATTCATTCTCGGCGACGACTGCGACAAGACCGTCGGCAAGGATATCCGCGAGGCTATCGGCTTCAATGACAAGATAGTTGAATTCGAGATAACCTCGAACCGCCCCGACTGTATGTCGGTGATCGGTCTTGCAAAGGAAGCCGCCGCGACCTTCAATATCCCCGCGAACATCAAGGAGCCGACCTTTAAGGGCATTGACGGCGACATCAACGAGATCATGTCCGTCGAGATACACGACCCCGACCTCTGCCCCCGCTACATGGGCGGCTATGTCAAGAACGTAAAGATCGGACCCTCCCCCCGCTGGCTCAGGGAAAGGCTCCGCGCGAGCGGTGTTCGTCCGATAAACAACTTCGTTGACATCACGAACTTCGTAATGCTCGAATACGGTCAGCCCATGCACGCATTTGATCTGCGCTATGTTAAAGGCGCGAAGATCAACATTCGCCGCGCCAAGGCAGGCGAGACCATCACCACCCTCGACGGTCAGGAGCGCACGCTTTCCGAAGAAATGCTAGTCATCGCCGATGAGGAAAAACCCGTAGCCGTAGCAGGCGTTATGGGCGGCGAGTACAGCGGTATCATGGACGACACCACCGCCGTTGTGTTCGAGTCGGCTTGCTTTGACGGCGCAAGCGTCCGCACCACCGCGAAGAAGCTCGGTATGCGCACCGACGCTTCCGCGCGTTTCGAGAAGGGTCTTGACGCTGGCAACACCTATCCCGCTCTCATGAGAGCCTTTGAGCTTGTGGAAATGCTGGGCTGCGGCGAGGTCGTCCGCACCTATATCGACTGCTACCCCGGCAAGAAGGAGCGCGTCGGCGTGACCTACGACCCCGCATGGATAAACGGCTTCCTCGGCACAGATATCCCCGAAGCCGAGATGACCGAGTACCTGACCCGCCTTGAGTTCAGGATCGAAAACGGAAAGGCTTATGCTCCCTACTACCGCATAGACATCGAGAACAAGGCAGACCTCGCGGAGGAGGTCGCACGTCTTTACGGCTACAACAAGATACCCGACACCATTATCCGCGGCGTTGCGGAAGCCAAGCTCACCCGCAAGCAGCGCTTCGACCGCACGATAAGCGAAGCTGTACGCGGGCTGGGTCTCAACGAGATAACCACTTTCTCTTTCATCAGCCCCAAGTATTTCGACAAGATACGCCTGCCCGAGGACAGTAAGCTCCGCAATACCGTTGTGATAAGCAATCCTCTGGGCGAGGACACCAGCGTTATGCGCACCACCCTGCTCCCGTCCGTCATGGAAGTCCTCTCCCGCAACCGCAAGGTGAGGAACAACGAGTGCTATGCCTTCGAGCTTGCGAATGAATATATCCCCGTCGAGGGCGAGGTGCTCCCCATAGAGCCCGAGCGCCTTTGCATAGGTATGTACGACGCCGCGGGCAAGATAGATTTCTTCACGGTCAAGGGCATCATCGAACAGCTCCTTGACAGGTGCGGCGCTCCCGCCTATGAGGTCAGCCGTCCCGCGGAGGATACTGTTTTCGGCGAGGTAAGCGCGTTCCACCCCGGAAGAGTCGCCGTTATCACCGCCGAGGGCAGGGAAGTCGCCATCTTTGGCGAGCTCCACCCCGAGACCCTTGAAAACTACGGTCTTGACTGCCGCGCCTACGCCGCGAAGGTGAACGTTCCCGAGCTTATGGAGCTTTGCACCGAACAGAAGACCTACAAGCCCCTGCCGAAGTTCCCCGCAGTTACCCGCGACCTCTCGCTGACCTGCGATGACGAGCTTGCGGCGGCTGTCATTGAAAGCACAATACGCTCCGCGGCGGGCTCGCTCCTTGAAGCGGTCAACCTCTTCGATATCTACAAGGGCAAGCAGATCGCCGAGGGCAAAAAGAGCCTTTCCTACTCCCTGACCCTGCGTTCTCACGAGGGCACTCTCACCGTCGAGCAGGCTGATAAGGTCATGGATAAGGTAATAAAAGCTCTCGCCGAGAAAGGTGCGGAGATACGCAGCTGATTTCATTGGTTCTTTCGCCCGGTTGTATGATTTTTGTGCATTGATTTTGTGCAATATGTCTAATTTTTCGCAAAACCATTGTATTTTCAAAAGAAATAGGGTATAATATTAGTGTGTGGATAATATTATGTATACATAGTTAGGTGTAACTCTGCACAAAGGAGTGAGCAATATGCGCGATCATGCACAGGATCTCAGAAAAGTCGATAAGGAAGAACTCAGGAGCACCATCAAGGCGGTCTATGCCGCGTTGGTGAAAAAGGGCTATAATCCCGTGAATCAGCTTGTGGGTTATATCCTTTCTGAGGATCCGACCTACATAACGACTTATAATAACGCGCGTAATATGATAAGGCACATCGACCGCGACGAGCTTCTTCAGGAGCTTGTGAGGTTCTATCTTGCCGATGAAGCGCCCGAGCCTCCTCACCGCCCGAATCACGGCATTCATGGAAGCAGCGGCGGCAGGCACTGACGCGATGTCAATGAGTTGATGAGATGAATAAAGGCTGTGCGATCATAGCGGTCGCACAGCCTTTGCTGTTTTACGGAAGTAGGGCTTCTATCTTCCCGATGAGCCTTTCGATAACGGCTCTGTCGTTTTCGGAGAGCTCCCGTTTCTTGCGTATCTGTCCCACGAGCCTGAGATATGCGAACAGCGCCGCACGGTCGTTCACACGGGCGATCTTGGCTTCGTCCTCCGTTTCGAGATATTGCCTGATGAAGCTGTCATAGAACGCCCCCGCAGTCGCCGAGGAGAAGCCCATGAAGTTCTCTATCATATCGGCACCCAGCTCGTTGTAGCCCACATAGAACAGGTACATACTGCTGAGATCGAGCACGGGGTCGCTTATCGACATTCTGTCCACGTCGATGAAAAGCGGCTCGCTGTTCGAGAGGAACACGTTGCCCGTGTGCAGGTCGCCGTGTACGAGGTTGTTCGTGGGCGGGAGAGAATCTATCAGCGCGTTGAACTTCTCTTGAAGGTCGGGACGTTCCTCCCCGAAAGCCCGCGTCACCCAGCCTTTGAGCTGTAGGCTTGCATCGGGGAACTTGTCCTTTTCGTCGGAGGCGTCGGTGCTGTGTATCTGCCGCGCGAGGTCAGCCATAATGCCGGCGTAGTATTCGCTGTGGTCGGGGCTCATGGCGATAAACTCCGAGACTGTCTTGGCGTTTATCAGCTCGAACATCGAGCCGTAGCGTCTGCCAACAGACACGATACCGAAGGATATAGCCGTCGGAAGTCCCATGACGAACGCCGTCCTCGCAAGGGCTATCTCGCGCTCGACGTCCTTGTAGGTGTTCTTCTCGTTGTAGACCTTGACGATAAGCTCATCGTCGTAGCGGTAGACCTCCGCCTTGGCGCCCCTGCCTATGCACTCGCAGCCCGAAACGTCGATCTTGCGGTACTCCTTGTACTTGGTCTTGGAGGTATCAAAGGTACCGGGGAATATGTAGTTGATATGCCCGATGAACTCCTTGTAAGCGCCCGTCTTGTTAAGGTCCATCTCCACGTATTCGGCTATGGTCTTGTAGTACCAGAGCTGGCTTGCGGGGTCTTTCTGATGAAGAAAGTCCCAGACCTTCTCGCCGACCTCCCCGTAAACGCCCGCGAGGGAGCGAAGGTTCGAGAGCTTGTCCGCGAGCCATATCATCTGCACGCCGATGTCGGTGCTCGCCCTGAGCTTTTCAAGGCTCTGCTCCTTGCGCTTCCTCCAGGTCGCAGCCCTGTCCTCGCCGGGGTAATCGTTCTCGGTCTCGGAATCCACGAGCATTGCGACACGTTTCCCGAAGCGCTTTTCTATCTCTTTAAGCGTACCGTCGGTGTCCTCAACGACATCGTGCAGCACCCCCGCCGCGATTATCTCCATATCGTTCGTCATGGAAGAAAGTATCTGCGACACCTCCAGCGGGTGGAGTATGAAGGGAGAGTTGTTTATCTTCCTCACCTTTCCCTGATACATGATAGTGGAATAGATGATGGCTTCTTCCAGCAGATTCATATTCTGTTATGTCCTCCTTAAAACAGCCCGTTTGCTGCCGAACTCGCAGCGAACGGGCTGGATGTATTTGTATTATTATATCTCGCTAATCACTCACCGCTCTTGAAGTGGTGGACTATAGTTATCCTCATTCCGCTCGGTACGGAGTAGGACACAGCCTTTGCGGAGCTTGTCTCTACAATGCTCCCCGTGATCTTTCCGCTGTGAGCCTCCATGATCGCACAGGCTGCCTCGAAGCTGTCGGTGTTTTCGGGGGGTACTTCGGCTTTTTGCCGCGCGTATCATTTAAGATGCTGACAGATATCGAAGAGCGCTCCGCTCGGCGAAGCCATATAGATGTATCTGCTGCTGGGGGTGCTGTTCTTGCCAAATCCGGGAGGTTCGGTGAAGCCCTTGGACTTCAGAAGCTCGTAGGCGGCATCGAGGTCATCGACGTTTATGCGTATTGACGTAAGATCGCGGGGCAGGTCGTTGGTGGGTGCGGAGATTATCTCGATACGGAAAACATCATCGCTTCCGTCCTTCTGTCTTTTCATGACAACGCTCGAAAACTCAAATTCCGTATCGCCCGTTTTGTTATGTGCGCGCTCAAAACCCAAAGCCTCAAATGTAGCTATGACCTTCTCAGGCTCTTTTGTGATGATCTGGGGCATGAATCCTGTGATCTTCATAATAATAGACCTCCTGTTTTATACTATTTATACTTTTAATCATGTTCTCTCTTGTGGTGGCAGAGGTCGAAACCGAAGCCCGATGGCGCCTTCATGAGCGTGGATTTGGAATAGCTGTTCTCCACGAAAGTCCCGCTCGGGTGAGTGAAGCCCTTGGAGATGAGGAAGTTATAGGCTTCATCGAAGTCGTCCACGTTCATGCGGATAATGGTGAGGTCCTGCTTGGTGTTTGCGGTGCTTGCGATGTCAACATGGAAGCCGTTCGGGTCGCTCATGCGGATATCGCAGATGTTCGCTTCGTCATTTCCCGCGTTCTTGATGTTGTGCTTTCTCTCGAAGCCCAGTTCCTCAAAAAGCTGTGCGAGCTTCTCGGGGTCGGGCGTTACGATAAGTGGATTGAATGATGTGATCTTCATGTGATTACCTCCGTTTAATCATGTTCTTTGATGTGCTTGACGAGATTGATGACGACCCCGGATGGCGATATCAGCACCGCCGATCTTGAGCTTGGGGTCTTGACATTCTCATCGCCGTAGAAATTCTTGAACCCTTTGGATATGAGAAGCTCATAGGCTTCGTCAAAGTCGTCAACGTTTATGCGGATAGCCGTAATATCGTGGGGAAGCTGCATTTCGGGCTCGGAGATATCGAGCTTGAAGCCGTCCGAGTTTTTCATGACAATGCCGCTGACGTTCTGCTCGCCTATCCCGCGTTTGTTGTGGTGCTTCTCGAAGCCGAGCGCGCCGAATACCTCTGTGAGCCCTGCCGCGTTGTTGGTGATGATCTGAGGGTTGAATGTTGTGATCTTCATTTTGATCTCTCCTTTGGGAAAAAGAACATCGCGGTAAAGAACGACCGCGAATAAATTACATAAATTGTTTTAACAAAATATGCATTTCTTTTTAAATTATAACAGTGCTAAATGATAGTTCTGTGTTTGTTAAAAGATAGATTTGCAAAATAACTCAAGAATACACAAAACTGCACAAATAATATGTTCTATTTTGTCTGAATTGCACTATTGGATCCGGAGCGCGGGGCTCACAGCCATTTTTTCTTCTTGAAGAACCACAGACAGCCGACGACTATCCCGATGCTCACGGCGATAACAACTGGGTATGACCATTTGTACGCCAGCTCCGGCATATGCACGAAGTTCATGCCGTACCAGCCCGTTATCAGCGTGAGGGGAGTGAACACCGTGGTCACGACGGTCAGAAGCGCCATTATGCGGTTCTGACGCACGTCAAGCTGTGCCTGATATAGGTCGCGCACCTGTATGGTGTAGTCCCTGAGGGAAGCCGCGATGTCGTGGAGAAGCTGCATACGCCGGCTGAACAGGTGGAAGTACCGCAGGTTCTTCTGCTTGAAGAAGCTGTTCTCGTTCTCCTCCAGCTCCTGACTCAAGTCCATGAGCTGCTCGTAGTGTATGCGAAGGTCGCGGAGGTCGCTCCTTATCTCGTTTATGCGCTTTATGTAAACGGGGTCGGGGTCTGTCATTATGGCGTGTTCGATGTCGTCAAGCTCCGCCTCGTAGCGCTCCATGACCTTCTGGTCGTCCCGCACTATCTGTTCGAGGAAGTCATACAGGAACCTTTCAAGGCAGGGAAATTTCCAGCGCTTTGTCCGCGTGACCTGTTCGAGCAGCTTCATGACAGTGCCGCTGTCGTCTATGAAAACTATGCCCTTTTCGTCCAGCGCGAAAGCGAACCTTGCATCGGGAGCGGCGATATTTTCGCGGTCGGGTATCATAAATGTACCCGTCAGCGAGTCGTAGTTGACCTCGGCTTTTGTGCTGTCGGCGCTCACGGCGCTGACCTCAAGCTCTATCCCCATGTCGAACTCTCCGCTCTCATCGAGCCATTCCCCGCTCGTCAGCACTGCCACATACTGCTCCTTCGGGCGTGCTTCGCAGGGTTCGAGAGTCTCTTTTATCTTGTAGTACATTTGTATCTCCTATCGGTCATGACGGTAAAGGTGAGGGTCGAACATCGGTGCGCGGGCGTGGATATCGGCTATCATCTGTTCATACTAATTCCTAAAAGGTTAGTAGACAAAGATTGGTGCTGACGGCTCAGCAATCAAGGAAAGCGACCGCAGTTGTGGGTACAAGCACAGCTTGTAATTCTATCCGAAAGATTTGTGCTGATACTTTCTTGGATTGCTATAGTCCCTTTACGAAAAGCTCCTCTGTCATTTCTCATTCGCCCCACACCATATGGCAGGCGGCTATCACGTCCCTGCAGCGGCGTATAACGAAGCTGTCGCCGTTCTCGTCGGTCAGCTTCTCGATGTCGAGCCGCTCCCCCTCGTAGGACTGGTTCGCGTAGTGTATTTCGAGCCGCAGGGGCTCGCGGGTCTTGAAATGCTCCACGGGGTAGGTGTTCAGCATGAAGCGCACGTACTCCACGTTGTTGGTGTGGTAGCAGTAGTCAAGGCTCGTGGAACGGACGGTCACGCTCTCAACGGGCTCGCCGCTTTTCGGAAGCCGCGAGAAGTCAAGGTCGCCGAGCCTTTCGCCCTGCTGCATATCGGCGGTGAAGCCCACGGTCTCGGCTTTGCGTATCCTGCCGTTTTCAAGGTCGATGGCGCAAAGCTCCGTCCTTGCGGTCATGAGGGTCTCACCGCTCCCGGAGGTAACAAGGGTGTCGATGTTCAGCTTGACGGCGGTGTGCCCCGAGATACCGCAGCTGATATCGAACCTCTCTCGCCATTCGGGACGGCGGAAAAAGCGGATATTGTTCTTCGAGATGAGCCACATGGCGTTGTACTTCGCCTTGGCGACTATCCCGTCTATGCCGAGGTCGCCCATAAGCTCGGTAACGGCGTTCTCCACAAGCTCGTCCGCCGCGATGACGGACATTTGCAGCTTTCCGTCACACATATTCCCCGCTACATAGCTTTTCTTTGTGTATATCATTTTCGGTTTAGTCCTTTCTCTTTGCATTTTTCCTGTTATTATATTATAGCACTAAAGGCAGGATTTGTAAAGACGCGGAGATCAATTTTTAGAACCTGTCTTAACTGCTTTCAGCCAAGTTTGGAGATGCGCCGCAATCGTGACACTATAAGACTTCGCTATATATTGGTGTCTGCTCCATACACCCTGCCTGTCTTTCATACACCGCTCCAGACACCTAAAACAACGTAATACCGTCGATAAGACACCCAGACACCTAAAAGCCGAGTTGCTATATATATATTGCTATCTCTGTGCCCGGTCTGATATATTATATTTTCTAAAAGAATATAAAAATAAGGTGTCTTGGTGTCTAAATGACGTAATATCGCGGTTTCAGCGTGTATTGTATGGTGTATTGTCAGACGTCTTATGACAGGAGCTTATGCTTTATTGCGATACCTCTGAATCCTCTGACGGTCTTTCCGCCTTGAAATCGACTATAGTTCTTATTACATTATTTGTAAAATTGATTTGCGTGGTCAAAAGAGGTCAATGGTTGACAAAACGGGGAGGGGGTGGTATAATATAGAGTATACCAAACAGCTCGGCATAGACACCATGCTGAACAGCCTGCTCTGAATACGAAAACGGAGGTCTGATATGGGATATTTGAAGAAGACCGCCCTTATGACCGCTTCCGCGCTGACGCTTTGCGCGGCGGCTCCTGCGGGGCTGAATGCGGCGGCTGCCCCTGCGGGGGAGAACCGCCTTGTGGGTGCGACACTCACTCTGACCGGCGAGATAGGGCTCAATTTCTATGTGGACGTTTCGGGCGGCTTCGACCGCTTCGAGCTGGAGGGACCCGACGGCACGCGGACGGTCATGCTATCCGACATCTCTCCCGAGACCGAGGGGGAGCATGATGGCTTGTACAAGCTCACTTATCCCGTAGACCCCACACAGCTGGGCGAGAGCGTCACGGTAAGACTTCTGAACGGCGGAAGCTCCGCGGAGCTTTACGACAACAGCGGCAAGCTGTTTTCCGACGGCGCGGAGTTCAGCGTGAAGGATTATATCGAACTGACCCGTGGGAACGGCAGCAGCTCGGAGCTTGAAGTCCTTGCCGATACGCTGGACGTCTACGGCGCTTATTCTGCAAGCTGGTTCGGCAGGGCGGACGCCCCCGACTTCGATGATATACTCCCCGATATAACTGCCGACAGCCTGAGCGGATACCGCTTCGCCAAAAGCGGCGACCTGCCCGAGGGCGTGGAGATAGAGGGCGCGGTGCTGCTGCTCGATTCAAACACAACTTTCCGCATTTATTTCAATGCCGACCCCGTTGAAGCGACCATAGACGGTGTGAGTGCCAAAGTAGGGCAGAAGAACGGTCTTTACTATATCGAATGTCCGAACATCTCCGCTCCCGACCTCGACCGCGTTCATGAAGCAAAGGTCGGCGGGTGTACTATGAAGTTCAGCGCCCTTTCTTACGTCTACAGCGTGCTTTCCGAACGCGACCCTTCGGACGATCTTGTAAAGCTGGTGAAGGCGCTCTACGCCTACAATTTCGCCGCAAATATCTATTTTGAGTGGGACAGCGGGAATGACGAGCCGACCCTTGACAGCTCCGAGTTCGAGCTTAAAGAGCTCGGGGACCGACAGTATTCCTTCAACTACGGCGGCGAGGAGTTCAGCGTCGGGCTCTATTTTCCCGAGGGCTGTGACTGGCAGATAGTGGATTCCTACAAGATCGGCAACCGCGCGGATATGGTCATCATCTGCGAAGCCCTCCTGCGAGAGCAAAAGATCGGCGGCTGCATCACGCGGTACCGCACCGCCCGTGACATGGCTGACGAGTGGGAGATACACAACCGCGGATACGGCTACGTGAAGGACCTCGGCTACATGGCGAGTGCCGCGAACCGCCTGAAAAATGTCGATCTCGACAAGAAAGATCAGGGAAAGACCTTCGCCGACTTCTTGAAGGCATTCCTTGCGGGGGGATAGGGTATAGAGGATAAATATTTACAAAAACGCACTTGACAAAGCGCCGACTATATGCTATAATAATATAGTCGGCGCTTTCGGAGCAATGCCGGTGTGATGGAATTGGCAGACGTGACGGATTCAAGATCCTTTGACCCATTTTTGAGGTTTTGAGTTTCGGCTGTTTTTGGGTATCGCTCAAACGGCTTAACTACGGGATAATTTGGTGAACGTGGTAGAAAGAACTTTTCAGTTGCCTTGTTTTTTCTACCATTTGTCTACCGATTTTTCAGATTTTTTTATTCTGTATTTTTCGGCAGAGAAGAAAACTTAATATGTGCCGATGTGGTGGAATAGGCAGACACAGTAGACTCAAAATCTACCGCAGCGATGTGTGCGGGTTCAAGTCCCGCCATCGGCACCATGATTTTTAGCTAAGAATCGGGCTTTTTAATGGCTCGGTTCTTTTTTTATTATTTGCTGTCACTTTGACCGGGCGAAGTATCAGCTTTTGCTTTGTTTGAAACAGATCCTGTTCCGAGTGCATTAGCTATCGCATTAGCTGAGTTCACCTTTGAATTGTACTCCAAGTGACTGTAAAAATCAGCCGTGACCTGGAATGTGGAGTGTCCTAACCATTCCTGTATCTCTTTCATAGGAACACCGTTCGCAAGCAAAAGACTTGCACAGCTATGTCTCAACCCCACAAATTCACACATATCAGATCATCTCACACGAAACGACCGTAATAACGTGTTTGTTGTGCGTATGCGGTATTCTCTCGTTCTTGTAGGTCAGATGGAACCCGAACGGAATGCAATTCAGATAGTAGTCGATCTCACAGTTTTCGTGGACAACGACCTTTTTCAGCATAGAATTATAGACCTGAAAGCTATCGACGTCGATGTTTTCAGCTTTGTCCATTTCCGCGAGATAGTGCCTTATCTGTTCAAGCTGTTCTCTGTGCGTTTCAGTCAAGTTGGTGTTGTTGGCGATCTGCGTGGATAACCTCTCGATCTCGGCATCGTAGATCTCGACCTGCTTTTTGAGGTCGTCCTTTGTGATGATCCCTTCAAGCATAAGGTCGATAGCGTCGTGCTTTTTCTTCAGGATATTATCTATCTTCTCCTGAAGCGGCTTGGTGTCGATAGCTACCGCGTGGCTGCGGATTAGGTTCAAATCCTCGATCAGTTCTTTGGAAATACCCTCGCGTTCCTCGCGGACGTATTCAAGCACATATTTCATGCAGGTATTCAGCACCATTTCGGTGATGAACTTGTTGTCGCAGCCGACCTCTACGCCGTTGACGTTCATCTTGCGGACGGTTCCGTATTTGGAACGATTTATGCACCGCAAGCAGCGATTTTTCAGATACTTACCGCCCGTGATACCGAAGGCACTGCCGCACTTGCCGCAGTAAACTCGGCTGCTGTGCCAATAGTGCTGTGAGAACTTCCTGCCCTCACGCGACTGCTTGCCGCGCTTTTCCAAAAGCTCCTGCGCCGCATCAAATACCTCGCGGGTTATGATAGGCTCGTGGTGCTCCTTCTGCTCGATAAGAGGAATATCGGGATTTGTCCCGTCGTTCCACACTACTTTTTTAGAAAGAAAATCCGTTGAATAGCGTTTCCACTGGATAAGATCGCCGCAATATTTTTCG
>CACZJT010000024.1 GCA_902781565.1 uncultured Ruminococcus sp.
GCAAAAAGCACACGTACCGACAAGACAAATCCCCGCCAAGAACCGCACACGAACCGCCCGCTTAAATCGGCGATATCAAAGAAAATCGTTCAGTAAGGGCAGAAACGTCCCGACCCGCACAACGTCCCGTGAACAAGACGTATCGCCGATTTAATTGTGCAAAAGAGCGAACGCGATTTTTGCACAACTCCAAACCTGCCGCAAGGCAGGCGGGAGCGTTATAGGGTCAATGGGCGTTTTTGCCCGCCTGACGGCGGGTTTGGGGTTTCACGAAATGCGCTTCGCTGTTTCGTGAAATTAAATCGGCGATACGTCTGTTCTCGGGACGTTGTGCGGGGTGGTAACTTTGTCCCTTACTTTTCGTTTTTTGTATCGCCGATTTAACTTAGGTCTTAATGCCTACTTCTTTTTCACGCTTTGTATTTTCGGTTCGCGTGTTTTTTGCGCCTGCGGCGCAACGGGGGCTCTGCCCCCACGCGCTTCGCGCTCCCCTGCAAGGGCTCCTCGCCCTTGACCTCGGCAAGTCGCGCTCCCCTGCAAGGGCTCCTCGCCCTTGACCTCGGCAAGGGGCTAACGCCGCCCCTTGCATCCGGCGTGTCTGTGCTACTGTACGCTTGCGGTGCGCCCGCGTTTGTTATTCACGCTTTGAGTTGTCCTGCAAATTATGATTTATCATAGAAACACTCTTTCATTCCAAATTATATATGGAGGTCATAGATATGAAAATAGCATGGTTCTGCATTCCCGCTTACGGACACACTAATCCTACACTTGCGGTGGTCAGGGAACTTACCTCGGCGGGGCATGAGGTGTTCTATTTTTCCTTTGAGCAGTTCAGAGAAAAGCTCGAAGCCGCAGGAGCACACTTTATCCCCTGCGACGGCTGCGACCCGAAAATGGAGTCCGAGGACACCGCCGACCGTATCGGAAAGGACGTTGCCTTCGCTACGGAACTCCTTGTCAACTCCACCCTCGCCCTTGATGAAATGATCGCCGAGAAGATGAATGAGATCAAGCCCGATCTCATCGTCACGGATTCCGTGGCATTCTGGGGGAAACTGACTGCTAAAAAGTACGGACTGCCCTTCGTCAGCTCCACGACGACTTTCGCTTTCAACGACCGCTCCTCCCGCTACATGAAACACGGGCTCGGAGAAACGTTGAGAATGCTCATGAAAATGCCGCAGATAAACCGTCAGCTCGACCGCCTGCGGGCTAAGGGCTACCCAGTGAACAGCATTATGGACATCGTGAAAAACGACAACGATACGAATACTATAGTATACACATCGAAATACTTCCAGCCCTGCGCGGAGAGCTTTTCGGACAGATATCGCTTCATCGGGGCTTCCATGCGACCAATAGAAACGCCTATGGAAAAGACTCGAAGCAACACGATATACGTTTCGCTGGGAACTGTCGTGAACAACGAAACGATCTATCGGAACTGTATCACGGCGCTTGGCGGAAAGGACTGCCGCGTGATCGTTTCTCGGGGCACCTGCACCGCCGACTTCGGGAAGCTGCCCGCGAACATCGAGGTGTATGACTTCGTGGATCAGATGGCAGTGCTTGACATCGCAGACGTGTTCATCACCCACTGCGGAATGAATTCGGTGTCCGAGAGCCTTTACAACAAGGTGCCGCTGGTGATGTTCCCCCAGACCCCCGAACAGGGCGCGGTAGCAAAGCGCACCGCGGAGCTGGGCGCGGGAGTGATACCGAAAAACTGCTCGCCCAAAGAGATATTTTACTCGGTAAAAAAGCTGCTCTCCGAGCCCTCCTACAAGCAGAACGCCGCAAAGATATCCGAGAGCTTCAAAGCCTGCGGCGGCGCCCGCGAAGCGCGGGAGTTCATAGAGTCGCTGGTATAATAGCAGAACTGTCCCCGTCACGAGGTATCAATACCCTGTGACGGGGAATTTGTTTACCGATAAGGTGTCAGCGTTTCCCCGTCAGAGGGAAACGATAGATTTGACAGGGGAAAACGGGGGTGGTATAATTATAACTGTCAGGAGGACAGAAAGAAAAAAGTCCCCCCACAGAAGGAGGAATGAGTTATGGAGTTTATTCGTGAGTATTCGGGTGCTATCGGGATCGCTGTGGGAGTTATCCTGCTGGTATTGATCGTGGTATCGGGCTACTGCAAGGCTCCGCCCGATGAAGCATACATAATCTCGGGGCTTAGGAAAAGGGTGCTGATAGGCAGAGCTGGAGTTAAGGTGCCGTTCCTCGAAAGGCTCGACAAGCTGAGCCTGAAGCTGATATCGGTGGACGTCAAGACCGCCACCAGCGTACCGACTGCGGATTATATCAATATCCGAGTGGATTCGGTGGTGAATATAAAGATCGCCGACACGCAGGAGATGATCTCCCTTGCGGCGCAGAATTTCTTGAATCAGGACTCAAAGTACATTTGCAGCGTGGCGCGTGAAGTCCTCGAAGGAAACGTGCGTGAGATCGTGGGTCAGATGGGTTTGCAGGATATGGTGAACGACCGCAAGAAGTTCGCCGAGAAGGTTCAGGAGAACGCCAGCCCCGACCTTGCGGCTATGGGGCTCGAGATAGTGTCATTCAACGTGCAGAACCTCACCGATGAGCAGGGGCTTATCGAGAACCTCGGTATCGACAACACTACGAAGATACAGAAGACCGCCGCTATCACCAAGGCGGAAGCCGAGCGCGATATACAGATAGCGCAGGCTAAGGCTCGTAAGGAGTCCAACGACGCCCGCGTTCAGGCTGAAACGGAGATAGAGCAGAAGAACAATGAGCTTGCTATCCGCAAGGCAGAGCTGAAAAAGGTATCGGATATCAAGAAGGCTGAGGCTGATGCGGCTTACGATATCCAGCAGCAGGAACAGCGCAAGACTATCGAAGTGACCAGCTCTATGGCTGACATCGCCAAGACCGAGCAGGCTGTTATCTTAAACGCGAAGCAGGCGGAGGTCAAGGAGCAGGCGCTCAATGCCGAGGTAAAGAAGAAAGCCGACGCGGAGCGCTACAGGCTCGAGCAGGAGTCGCAGGCGGCGCTGTTCAAGAGGTCTAAGCAGGCGGAAGCGGAGCTGTACGAGCAGCAGAGAGAAGCCGAAGCCAAGAAAGCAAAGGCGGAAGCACAGCTCTTCGAGCAGCAGCGTGAAGCCGAGGCTCAGAAGGCTAAGGCGGAGGCGCTGAAATTCGCAAAGCTCCAGGAAGCGGAGGGTATCCGCGCCGTGGGCGAGGCGGAAGCGAACGCCATACGCGCAAAGGCTCTCGCGGAAGCCGAGGGCTTGAACAAAAAAGCCGAAGCCATGCAGAAGATGCAGGAAGCCGCAGTTCTGCAAATGTACTTCGAGGTGCTGCCGCAGATAGCCAAGGCGGTAGCCGAGCCGCTGGCGAGCGTCAGCAGCATAACGATGTACGGCGAGGGCAACACCGCCAAGATGATAGAGGACATCACCAAGTCCACGAATCAGGTGTCGGCGGGAATGCTGGACGGCATCGGCATAGACTTAAAGAGCATGATAAATTCCTTCGTGACGGGCAGGGCGATAGGTCAGGGCATGGCTCCCGCCGCAGGCACGGATACGGAAAGCTGACAACAAAACGGATAAATATACAAGGCTCCGCCGCACCCCACGGCGGGGCTTTTTTTCACGGAGGGCTTGATTTTGGGCGCGGGATAGGGTATAATAGTAGTAGCTTATTTTGCGGAGATGATGACATGAACGAGAACGATAACAAGATAGAACGCATGAAAGAGCTGAACGCTCTGCTCGAAAAAGCGGCGGCGGCTTACTACAATACAGGCGACACCATAATGACCGACGCGGAGTACGATAAGCTCTACGACGAGCTTTCGGCACTCGAAGCGGAAACGGGCGTTATCTTAGGCGGAAGCAGGACGCAGAAGGTGGGCTACGAGGTGACTTCTTACCTGCCGAAGGTGAAGCACCCGCGGAAAATGCTCTCCCTCGACAAGACCAAGAGCCGCGAGGAACTGAAAGAATGGCTGGGCGAGCAGAAGGGATTCCTCTCGTGGAAGCTGGACGGGCTGACACTCTGCCTTTACTACGAGGACGGAAAGCTCAAACAAGCGGTCTCCCGCGGGAACGGCGAGGTCGGTGAGGATATGACTGCCAACGCCCGCCACATCAAGGGCATACCCTTACAGATACCCTTCAAGGGGAAGCTCTCCCTGCGGGGCGAAGCGCTTATGAGCTACAGCGATTTCGAGCGGGTGAACGCGGACCTCCCCGAGGGGACGGAGCCTTACAAGAACCCCCGCAACCTCGCAAGCGGAACGCTCCGCTCCCTCGATTCCAAGATAGTCGCGGAACGAAAGGTTAATTTCTTTGCATTCACCCTCGTTTCGGCGGAGGGGGTCGAGGACAATTCCGTGTCCTCGCGGCTGGATAGGCTCGAAGCTATGGGCTTTCAGCGCGTGGAGGGCAGGCTCGTGACTGCCGAAACACTTATCCCCGCAATAGATGACTTTGAGGAGCGTATCAAGGACAACGACTTCCCCTCCGATGGACTGGTGCTGACCTTTGACGATGTGGCTTACGGTATCAGTCTCGGCGAAACGACACATCACCCCAGAAGCGGCATGGCTTTCAAATGGAAGGACGAGACTGCCGACACCACCCTGCGAGAGATCATATGGTCGGCAAGCAGGACGGGGCTTCTGAACCCCATCGCGCGTTTCGACACGGTGGAGCTGGAGGGCACCAGCGTTTCCCGCGCTTCCCTGCACAATGTCAGCATTATGAAAAAGCTCAATCTGTCGGTCGGCGACACTATCTCGGTCTACAAGGCGAACATGATAATCCCGACGGTGCTGGAAAACAAGTCTCTCGCGGAGCATGACAGCGACGTTGTGACCCCCGCCCTGCCCGAGAGCTGTCCCTCCTGCGGGGTCGCGGCGGAGGTGCGCGAGTCCGACGAGGGGGTAGAAACGCTTTACTGCGTGAATCCCGACTGCCCCGCGAAGCACCTGGGGAAATTCGAGCTTTTCGTTTCCCGCGACGCCATGAACATCGTTGGAATGGCTTCCTCGACAATAGAATCCCTCGTTGACATCGGGCTGCTGCGGGAATACAGCGACTTCTACAGCCTGAAAAAACACCCCGACGAAATAATAGCCCTCGAAGGCTTCGGAGAGCGCTCCTATGAGCAGATGATAAAGGCGATAGAGGCTTCCCGCTCCACGGAGCTTTACAGGGTGCTGTATTCCGTGGGCATACCTAACATCGGGCGGAGCGCGTCGCGGCTCATCTGCGGCACCTACACCACCCCCGAGGAGCTTACCGCGCTGACAGTCGATGAGCTTACGGCCCTGGACGGCATAGGTGAGGTACTGGCGCAGGATTACGTGAACTGGTTCGCCGATGAGAAGCACTTGGGCGAGTTTCAGCGGCTCATCGCGGAGCTCGACATCAGGCAGGCGGAGCAGTCGGACAGCGCTTCGGCGATAGCGGGCAAGACCTTCGTCATCACGGGAGCGGTACACATCTGGAAGAACCGCAACGAGCTGAAATACTTCATCGAGCAGAAGGGCGGCAAGGTAGCTTCGGCGGTGTCGGGAAAGACGGACTACCTCGTGAACAACGACATCACCTCGAATTCGGGCAAGAACAAGAAAGCCAAAGAGCTCGGCATACCGATAATCACCGAGGACGAGTTCAGGGCGCTGGCGGAGGGTTAAGCTATGGCAAAGAAATATTACGCGGTCAAGGCGGGCAGAACGCCCGGCATTTACGAGAGCTGGGACGATTGCAAGCGGCAGGTCATGGGCTTCACGAGCGCTGTATACAAGAGCTTCAAGACCCTTGCGGAGGCGGAGGCTTTCATGGAGGCGGCTTCAAATATCCGCGAGGGCGACGCCGCCGAGGACGAGAACATCATGAAGATATACGTTGACGGCAGCTTCGACAAGCGGACGGGGCGCTTCTCCTACGGGCTGGTGATACCGCCCTTCGGAGGGCGTGAGGAATACAGGGACTGCAAGGCTTTCGACGACCCTGCCCTCGCGGAGATGAGAAACGTTGCGGGAGAGATAAACGGCTCTATGGCGGCTATGCGGTACTGTATCGAAAACGGCATCAAGGATGTGCTGATATACTACGACTACGAGGGTATTGCGAAGTGGGCGCTTCATGAGTGGAAGGCGAACAAGGAGGGCACGAAAGCCTATGCCGCCTACTATGACAGCGTGAAGGACAGGCTGAACGTGCGCTTTTGCAAGGTTCGCGGGCACTCGGGGGACAAGTACAACGACATCGCCGACGCCCTCGCAAAGCAGGCGCTCGGGATCAATTAGGAATTATGAATTATGAATTTGGAATTGAGGGCGCATCGCATAGCTATGTGCGGTCGCTTTCTGAGGCGTTAATTGAAAAACACTATTAAGCGGCACAGGCGCTCCAACCATTTTACATAGGAGGTTTATCATGCTTGAAACAGGAACCAAAGCACCCGACTTTACGCTCACCGACAAGGACGGCAGCGAAGTCTCGCTCTCGGACTTTCGCGGGAAAAAGGTCGTGCTGTATTTTTACCCGCGGGACAATACTCCCGGCTGTACGCGGCAGGCTTGCGCCTTCGCTTCGGCTTACGAGGAGTTCAAGACCATAGGCGCGGCGGTCATAGGTATCAGCAAGGACAGTGTAAGCTCACATCAGCGCTTTGCCGAGAAGCACTCACTGCCCTTCGTACTGCTCTCCGACCCCGAGCTTAAAGCGATACAGGCTTACGATGTATGGAAGGAAAAGAAGAACTATGGAAAGGTCAGCATGGGCGTGGTGAGATCCACCTACATCATAGATGAAAACGGGGTCATCGAAAAGACCATGCCGAAAGTCAAGCCCGACACCAACGCCGCCGAGATACTCGCGTATCTCAAAGGGAACGGCAATGAGTGAACGCGTGCTGTGGTCGCTTGACCGCGTTGAGGAAGGAACGGCGGTGCTGATAAGCACCGATGGAGAGCGCATGGACTTCCCCGCCGAAAGGCTCGGGGAAAACCTCCGCGAGGGGGATATGTTCCTGCGGAGCGAGGAGGGCTTCACCCGCTCGGAGGACACTGCTCCCCGCCGAAAGCGGAACGCCGAAAGGACAAAGGCGCTGTTCGGAAATAAGTAATGCAAAAGCACCTCACGGGAGCGCTCCCGATGAGGTGCTTGTTTTTTACGTGAACGAGGTCGCTGCCGCGTAAGCGGTCGCCCAGGCTATCTGTAGGTTGAAGCCGCCCGTGTAGGCGTCGGCGTCTATGACCTCGCCGATGAAGTGCAAACCGCTCACGAGCTTGGACTCCAGCGTTTTGGGCGAAAGCTCATCGGTCGCGACGCCCCCGCGGGTAATGATCGCTTCCTCCACGGGGCGAAGTCCTCTGACCTCCAGAGTGAAGCCCTTTATGCAGGCTATGAGCCGCAGGCGCTCCTCACGGGTGATCTGGTTGACCTTCTTGGCGGGGGATATCCCCGAGCGCTTCACGATCACGGGGATAATGCTCGCGGGTAGGAGCCGTCCGAGGGAGTTGTCGAAGTCGCGGTTCGGTATCTCCGAGAAATCGCGGAGTATGCGCTCCCCCAGCTTCTTTTCGTCCAGCGCGGGCTTGAAGTCTATTGTGAAGGTGTACCTGCCCTTTTCGATGTCATGCAGGTGAGCCGACGCGGAAAGCACCAGCGGTCCGCTCATGCCGAAGTGGGTGAAAAGCATCTCGCCCATGTCGGAAAAGACCGTTTTTTCGGACACATTATCTCTGACCGTCAGCCCGCAGTTTTTGAGCGACAGCCCCATAGCCTCGCGGCATTCGGAGCCGTACATTTCCACGGGAACGAGGGAGCCAACACATTCGGTGACGGTATGCCCCGCCTGCCGCGCCAGCTTGTAGCCGCCGCCTGTCGAGCCTGTCTTCGGATAGGACAGCCCTCCGCAGGCGACAACGACCCTTTGGGCGAGGTACTCCCCCTCCCTTCCGTACACGCCGCGCACCGCGCCGCCCTCGATGATGAGGGAGCGGGCTTCATCGCGGACTATGCGCACGCCCGCTTCTTTGGCGGCGTTTATCAGCGCTCCCGAAATGTCGAAAGCCTTGTCGCTTACGGGAAAAACGCGGTTCCCGCGCTCGGTCTTGAGTTCTATCCCCAGCGACTCGAAGAACGCCATAGTGTCCTCGGGGGTGAAGCGTGAGAGCGCCGAATAAAGGAACTTCCCTCCCCGCGGGGTATTTGCTATCACGGTGCGGACGTCGCAGTTGTTGGTGACGTTACAGCGCCCCTTGCCCGTGATGTTCAGCTTCTGACAGGGCTTTTTCTCATGTTCGAGGACTATTACCTCATGCCCAGCCCAAGCTGACTGCACCGCGCACATCATTCCCGCAGCGCCGCCGCCTATAATAAGGATATCCGTTTTCATAAGCCCTCCCATTGTCGGTGGGTAGTCAGTGGTTAATGGTCAATAGTTAGTTGCCGAAAAATAAAGGAGTCACCGGCAACCGGTAAATAATGGTTCAAATTATAATTTTACTTATAAGAAAGTAGATAAAAAACTATGAAAGACAGTACAGCAGGAGCTGTAATACACTGGAAAAAACTGGTGCAAATTTACAACACCCTTATAGAAAAGTAGTGTTGTAAAAAACTATGAAAGACAGTACAGTAGGAAAATCAGAGTATTTTCCTACTGTACTCGTGCTTTCACTTTCACGCGGGATCATAGTCACGGTCAGAGCGGTGTTCAGCCACTAAGATATCACTCGTATCTCAGAGCGTCTATGGTGTTCATCTTCGCCGCCTTGTTCGCGGGGTAGTAGCCGAAGAAGATACCCGTCAGCATGGAGAACAGCACCGAGAGTATCATGGCGGGAACAGAGGGTCTGATCGAAAGGGAGATCAGCGATTCATACTCCGCCGCGAACTGGTGCATGAGGAATATCGCGAGCTGTCCTATCAGAACGCCGTTCACTATGCCGATGATTATTCCGATAACTCCGCCTATGGCGCAGAGTATCACCGATTCTATGACGAACTGGGTGCGGATAACGGTGTTCGGTGCGCCTATCGCCTTGCGGACGCCTATCTCGCGCGTTCTCTCGGTGACGCTCACGAGCATGATGTTCATAACGCCCACGCCGCCTACCACCAGCGAGATGGCGCTGATGAAGGATATGGCTATGGTGACGATGTTAATTACCATCGTGAACGAATCAAAGATGTCGTTCTCCTGCGTATCTACCCTCGCCTGATAATACGGGTTCGAGCGGTACTTCTCGTCGAGGAAGTCCTGCACCTGCTTCTGTGCCTGCTCCTTGGGGTAGTCGGTGTTCCACTTTACGTAGGTGTATTCGTGGTACTTCTCACCCACGCCCTTGATCTTTACAGCCGTATCGTAGGGAACGGCTATAAGCGTGAGCTGGTCTATCTCCTTCTGAGTGGGGTCGGCGGGACCCATCACTCGGGCGTCGTTCTTGAATACGCCCACCACCGTGAAGTCTATCTCCTCGCCCGTTTCGAGGGTCATATTTATGGTCTGACGGAGGGGGTCTGTGTCCTTGGGAAAGTAGTTTCGTGCGAACACGTCCGAAACGACGCAGACGTTGGACTTGTTGATAAGGTCGGTCTCGCTGATGTCTCTGCCCACGAGGAACTTGATCTTATAGCTCGCAAGGTAGCCGTCCGAGGCGCCCATGACTATTGTGTTCATCTCGTGACCATTGTAGTTTTCCATGGTGGCGTTTCCGAGCATCTCATTCTTGACTGTAGAGTACCAGCCCGGGTATCTCTGCTGGAGCTCTTGTATCATGCTGTCGCTGACCCTGTCATCGTCAGTCATTTCGGGGATATTCTCGTACTCCTCCTCGTCGATGTCGTCCCTGACGTCTACCATTATATTGATGTCATTGACGCCGCCGAGATCGTTTATAGTGTTTTTAAGGGTAGCCTCTATGGAGCTTCCTATGGTAGTGATCGTAATTACCGCGCTTATGCCGATGATGATACCCAGCATGGTGAGCAGCGAGCGCATCTTGTTCGCCGCTATCGACATGAATGCGATCTTGATATTTTCAAAAAAAGCCATTACTTATCATCACCGCCAAAATCGAAGGCTTCCGTGCTGATATTAACGCTGTCGCCGTCTTTCAGCCCCTCCGCGTCAAGGATTATCACATCGCTTTCTTTGAGCTCATCGGAGCTTACCGCTACATAGTAATCGGTCTCCAGCTCCTTTCTGACCTTCGCCGCCTTAGCTGTGCATTTGGAGGCGTCGGGAGAAGTGCCGTCGGCTATGAATACGACGAAGTTGCCGTTCTCATCCTCGACTATGGCGTCCATAGGCACGGCGATGGTGTCCTTCTTTTCGCTGAGGACTATCTTTACCTTGGCGTTCATACCCAGCAGAAGTCCCGAATCCTTGTCGTCTATAGTCACTTCGGCGGTGTAGTTCGAGGACGTTCCGCCCTCCGCCCCGGGAGTTACCGTCGGCACCAGCACCACGCGGGAAACAGTGCCGCTGAAGGTCTTGTCGGGCAGAGCCGTGGCGGTGATCTCCGCCTTCATGCCCTCGTGTATGTTCATGATGTCCTTTTCCTTGATGTCAACATTGATCTTCAAGGTCTCGGTGTCCTCTATGGTGAGTATCGAAGTGCCCTCGGGCAGACCGCCCTCGGCAATACCGAGAGCCGTAACAACGCCGTCTATGGGCGCCTTTACCTGACAATCGGCGATCTTTTCTTTGAGCTCCTTTATCTGCTCCTTAACCGTATCATCGACTGTGAACTTCTCCGCGTCTATAACGTCCTGAACAGCCTGAACAGCCTGATCCGCCTGACGTACAGCCGCGTCGTAAGCCTTCTTCGCGTCGGTCACGAGCTGGTCTGCCTGGCGCACCGCGCTGTCATATGCCTTCTGAGCCGCATTCACAGCATCGTCCAGCGGGGCAAGAGCCGCCTTCTGCGCGTCAAGCTCCTTCTCTTCGACCTCAAGCTCCGCATCGAGGGAGGTATACTTCTGATAGAACTGCTCCTTATCCTCGTATTCGGCTTCCATCATGTTATCGTAGGCTCTGTTGCGGGTCTTGACCTTGTCGTTGTACTTCTTTACCTTATCATCGAATTCGTTATAAGCCTTATCGCGCTCCTTCTTAGCCTTGTTGAGCACATCGGCGGCATCGTTGACGGCGATATTGCGCTCGTCCCTTGCCTTGTTGAGAGCATCCTGTGCGTTCTTGACAGCTATGTCCTTATCCTCCTTGGCGGTGGTAAGGGCGCGTTCGTTCTTCTCGTGAGTATTGTCGGTCTGATCCTCCGAGAGTTTATACTTCTTTTTGAGATTATCGTACTCGCTTTGCAGGTCGGAATCATCGAATACGCAGAGAAGCTCGTCCTTCTTGACCGCCGAGCCCAGCTCCGTGTTCAGCTCCAGCACCTTGCTGTTGGCGGGGGGCGCTATCTTCACCGAGTTTATGCCCTGCACCGTACCCGAAGCACTGACGTAGTTGGATACGTCCTTCTTCTCAACTGTTTCCGTAGCGTGGCTGTCAGCCATGTTCTCCACGGCGGCGATGTTGTTCGCCATTCCCGCAACGCAGGCAGCGCCGCCGCCCCCGACGAGCAGCAGCACACCCACGATGATACCGATCTTGACTTTCTTGTTCATTATTTTGTCTCCTTACTTAAAATATTTATATTTCTTTTAAAAATATATCAGCGTTTATCCTTGTCTATGAATTCGAGCGCTATCACCGACAGACCCGCGAACAGAAGTCCGTCCAGTATGAGCGTTATCCAGCAATTTATCACGTTATCGGGCTTCGATTCGTATGCCTTGTTATAGCCCTGTTTTCCGCAGAGAAGCTGGAACTCGTCCTTTTCGTTGCTTTCTTCGATAGAATCGAGCAGGAACTTTATGGGCTTGCTGCCTGCCATCTCTGTTATCTCGTCGATAGCCGCATCGGACATAACAGGCGCTGCTTCAGCCGCTTTATCGGCGATCTTTTCCGCCACGTCTTTGACCGTTTCCTTAGCCTGCTCGGGATCGGAGGTCTCGCCGTTGATACACTCCCTGATAGCCTTTTTGAGGTTTTCGGGATCTACCTCCAGACCCTCCATCTTTTCGAGGGTCTTCCATACGGTAGTCATTTTCAGCTCGTTGAACCTGCCCTGACTGCAAAGCGCACAGATGCCGTAATTGGAGATGGTGAAGTCTTTCAGGAACGATATCTTCTTGGGGAGGTTGAAGAACGTACCCGCAAATATCAGCTGGAATATCAGCAGGAAGGGCACTATGGTCATAGCCGTTGTGGGGTTGTGTACGATACAGGAAACGAACAGGGATATCATGTCAGCCGCGAATGTCACGAAGAACAGCGTCACGCCCATGTCTATCCTCGGATCGCCGAACACTACGCCCGCCTGCGGGAAAGTCACCTTCATGGCGTTCAGCACCGCTATGACCGCCCCGACCTGCAACAGGCACAGGAAAGCCTGATAGATCATGTGCGCCGCTATATATGAGGTGATGTGCATACCCGAGCGGTGCTCGCGCTTGACGATAGCCCTCTCGCGGCACACCGACTGTATGGAGTTGAAGAAGCCGTTCCATATACAGATACAGCTCAGAGCGAAGCCGCCCCTTACTGTGCCCTCCATGGTGATGTTCATGGATTTCGCTATTACTATGGAAACTATCGCGGTGATGACGCCCGCCATCGGGATAACTTTCCAGTCGCTCTGATAGATGAACATTCTGAACATCTTACCGAGGTAGATACCCGTCTGACCGATACGTCCCTTATGCTTCAAGCTGACAGTCCTTTCATTCATGACGCTTCACCTCCCGCTTCTCTTTCCTTCACAAGAGCCTCATAGCTTTGCAGAAGCTCCTCGGCTCTGCCCTCGCCGCCTTCTTCCTTCTGGTTGATGGCAAGGAGTATGCCCTCCATAGAATCCTTTCCGAAGAACTCATAGGCTTCCTTGATGGGTCCGAAGTAGGTAAGTCTTCCCGTTCTGTCGCTGTCCTTCGCGAGGACTATCACGTCATCGAAAAGGTCTATAACGCGGTCGGGAGTATGGGTTATCACCATAACGATCTTACCGCTGTTGGCGATGTCGCGAAGCTCCTTGAAGAGCGAGCGGGCAACTACGCCGTCAAGACCCGAATCGGGCTCGTCGAGAATGAACAGCTTCGGGTCGGAGATAAATTCCATAGCTATGGAAAGACGCTTCCTCTGACCGCCCGAGAGCTTATCAACAAGGCTCGATTTGAGCATACCGAGACCGAACAGGTCGAGGGTCTCGTCTATCTTCTGCTTTTTCTCCTCCGACGTAAGACCTTTGGGCAGGCGGAGAGCCGCGGCGTCGGCTATGGTGCGGTAAACGGTATCGCTCCCGCGCATGAGATCCTGCTGGGGAACGAAGCCCACGTCGTATTTCATATCCTTGTAGTTCTTGTAGAGGTCGCCCTTGTCGAGCTGTATCACGGCGTTCGCCTTCTCATAGCCCGTGACGGCGTTTAAGAACGTGGTCTTGCCGGCGCCCGAGCCGCCGAGGAGCAGTACCATGTGTCCCGGCTGTATCTTCATGTGGATATCGCGGAGCAGGGTCTTGCTCTTGAAGAAGTTCTTCGCGGTACGGTCGGTGATGTCTATGGACAGACCATCGCCCAGACCCGCAAGGTGCAGGTCGGCGGTATCTACGCTGCCGCCCTCACGGGCTGCGATCTCCTCCTCGGAGATGGGCTGAAACTTGCTGCTGAAGCCCCAGACCATTGCGGGCAGAGCGGAAACGAATACCCAGAGCAGAGCCCATTTTCTACTCCGTCCAAACACGTCGCAGAGAGCGAGGAATATGCGGACGCTGTATATGAAGTACGGAACGAAAAGTATGATCGTCGCGATAAGCGCGTATGAAGCGGCTTCGGAATCTTCTCCGTACATACTGATGAGCACCGTGCCTACGATCGAAGTAAGCTCATATATACCCTTGAATATCATGAGCTTTACCGCTTCATTCTCTCTGCGGGCGCAGTGAGCCATCACATATTCATCATAAAAAGGTATCAGTGCGTACCAGCCTTTTTTGCCGAATTTCGTAAAGAGCTTCCATGTTCCTACGATCGTCAGCAGACCGAGAATAATGCTGATAACATCTCCCATATAACAAACCTCCTCCGATACTCCGATCTTATCGGGCAATATATCATAATTTTATCACAGAACGGCAATATTTTCAAGTCTTTAAAGTATATTTAAAGCTATTTTGTCACTTCTTATAAAATTCCTGTAATAAATCCGCATTTATATGTTCATTCTTTTTAACACTTGCCGTTTCTCCCATACATTTCTGTGCTTGACATCGGGTCGCATTAGTGCTATAATATATAATAGGTTAATAGCGCAATAATTTCTTCGTTACGGGGCATGATATAATATATATACCCGAACGGAGGAATGAGATATGACGACCGAAAACGAGAAGCATACCGATATCGAAAGAGAGCCCGCGGATGAAGGGCTCGTCTGCGCGGAGGACGGCGAGGGGATATTCTGCCTTAACATCATAGGGCAGATAGAGGGACACTACCTCCTCCCGCCCGACAACAAGACCACCAAGTATGAGCACGTTATCCCCGCCCTCGTGAGCGTGGAGCAGAGCCGCCGCGCAAGGGGTCTGCTGATACTTCTAAACACCGTGGGCGGCGATGTGGAAGCGGGGCTCGCCATAGCGGAGCTCATCGCGGGAATGACCACCCCCACCGCTTCGGTGGTACTGGGGGGCGGACACTCCATAGGCGTGCCGCTTGCGGTCAGTGCGGGGAGGTCGTTCATCGTGCCGAGCGCCACCATGACGATACACCCCGTCCGAATGAACGGTCCCGTGATAGGTGCGCCGCAGATGTTCAGCTATTTCAGGCGTATGCAGGAACGTGTGGACAGGTTCATCACCTCGAATTCCCACATAACACAGGAGAAGCTCACCGACCTCATGATGGCTACCGATGAGCTTGCCGCAGACGTGGGAACTGTCATTGACGGCAGGCAGGCGGTAGAGTACGGGCTCATAGACAGCCTCGGAGGGCTCAGCGACGCACTGGAATGGCTGGGAGCGCAGACAGACAATACCGATACGGATAACGATATTGATGGGAGAGTATAAAATTGGCAGAGAGCGGAAAAAGAAAAACGTCGGGGACGTCGGCAGGAACAAAGACAAAAAAGACCTCAGCCGCCAAAAAGCCCGCGCCCAAGGAACAGGAGGCTATGGCGGCTAAATTCCGCGAAAGACGGCGCTTCTGGTCGCTCATAATGTTCTTCTTCGGGATATTCGAGATAATAGTCACCTTCGTGGAGGGCGACGGACTTTGGAAGGGGCTGTACCGCTTCAACAGGGGTATGCTCGGAATGTCCGTGTTCGTGTTCGGCTTCTTCGTGATATACATGGCGCTCTCGATAGCGAGCGAGAAGTCGAAAAGCGCCGTCATAGCCCGCGCCGTTCAGGGAGCGGTCATGTTCTTCCTGCTCTCGGGAGCGGCGCAGATATTCTTCGGCGGGAAGGTCATAGGCGCTTCCTTCGGCTTGAAGCTCAAAGGGCTGTACCTTGACGGCATACAGCTCCGCGGCGGCGGCGTCGCGGGGGCGGTGCTGGGCTGGTCCATGCAGTCCCTTTTCGGGAGCATAGGCTCGAAAATAATCATCGTCATGCTGATACTGCTCTTCGCTCTTCTTCTGTCGAATCTTACGCTTCCGCAGATATTCCGTGCGGTGTCGCGTCCCTTTGTGGGCGCTGCCAAGGCTCTCAAAGAGGACAGCGACGAACGCTCCCTCACGCGGAGGTACGATATCCCCGAGGAAGCCTACCTCGCCGCCGACCCCGATTTTGCGCAGTATGAGGGCTTGGATACGGACAGAGTGTCCCTCGACAAGGCTCCGTCCGCTCCCGCCGAACGTCAGCCCAAGCCAAAGAAGAAGCGTGCCATAGATTTCGCTAAGGTACACAAGGCACAGCTCGAACGCATACGCGCCGAGGAGGAAGCGGCAAAGCTCCGCGCGGAGGGCTTCGCACAGACGGCGGAGGGCGGCGAGATAACGCCCGCTCCCCCGACCGATGATACGCAGGCTCCCGAAGTGCAGGCTGTCCCCGCCGATGATACCGAATGGGCTGAGGAGATAGCGGGGGAGGAGATGATAGTCCCCGAGGAGATGTCCGCGGAGGAAGCCGCCGAGGAGGAGCAGTCATCTAAGAAGTCCAAGAAGAAAAAGCCCGACCGCGAGCCTACCCGCGCAGAGATAGTTGCCGAGGAAAGGCAGAAGATGGCGGAGCAGATAAAGCTCGATGAGCTAATAAGAAAAGCCGCCGCCGATTCCAACCGAAAACAGGGCACGGCTCCGATAGCCATTGACCCCAACGACGAATACCGCGTGGCACAGAAGAACGAAACGGTGGAGTATGTCTACCCGCCCGTGGAGCTTCTTCATGAGAACGACCGCCGTATACCCGAGGAGGAGATACAGAGGGAGATACAGGACAAGTCCGCGCGGCTGGTGGAGACTCTTGAAACTTTCGGGGTCAAGACCCGCATAATCGGCATACACAGGGGTCCCGCCGTCACGAGGTATGAGTTACAGCCCGCGGCGGGCGTCAAGGTGCGTCAGGTCACGAACCTTGCGGACGACATAGCTCTTAACCTCGCCGCCGACAGCATACGCATAGAAGCGCCTATCCCGGGCAAGCCCGCCATAGGCATAGAGATACCGAACGTTCACCGCGACAGCGTTTCCATGCGGGAGCTTATCGACAGCCCCGATTACAGGAAGGCTAAGGGCAAGCTCTCATTCGCAGTCGGCAAGGACATAGAGGGAAACATCGTCATAGGCGATATCGCGGCTATGCCCCATATGCTGATAGCGGGTACTACGGGCTCGGGCAAGTCGGTATTCACGAACTCTATCATACTTAATATACTCTTCCACGCCACCCCCGATGAGGTCAAGCTGATACTCATTGACCCGAAAAAGGTCGAGTTCCCGATGTACAACGGCATACCTCACCTGCTGATACCCGTTGTCACCGAACCGCTCAAAGCCGCCGGAGCGCTGGGCTGGGCGGTAAACGAGATGATGCGGCGCTACAAGCTCTTTGAGGCGAACGGCACCAAGAACTTAGAGGACTACAACGAGATGGTGCAGGAGATGTTAGACAGCGACCCCGAGTGCGAGCGCACGAAGCTGCCGCAGATAGTGATAGTCGTGGACGAGTTCGCAGACCTTATGCTGGCGGCTAAGAACGAGGTCGAGGAATCCGTCATGAGGCTCGCACAGCTGGCGCGTGCGGCGGGTATGCATATGCTCATCGCCACACAGTCCCCGAGAGTTGACGTCATCACGGGACTTATCAAGGCGAATATCCCGTCGAGAACGGCGCTCATGGTGTCGAACATGAAGGACTCAATGGTAATACTCGACAAGGTGGGCGCGGAAAAGCTCTTAGGGCGCGGAGATATGCTCTATCAGCCCGTGGGACTTCCCAAGCCCATGAGAATACAGAGCGGCTTCGCCTCGACCTCCGAGATACGCTCGATAGTGGACTTTTTGAAGCAGGAGCACGGCGCGGATTACGACCAGTCGATAGTCCACGAGGTTGAGCAGAATATGCCGAAGCCCAAGGGCGACGAAAACACCGAGATAGCCATAAACCCCGACGACGACCTTGTGAACCAGGCGATAACGATTATCGTGGAAACGGGGAACGCTTCAACGGCTTTCCTACAGCGTAAATTGAAGCTCGGCTTCCCCCGTGCGGCGAGGATAATGGACGATATCGAAGCTATGGGCATCATAGGACCGCAGGAGGGCGCAAAGCCCCGCAAAATAAACATAACCAAGGACGAATGGTACGAAAGACAGGGAAGGTCGTAGGGCTTTATGAAGACAGAGACTTCCGATGAGCGCCGTGCGCGGCACATCACGATCGTAAAGCGTATCATTATCGGGGTGCTGACTGCGGCGTTCATCATCGGGGGGCTGATACCAATGTCGGTGGTGGCTTTCCTCATGCACAAGAACTTCGGGCGCTGCGAATACGTGGACGACCGCTTCACCTGCGACTACCGCTACGAGCACTACGCCGCCGAATACCCGCGGCTCGATGTGAGCTTCAAGTCGGGGAAGAACACCCTCAGAGGGCATATCTACGGCGCTGAAAACACGCGGGGGCTGATAGTTTTCGCCCACGGTATCGGCACTGGTCACGAGAGCTACATCGAGATACTTCTCGCCTTGGCGGACAGAGGGTGGAGGGTATTCGCCTACGACGCCACGGGCTGCTGCGAGAGCGACGGGAACGGCACACAGGGGCTCACACAGTCGGCTTTCGACCTTGACGCGGCACTGACCTTTGCCGAAAGCGACGAGCGGCTCTCGGGACTGCCGACCTTCGTGCTTGGGCACAGCTGGGGCGGGTACGCTTCGGCGGCGGTGCTGAACTACGGGCATGAGCTGAAAGCCTGCGCGACGCTCTCGGGATTCAGCGAGCCGATGAAGGAGCTTACCGACACGGCACAGGTGATACTCGGCAATGCGGGGAAGCTCATGAAGCCCTACATCGCGCTGTACTGCCGAATGAAGTTCGGGCGGGACTACGATCTCTCGGCGGTGGACGGCATAAACAAGGCTGACATACCCGTGCTCGTGATACACGGCAAGAACGACAGGACGGTGCGATATGACAGCGCGGCTATCATAAATCAGAGGAAGCGCATAAAGAACAAGCAGGTCAAGTACACGGTCATGAAGAAGAAGCGTATGCGCGGACATAACAACTATCTGTTCTCGAAAAAGGCGATAAAGTACATCTACTCCACCGTGAACCCCGCCTATCAGGAGCTTTTCGACGAGTACTACGGCACTATCCCCGACGACGCGCGGGAGCAGTTCTTTAAGGAGCTTGACGCCGACCTGCTAAACGAGATAAATATGGACGTGGTGGACGCGGTGGACGAGTTCTTCGACGCGGCGCTGTGACAATTCGGAATTCGGTATTATGAATGCGGAATTTGCATTAGCTTCGCTGATGCCGGTGTCCGCCTGCGGCGGATGTTTATGCTGACGCGGTTTCGACAAACCGAAACACGCTCAGCCAAAGCCGCGGGACATGAAAGTGTAATATGACCCAAGCACAAAGTAGGGAAAGCGCACCATGCAGTGGTGCCGCGTTGACGCAGGCACACAAGCGGCAAGCAGGGGTCGGTACGAACTTTGTTCGTACAGGGAAAAGCCGCATCAGCGGCGTTCCCCCATTCAAACAGCTTGCCGCGCTGCGGAAAATGCGTGGGAGCTTGCGACGAGCATTTTTCGCAGGCTTTCAAGCGGCAAGCGGGGGCTTGGGGGCTATGCCCCCATTCTAAATAGGAGTTGTTATGAAAAGAGTTGTAACGATACAGGATATCTCATGCTTCGGGAAGTGCTCGCTGACGGCGGCTCTGCCCGTTATCTCGGCTATGGGGGTGGAGACCGCCGTGATACCTACAGCCGTGCTGTCAACACACACGGGGAGCGGCTTCACGGGCTATACATTCCGAGACCTTACCGACGACATAGAGCCTATAGCCGACCACTGGGAACGGCTCGGGCTGAAGTTCGATACTATCTATACGGGCTACCTCGGCTCCCGCAGGCAGATAGCGGTCATGAAGGACTTCATAGGGCGCTTCCGCAGAGAGGATACGCTTGTGGTAGTTGACCCCGTGATGGGGGACGGCGGCAGGCTCTATGCGGGCTTTGATAACGCTTTCGTGACCGAAATGCGCTCCCTCTGCGCCCTCGCGGACGTGATACTCCCCAATCAGACAGAGGCGGCGCTGCTGCTGGGGAGAGATTACTCAAACTCCCTCACCGAAGCCGACACCCGCGAAATGCTCATGCGGCTGACACAGCTCGGCTGTCACACCGCCGTCATGACGGGAGCTTCCCCCGACAGCACGCGCTGCGGAGCGGCGGCTTACGATTCGCGGGAGGATAGGTTCTACACTTCCTACGGCGAGAAGATAGACGGGAGCTTCCACAGCACAGGGGATATTTTTTCCAGCGTGATATCCGGGGGGCTGACGCTCGGCATGGGATTGCAGACCGCCCTCGACCTTGCGGTCGGCTTCACTCACGACTGTATCAGAGCCACTCTCCCTATCCGCGAGGAGCAATGGTACTCAGTCCGCTTCGAGCCATGTCTCGGAAGGCTCGCGCAGATTTGTGAGAATTTTATCCGATAAGAAAAGGACAGACGTTTCCGTGCGTCTGTCCTTTGTTGTTTTATAGCTTGGGGCTTTCCTTGTAGACCTCGTACTTGTCCCATATCTGTTCGAGCTTTTCAATCGAGGAGCGCACCTGTTCGGTGTTGCTGATAGAAAGGGCGGCTATAAGGGCGTTTATCAGCGAGAGCGGCGCCGCCAGCGAATCCGCGAAGGAGTTCATGTCGCTCCGCGCTATCAGAAGATCGTCCGCGAAAGGCGCTAATGGCGACTGCTCCGAATCAGTCAGGGCTATGACGTGAGAGCCCTGCGCCTTCGCAAATTCCAGTATCTTCACGGTCTGCCGAGAGTACCGCGGGAAGGAAATGCCTATCATCACATCGCGCTCCCCTATCCTCATGACCTGCTCGAAAAGCTCGCTGGTGGTGGACGTCCTCACCTGCTTGACCTGCGGGAACATTCTCGAAAGGTAGTAGCTGAGAAAGGAAGCCAGCGGCTCCGCGCTCCTTGCCCCGAGGATATAGATAGTCTCACAGCGGGCGATAGCCGTCACCGCCCCCGCAAAGGCTGTCTTTGAGGTCTCCTCCAATGTCATGCGTATCTTCTCGATGTCATCAGTCAGCACCTGCGTCAGCACGTCCTCGCCGCTCAAACGTTCGTTCGTGACCTCTATGCGCTGGACTGCCGTGAGCTTGTTGCGCATAGTCTCCTGCAAAGCCGAGTGAAGTGCGGGAAAGCCGTCGAAGCCCAGCATTGAAGCGAACCTCACCACCGTGGATTCGCTGACGCCCACCGTCCGTCCCAGCTCCTGCGCGGTCATATAAGCCGCCTTGTCGTAATGCTCGAGGATATACCCCGCTATCAGCTTGTGACCCTTCGAGAGCTCGGGCATACGCTCGCTTATCAGCTCAAAAAGATCCTTTTCCTGTCCCATCTTAAACGCTTCCTTCTTAAACCGCCGCTATTTGGTCTGAGCGATGAACCTCGTCCCGACGGGTATGCCGTCGTATATCTTGTAGAGGTTCTCGGGCTCTCTGCCGTTCACTATGACCATATCCACGCCGTTACTCATTGCTATCTCGGCGGCGTTTATCTTGGTTATCATGCCGCCCGTCCCGAGCTTTGAGCCCGCGCCGCCCGCAAGACGGCGAATATCTCCCGTTATCTCCGTGACCTCGGGGATAAGCCTTGCGTCGTGGAAGCTGTGGGGGTCTTTGTCGTAGAGCCCGTCGATGTCCGACATGATTATCAGCGTATCGGCTTTTGCGATAGCCGCAACGGTCGCCGCGAGGGAATCATTCTCGCCGACTTCAAGCTCCAGCTCATCTATAGCGACCGTATCGTTCTCGTTGACGACGGGGATAACTCCCTGCTGCAATACCCGTTCGAGGGCGTTCTCAACGTTCTTGCGCCTGTCCTCTATGAGTATGTATTTGGTCAGCAGAAACTGTGCGACGGTCAGGGAATATTCCGAGAACTGCTTATCGTACATATACATGAGCTCGCACTGACCCACGGCGGCGCAAGCCTGCTTAGAGGGAGTGTCTTTCGGGCGTTCGGGAAGCCCCAGCTTCGCCATGCCGAGGGCTATAGCCCCGCTGGACACGAGGACGATGTCCCAGCCCGCGTTGTGTATATCCGCGAGAATCTTGACCAGCTTCTCGACCCGTCTGATGTTGAGCCTGCCCGTCTTATGTGTGAGCGTAGACGACCCGAGCTTGACGACCACGCGCTTTCTTTTCATACCTTCCATACTTTTCTTCTCCGTCATTCCCAATTTATATCGTCCGAGGTGACATAATCTCCGCGATCGTAATTATCTGCCGAATCCTTTAATGCCGCAGCTTCTGCGGGTGTCATCTTCGTGAAATCGGGGTCCCAAGCGAGAACGAGCTTTTTAATGAGCTCATATGCGAGCTGCATATATGTCACCTTCCTTTAATTCAAATAGGGGAACACCGCTGCTGAGGCTGTACTTCTCCCGTAAAATAAACAATAAATCATAATTTATCGGGGTATCTTGTTCTTGATGTAGGGCGGGGCGGCACAATACCTGTAGGGTCGGGGCTTGCCCCGACCTCTTGACCCGAACAACG
>CACZJT010000025.1 GCA_902781565.1 uncultured Ruminococcus sp.
GTCGCGTGAGGCTGAGAGGGCGGCGGAGGGATTTTCCTCGGTAGTGAATCTTTTCAGCAGCGGCATTCGTCTTGTGATATGGATAGTAGTCGGTGTCGTTATGAGCAAAAAGGCAGGGGAGCTGGGCTTGTCGAAGGCGGGGCATTTCTGCCTGTGCTTCTTCTTAGGTCTTATCGGCACGATAATCTCGCTGGTGCTCATCGACAAGCGCAAAAAGCAGATCTATGCTCAAAGTCAGTTCATGAATCAGCAGCAGTATCAGGACCCCTACGGTCAGCAGAATATGTACGGTCAGGCGAACGGCTACGGACAGCAGGGCTATCAGAACGGCTACGGACAAGGCTACGGACAGACTAACGGCTACGGACAAGCGAACGGCTACGGTCAGCAGGGCAGCGGTCAGTTCGCGGGCGCTTCCCCCGACCCCTACGCACAGCAGGGCTATGCCGCAAGGAGCTGTCCCTCCTGCGGACACACTCAGGCTCAGGGCGGCTTCTGCGAGGTCTGCGGGAGCAAGATAAGCTGACAGGTTCACAGAGTACATATACTCCCCTCTGTTACAAATCCACCAATATCTTCGTACATAAACGAATTTTCAGCATGAACTATTGTTCATGCGTGCGTTCGCACTCCCTTGAAGTACATAAAAGGCGTATCCCCGATAAAGGGATACGCCTTGTTTTATGCCGTATATAGTGTGCCGTGTTTACGGGCTCAGATCATCGGAGCTTCCCAGCACTCGGGTATCTCCAGACCCAGCAGCTTCGCAACGGTCGGGGCTACGTTCGCAAGACCGTACTTCTTGCTGTCCGCGTCGATGATCTCATGACGGGTCTCCTTGTCCCAGATGATGAAGGGAACGCGGTTGAGGGAGTGAGCGGTGCGCACCTGTATCTCGCCCTTCTTGTTCTTCTCCAGCATCTCGTCTGCGTTGCCGTGGTCGGCGGTAACGAGCAGAGTGCAGTTGCACTCGTCGCAGACCTTGATAAGGCGTGCAAGACCCAGGTCTACAGCCTCAACGCCTACGATGGTAGCGTCCATGCTTCCCGTGTGTCCCACCATATCGCCGTTCGGATAGTTGCAGCGGATAAAGTCATACTTGCCCGAGCGTATCACCTCGATAAGATCGTCGGTGATCTCGGCGGACTTCATCCAGGGGCGCTGATCGAAGGAAACGCGGTCGGAGGGTATCTCTTTCCAGGTCTCCAGCTCATCGGAGAAGCGCTCGGAGCGGTTGCCGTTCCAGAAGTAGGTAACATGACCGTACTTCTGTGTCTCGGATACCGCGTAGGAGTACAGACCGTTCTTCACCAGCAGCTCCGAGAGGGTGTTCTTGATCTCGGGCGGGTTCACGAGGTACTTCTTCGGTATCTTGAGGTCGCCGTCGTATTCGAGCATACCCGCATAGATAACATCGGGTATAACGCCGCGGTCGAAGTGCTTGAATTCCTCGCCGCCGTCGAACGCCATGCTGATCTCGATAGCGCGGTCGCCGCGGAAGTTGAAGAGGATAACGCTGTCGCCGTCCTCGACCTTGCCGACGGGCTTGCCGTCCTTTGCGATAACGAACTCGGGAAGATCCTGGTCGATAGCGCCTGTTTCGTCGCGGAGGGTCTCAACAGCTGCAAGAGCGTTGTCGAACTGTCTCGCGTCGCCGTGAACGTGGGTGTTCCAGCCGCGCTCCACCATGCCCCAGTCAGCCTGGTATCTGTCCATAGTGATCTTCATTCTGCCGCCGCCCGAAGCGATCTGAGCGTCGAAGTCCGCGCCGTTCAGAGCCGCGATGCAGTCCTCCAGCTCCTTGATGTAGATAGGCGCGGAGGTAGCGGGAACGTCACGTCCGTCCAGAAGTATATGGCAGCGGACGGTCTTAACGCCCTCCTCCTTAGCCTTAGCCAGCATCTTTTCGAGGTGGTGGATATTGGAGTGAACGTTGCCGTCGGAGAGGAGTCCGAGGAAGTGCAGTGTGCTGTTCTTCTCCTTGACGTTGCCGATGAGCTGCTTCCAGGTCTCGGAAGTGAACATCTTGCCGCTCTCGATGGACTCATTCACGAGCTTAGCACCCTGAGAATAGATCTGACCGCAGCCGAGTGCGTTGTGACCTACCTCAGAATTGCCCATGTCGTCATCGGAGGGCAGACCTACCGCGTCGCCGTGAGCCTTGAGGGAGGTGTTGGGGTACTCCTTCAGCAGCATATCGAGGGTGGGGGTGTTAGCCTCGCCGACCGCGTCGCCGAGACCCGTTACCGAAAATCCCACGCCGTCCATAACTACCAGAACTACAGGTTTTTTCTTAGACATTTATATTTTCCTTTCATTGGGCTGACGTTGTGTCAGCTCTTTTTTATAACATAGTATATCAAGGCTATCGCTCCCAGCACAACTGCGGCTTTGAGCACGTACTTGAATATAAGGGCGATACCCGCCGTCAGAGCGACAAGTATGATACCGATGTACTTGAAAAGAAACACCGCGAGTGTCAGTATTATAACTATCGCTACGATCTTTTTTAGGCTGATATTCTCCATATTATCGCTCCTTTACATTTTTGTATTTTGATAAGTGTTCATCTGCATGGCGGTCTGTTCGCGGATAAGCGCGGCTCTGTACCACTCCATTCCGAGGACGATGAAAAGCAATATCACCGCCGCCGAGTGAAGAAAGCTCACGGGGGTGATGATATTCCCTCTGAATATCGCGAACTTGCTGAGATACGCAGAACCGAACTTTGCCGCGTAAAATCGGCTGACGATAAGGCTCACGAGGGTATTGCTGCCGCCGCCCGCTAAATACAGCACGATGAGAAGTATGCCGCCCGCGCCGCTGTATTTCTGCGGGTCTGCGGCGATGCGCAGAACGTTCCAGACCCCGAAGAATGCGGCAGTGATTATAAGCGCCTGAGCCGCAAGGGGAACGGGGAAGCCGAGCTTTATATCATCGCTCCCGTAGAAGCCTCCGAAGAATTGCCCCGCCTTGCCGCTTGTGAGCACGTTCGCAGCCGAGCAGAGTATCAGCGTAAGCGCACAGTATATGCCCTCCACGACCGCCGCCGCCGTAAGCAGTTTCCTAATAAGCCTATCCGACTGCATTTTCTCACCTCTTTTTTTAAATGGGGGAACGCCGCGGCGTGAGGGGTTGGGACTGCGTTCTCTCCGCTGCGCTGCGTTCACTCCGTCCCAACGCGCCGCGGCTTTTCCCCCAAGCCCCTATTTGTAATGGGGAACTCCGCTTGTCACCAGTTTATGATGACCCGCCCCGTGTCCGCGTTTATCAGATAGCAGGGTGTGCTTCTTGTGCGTGTTCCTCTGAAAACGTACATATCAGTTATCCCGGCACCGTCGGCGTGACCCGCATAGGAGGTCAGGAGCGCTCCGTCGCCGAAAGCGCGGGTCTCCGTGTCTGCGGGGTCGTAACGGTGATACTCACCGCCCTTGCTCACGGCTTGCGAGCGCAGAAAGCCAAGCCCCGCGCTGTCCGTCGTGAACTCTATCGTGACATATCCGCGGGCGTCCTGTCCCGCCATAGGTGCGCCGAAACGCGCCTTGTACCCCGTACACTCGGGTATCTCGTCGGGCAGCATATAAAGCACACTGCTGTCGGAGTAGTTCCCCGCGGCGTAGAGCTTCTTTTTCAGCGGGTAGAGCTTGGGGTCGCTGCTGCTCAGGAATATCAGCGAGAATACAAGCGCGGACCAAAGCACCGCGATCACCCGAAGCACCCGCGATACCCACCTGACCGTTGCCTTGTCCGCTCCGCATATCCGCTTCTGCAAAAGCAGGTAGCCTATGCCCGCAAGCAGGGTAGGCACGGTGAACCGCGCATACGCCCCGAAGGTCACGAACATAAGTCCGATCATCAGCCCGCCGATAAGCCCGTCAAGCGCCCGAACGACCTTTGCCGCCATTATAGGGAGCAGATCAGCCCTCTACAGCCGCCTGAACGATAGTGTTAAAGTCGGGAGCCTTGAGGGAAGCGCCGCCGATGAGTCCTCCGTCGATGTCGGGCTTCGCAAGAAGCTCCGCAGCATTCTTAGCGTTCATCGAACCGCCGTACTGGATAGTTACAGCCTCTGCGGTGGCTTCGTCGTAGAGCTTCGCAATGGTCTTGCGGATAAACGCGCAAACCTCCTGAGCCTGATCGGGAGTTGCGGTCAGACCCGTGCCGATAGCCCATACAGGCTCGTAAGCGATAACGACGTTCTTGACCTGCTCAGCAGTAAGGCTCCAGAGGTCGAGCTTGATCTGACGGGCTACTACCTCGTCGGTGATGTTGCACTCGCGCTCCCACTTCAGCTCGCCCACGCAAACGATAGGCTTCAGACCTGCGTTCAGAGCCGCGATAGTCCTCTTGTTTACGGTCTCATCGGTCTCGCCGAAATACTGTCTTCTCTCGCTGTGACCGATAACGACGTACTCCACGCCTACCTCAACGAGCATATCCGCGCTGATCTCGCCCGTGAAAGCGCCGCTCTTCTCGAAGTGAACGTTCTCCGCACCTACCTTGACATTGCTGCCCGCGGTAGCCGCAACAGCTGTTTCGAGGTTGGTGAAAGGTACGCAGGCGATGACCTCTACCTTGCCCTCCGCGTTGGCAACGAGGGGCTTGATAGCTTCGAGAAGCTCCTTAGCCTCGGGACGGGTCTTGTTCATTTTCCAGTTTCCGGCAATTATAGCCTTTCTTGCTTCCTTTTTCATGATGAAATTACTCCTTTGTCTGATTTATCTAACAAAATAAAAGTCGTACAGGAATCCGCCGCCCAGTCCGAACAGCACGATACCGAACACCAGCATGACGTAAAACGCGATGTTGGTCTGCTTGGTTTCCTTTATCTCCTCGCCGTCCTCGTCGGTGTCGGGCTTCTGCTCCGCGCCTTCCACCTTATCGGTGATGTAGAAGGACTGCGGGTGCTTTGGGTCATACTCGATGTTGACCTCGCCCTCCATGCCGAGATCGGGCGTCCAGAGCTCATAGCTCTCGCCCTCATGCTCGAAGATGAGCTGCATTTCCTTAAATTCGCTCTCGCCGATCTTCGTAGACCTGCGTTCGCCTATTTTAGCCTTCCCCAGCTCGAAGCCGTTGTCCTTGATGATGGGGTCATGGTTCTCGAGTTCGAGGTAAAAGCTGCCCATCTTCTTCACCTTGCCCGAAAACCCGAGCATTATCACTCCGAAGACCAGCAGCACTATCCCCAGCACGTTCCCGTACTTGTCAAGTACCCCCGTCAGCCCGAAGGCGTTCGATGCGAGGGGCTGAATGTAAACATATCCCATTTTCCTTCTCTTTTCTTTCCTTTATAGATGCTGATGACCGCGCGTTTTTGCACAGTAATCAAAACGGGGCAGAAGAATATCCGCCCTCCGCCCCGCTTCATTTCATGTCTTATTTGTCGGCGATAACGTCTATGCCGGGGAGCACCTTGCCCTCAAGGTATTCAAGGGAAGCGCCGCCGCCCGTGGAGATGTGGCTCATCTTGTCGGCAAAGCCCAGCTGGATAACAGCCGCAGCGGAGTCGCCGCCGCCGATGATGGTGGTAGCGTCGGTATCGGCGAGAGCCTGAGCTACAGCGATAGTGCCCTTAGCGAGAACGGGGTTCTCGAATACGCCCATAGGTCCGTTCCAGACAACGGTCTTGGCGCTCTTTACAGCCTCGGCATACAGAGCCGCGGTCTTTTCGCCGATGTCAAGACCCATCTTGTCGGCGGGGATAGCGTCAACGTTCTCAACAGCGATCTCGGCGTCGATGGGGTTCGGGAACTCGGCGGCTACCTTGGTGTCAACAGGCAGGAGCAGCTTCTTGCCCGCAGCGGCAGCCTTCTCGATCATTTCCTTGCAGTAGTCGAGCTTGGTGTCGTCAACGAGAGATGTGCCGACCTCCTTGCCCTGAGCCTTCAAGAAGGTGTAAGCCATACCGCCGCCGATGATGAGGGTATCGCACTTCTCGATGAGGTTGGAGATCACGTTGAGCTTATCGGCGACCTTAGCGCCGCCTAAGATAGCAACGAAGGGACGAACGGGATCCTCAACAGCGTTTCCGAGGTAGTTGATCTCCTTCTGCATGAGGTAGCCTACGGCAGTTTCCTTGACGAACTTGGTAACGCCTGCGGTGGAAGCGTGAGCGCGGTGAGCCGAGCCGAAAGCGTCCATCACGAAAACCTCATCGTCAACGAGGTCTGCGAGCTCCTTGGCGAAAGCCTCGCCGTTCTTGGTCTCCTCAGCGCCGCGGAAGCGGGTGTTTTCGAGAACAACGATGTCGCCGTCAGCCATTTCGGCAACAGCCTTCTTGGCGTTTTCGCCCACAACGGTGTCGTCCTTGGCGAAAGTCACCTTAGCGGATACCAGCTCTGCGAGCCTTGCGGCGGCGGGAGCGAGGGAGAACTTGTCCTCGGGACCGTTCTTGGGCTTGCCGAGGTGAGAGCAGAGAACTACCTTTGCGCCGTTCTCGGTGAGCTTATTGATAGTGGGGAGAGCCGCTGTGATGCGGTTATCGTTGGTGATAACGCCGTCCTTGAGCGGAACGTTGAAATCCACGCGAACGAGCACCTTTTTGCCCTTTACGCTGATGTCGTCAACTGTGACCTTGTTTAATCCTGCCATGATAATGACGTCCTCTCATTAAAAATTTCGGAATGCTCCGATGGTTTACTTATGCTAACGGAAGAAAAATATGGTTTTCAGCCGTCCTATCCTATTATATATCATATCGGGAAAAAAATCAAGGGGTTTTCGGGAATTTTGATTTTATTTTCACAATTGAGTTTTAGGGTCTGGGTGTTTCAATTGCGTGAGGGTGTCGGGAACGGACATATACAGGTGCAGAAGCGGGATATCCTGCGGTTCGAGCTTTGAGATGAGGTAGAGAAGCAGGTCGAAATACTGTCTGCCGTTAAGGTCGGGTATGACTTTTTCGTTGATAAGCTCGGCGTCTTTTACTACTTTTTCGTTTTCGGGTGATCTGCGCAGGTCTTCAAGATAATCGTCTTTCATGGTGACAGCTCCTTTCAAAAGTCGGTAATATCAGTATAACATAACATCAATATAATGTCAATCGTATTCACTTAAACTTTAATATAAATACTTTTAAATGCAAATAGCTTTTACACTAAATCTATAAACGTATTATTAATTTTAGTATAATTCTATTATCATATGACAATAATTACATTTCATACCCAACTTGCAAACAGGAGGCATTATTCATGGCAGATGTAAAAGTTCCTTTCTCTCTGCGGCTGACGCCCGCAGACCACGCAAAGATCAAGCTGATATCCCAAAAGGAGAACCGCTCTATTGCGAATATGATCGAAACACTTGTGAAGCGTGAGATCGAACGCTACGAAAAAGAAAACGGCGAGATCGAGCTGACAGAAGAGGAAATCTATCCCGAATGAAATAAGCGGGAGGAACGCACTAAACGTTCCTCCCGACCTTGACATTCCGCGCTTTTCGTGGTATAATATATGTAGGGAAGACCGACCGCAAAGGAGGTATCGTTATGACCTACAGCAGAGAACTGATAAAGCAGTATATCGACGAAATGCCCGACGAGAAGATAGAAGCGATGGTAACTCTTCTCATCGACAAGAACACACTTGCACGCATGGAGTGTGAGGATATTCTTGCACACCCCGAGAATTACAAAAGCTATAATAATGCCGAGGAAATGTGGGAAGATATCTTTGAAGAAGAGTAGGCTTCTGTGATCGGACTTTTGAATAATGATAACAACAAAGCACGAAGCGCTCACCCGCTCCGTGCTTTTTCTCTCCTCCCAAACCGTATCCTCAAAGCCCTCGCCGCGGTGAAGCTGTAGTCGGTAAGGGGGCGGTCGTAAGCGTCGAAGGTGTGCACCGCCACGGTCGGCACGCCGCCGCGCCTGCCCACCACGAACAGCGAGTGGTAACAGCGTTCGGGGGTGCAGAGCTGTATCACGTCTCCCGGCTCCGCGTCCTGCGGGGGGACGGGCGTTCCGAAGGGTCCCGCGCCGCGGTTCGTCACCATGAAGCGGTAGAAGTACATTACCCCCGTCCACGCCGCCGCACGGTCGCCGAGTGTGCGGTAGTACCAGCCCACGTCCCGCGCGTAGTTCATCACTGCGCCGCCCGCGTAAATGCACTGTGAAACGAAGTTCGTGCAGTCGCCGCCCAGATCGTCGAAGTCCGCAAAGGCGGGGTTCCTGCTGTTCCACCACTCGCGGGCATAGGCAAGCTCCGCACCGATGTCGAGAGCGTATGTTTCAAGCATGATATCCCTCCCTCCTTTGCTTCATAGTATGCAAAAAAGACGTTATTTGTGAATTGTGACATTTTTTTCTCTTTGGGGTTGATTTTTTTATAGAAGTGTGATATAATAAACCTATACTGTTTTGGGAGGGGAACGCCTTTGGTCGATTATTCTTATATGGCTTTCGGGATAGCGCTCTGTGCGCTCATAGTTTCCCTCACGAATATCCTCTTTACCGTCATGGACGGTCACACGGGCAAGCCGCAGAACAAGGTCTATATCGCCATCGTCGGGCTCATCGCCGTGGGCGCGGGGTGCGAACTGGTCAACTGCACCGTCGATCCCTATGTGCAGACCTCCGATACCGCGTTTCTGGCGATAAGGATATCGAATTACATCTACTTCCTGACCCATACGCTGTTGGCGCCCATGTTCTATTTTTACACCTCCTACCTGACGGGGCGCTCGGTGGGGATACGGCTCAAACGAAAATACATCGGCGGAACGGCTAACTTCCTGCTCGATACCATTCCTATGGCGGTGGTGTGGGTGACGGAGCTGTTCCTGGCTTTAAACCCCGTGTTCCACTGGGGCTGGTACTACGATGAGAACAGACAGTTCCACAGGGCGTGGGGCGAATATCTGTTCGTGTATATCGTATCGGTGCTATGGGTGTTCCTGGCGTTCTTCATAGCGCTTCGTTCGTGGAGGATCCTTTCGAGATCCCGCAAGAACTCCATAGCTGTCAGCTTCCTGCTGGTGGAAGCGGGCGTTATAATACAGTTCCTTTCCTCCACCATGCGCATAGAGCTTTTCATGGAAGCCGTGGGCTTCACGGCGGTGCTCCTGTTCATAGAGAACGAGGATGACCGCAAATCGGTTGAGCTGGACGTTTACAACGCGGCGGCGTTCTCCCTCGATCTTTCGGCGGTCATTCAGAACAATATCCCCGTCAGCGTGCTGATACTCCGCGATATCCGAGTAAACAGCACCGCGAACACCACCATAGTATCGGGCAGGATAGACAGGGACACCATAAGCAAAGCCGTCGCAGATCATCTGTGTACCAAGACAAAGCGCTGGTTCGTATACTCAATGGGTCACGGCAGGTTCGCCATGCTCGTGTTCAATAAGTCCGAAAAGAGCGTCAGGAAGCTCGCCGAGGAGATATCGGGGCGCTTCGATAAGCCGTGGGAGCTGGGCGGCAGTGACGTCTTTCTTTCCGGGCGGATAATGATAGTGAACATTCCCGAGCGCACCGAATCCGTGGATGACGTGATCTACATATCAGAATGCCCCATACCCGATACCATGCAGGGACGTATCTTCGACGGCTCGGAGCTTGACTGGATAGTGCGGCACGCGGCAGTAGAGGGCGCGGTGACAAGGGGCTTGCGGGAGGGCAGCTTCGAGGTCTACTACCAGCCCACCTACACCATAGACCGAAAGCTCCACGGCGCGGAGGCTCTGCTCAGAATGCACGACAAGGAGCTGGGTATGGTGTTCCCCGATGAGTTCATACCCATAGCCGAACAGCTTGGCATAATCGACGATCTGGACGATTTCGTTCTGCGCGAGGTCTGCAAGTTCATTCTCACGGGCTTCCCGCAGGCTCACGGCATGGAGTGCATAAACGTCAACCTCTCGGTGCTTGAATGCATGAAGGAGGGCTTTGCCGAGCACGTCAGCGGCATAGTCGAGGACGCGGGCATAAAGAAGAAGCTCATAAACTTCGAGATCACCGAATCCGTAGCCGCCAAGGATTACGAGCACCTTTCGGACGTGATAGAGCACCTGAAAAAGCAGGGCTTCATGTTCTCGATAGACGACTACGGCACGGGCTACTCAAACATGACGGCGCTGTTCTCTCTCGGGGCTGATATCATCAAGATAGACAAGAGCGTTCTCTGGAACGTGGACAAGAGCAGGCTGGGGCATACCCTGCTCAAAACGTCTATAGATATGGTACATGAGATGAACAAAAAGGCGCTCATGGAGGGCGTCGAAACGGAAGCGCAGATAGCCGTCCTCGAAAAGCTGGGCTGCGATTATCTGCAAGGCTACTTCTTCTCGAAGCCCCTGCCTAAGGAGCGGTTCATCGAATATGTGAACAGTAAAAATACGGCATGATACCTTCTCCCGATGGTCAGGAACTTCGGGAGAACGGTTTTTTGTGCAATACCGCCTAAAATACTTGTGGAAGATACAGCATAATTTACGGGCGTAAGAGTATGTTCATTATTTATGTATTTAATTATCATCAAAGAAGTAGTATAATATAGAAAATGAAAATATATATAAAGTATATATAAATCGGAAAGGGTGAAACAGGGGAATGGATAAAGAGGAAAAGAAGAAGTCAAAGCCGAAGAAGGAAGCTCCCGCTAAGTCGGGAGGGGGAAAGCCCAATGTCATGAAGCTCATAGCTACGCTCATCGTCAGCTTCCGCTATATCTTCATCGCGCTTTTCATCGCGGCGGCGGTATACTGTGCGCTGTCGATAAACAAGGTCAAGGTCAATGAGGACATAACGGCGTTCCTGCCCGACAGCACCGAGACCCGCCGCGGTCTTACGATAATGGAGGAGGAGTTCGTGACCTACGCACAGGCGGACGTCATGGTGTCGAACATAACCTACGAAACAGCCCAAAAGCTGGCGGCTCATATCGAGGGCATGGACAAGGTGTCCTCGGTGACGCTCGACAACTCCACCACACACTACAAAAATTCCTCGGCGCTTCTGAGCGTTTCCTTCAGCGATGTGCAGGAGGACAAGGGCGTCATAAAGACCATGAAGGATATCCGCGAATATCTGAAGGACTACGACACCTACATATATTCCGAGATAGGCAGCAGCTACGCACAGCAGCTCGCAAACGAGATGGGTTTTGTTATCATACTGACCGCGGCGGTCATCGTGGCGGTGCTGCTGCTGACCTCGCGGAGCTATTTCGAGGTAGTCATCTACGGCATAGTGTTCGCATTCGCGGCTCTGCTCAATATGGGTACGAACTTCTGGCTCGGCGAGATATCCTCGATCACAAATTCCATAGCCGTTATCCTGCAACTTGCGCTGGCTATCGACTACGCTATCATATTCAGCCACCGCTACCAGGACGAGGCGCTTATCCACGAGAACCACCGCGAAGCGCTCATCGAAGCGCTCTCGAAGGCGATACTGGAGATATCCTCTTCGAGCCTTACCACCATATCGGGACTCGTGGCGCTGACCCTCATGCAGTTCAAGCTGGGGCGCGACCTCGGCGTGGTGCTGACAAAGGGCATACTTTGCAGTCTGCTGACCGTGTTCCTGCTGATGCCGGGGCTCATTATGCTTTTCCCGAAGGTCTTAAAGCGCACAGCCCACAAATCGCTGGTGCCGAACATCGAGCCGTGGGGCAAAGTTCTCGTGCGCTCAAAGGGCTGCTTTGTGCTTGTATTCATACTGATCCTTCCCTTTGCCATATACTTCTCGGGCAAGACCGAATACGTGTTCTCCGAGAGGACGATAGACGAGATAGTGTACTCCGAATCCCGCGCGAGTATGCATAAGATAATCGACACATTCGATGACTCCACCACCGTGGCGGTGCTGGTGCCTACGGGGAACTACGACAACGAAAAGAAGATACTCAAGGAATACGCCGAGCTTCCCGATGTCAAGAACGTCACGGGACTTGCGAATCAGACCGTTGACGACGACCATGTAATCACCGACCGCTTCACACCGAGAATGTTCTCGGAGCTTCTTGACATAGACATCGAGGAAGCGGAGCTGCTATATCAGGCATACGGCGTGGAGCATGAGGAGTACGCGCCTATCTTCGGGACTACGGACGAGTACGAAGTCCCGCTCATTGATATGTTCACCTACCTTTTCGAGAAGGTCGATCAGGGCATAATCAACCTTGACGAAGAAACTATGGACACCCTGAACGAAAAGCGGGAGACCCTCGAAGCGGGCATAAAACAGCTCCGCGGCGAGACATGGAACAGGCTCGTGCTGACAGCCACCGTCCCCGTCGAGGGCGAGCGCTCCGTGGAGCTGACCGAACAGCTCCGCAGCATAGCGGAAAAGTATTACGGCAGCGGCTCCGTTGTGCTGGTGGGCGACATCACCAGCACCCGCGACCTCTCGGAATCCTACACGGGTGATTCGCTGAAAATAAACCTGCTGACCATCAGCTTCGTTTTCGTGATACTTCTGTTCACGTTCAGGACGCTGGGCGGCTCTATCGTGCTTGTGTTCGTTATACAGGGGAGCATATGGCTGAACTTCTCCTTCCCCTACCTCACGGGACTGCACACCTCCTTCATCACGAACATGATAGTATCGGCGCTTCAAATGGGCGCTACCATAGATTACGCCATAGTCATAATGAACCGCTTCCAGGCGCTCAAAGAGAAACATTCTCCCCGCACCGCTATGGCAAAGGCGGTCGGAGAGAGCTTCCCGACGGTGCTGACCTCGGGCTCGATACTCACTATGGCGGGCTTCCTCATATCCTTCAAGGTCAGTGATGTGTACGTCAGCCACATAGGACTTGCCATAGGGCGCGGAGCGCTCATATCCGTCATACTGGTGCTTACGGTGCTTCCGCAGATGATACTGCTGCTTGACGGCTTCATCGAGAAAACGAGATTTTCCCTCAGCTTGAACGTCAGCAAGACAAGGCAGGAACTAAGGCACAAGCTGTACAGGACAAAATCAATAATCAAGGGCGGGAGTTGAGCGCAGATGAAAAGGATAGTAAGCATACTGACGTGCGGCGTGCTGGCTTTCGGCTGCCTTGCACCGACCGCAGCAGCAGAGGAAACAGACAAGGACAGCGACGGGGACAGGATAGAGATATCGAGCATCACCGAAATGGTGGAGCTGTCAAAGAACTGTATCTCCGACGCATGGTCGCTGGGGAAGACCTTCGTCCTCACCAATGACATAGACCTCTCCCACAGCGGCTTTGAGGAGATACCCTACTTCGCGGGGACGTTCGACGGCGGAGGGCATACCGTTTCGGGGCTGCGCGTAAGCAGCGACGGCTCGGTGAAGGGGCTTTTCCGCTACACGGGCAGCACCGCGCGGATAAAGGACCTGAACGTCACGGGCAGGGTATACCCGGGCGGTACACAGAACAGCATAGGCGGCATAGTCGGCGAGAACAGCGGCGAGATCGTGCGCTGCACCTTCGAGGGCGACGTCAGGGGCATCAAGTGCGTGGGCGGAATCGCGGGAGTGAACACCGAAACGGGCGTTATCAGCGAATGCAGCTCCTCGGGTGAGGTGGACGGAGAGCACAGTGTCGGAGGTATCGCGGGAGAGGACCGCGGCATACTGACCGACTGCACCAACAGCGCCGATGTCAACAATAAGGAGATAACCGTCAAATCGGACAAGACCATAGGCATAAACCTTATCACCGATATAACGCAGATCAAAAGGGACGTTTCCGAGGTATCGGAGGAAAACCTGCTGAACATAAGCGACATAGGCGGCATTGCGGGACACCTTACGGGCGTTGCGGAGGGCTGCGTCAATAAGGGAACGGTCGGCTACGAGCATATGGGATACAACGTGGGCGGCATTGCGGGACGCTCCTCGGGACGGATATCGGGCTGTGAGAACAGCGGTGAGGTATACGCCCGCAAGGACGCGGGCGGTATCGCGGGGCAGATAGAGCCCTTCGCCTGCTGGGATTTCTCGGACAGCAAGGTGTCCGAATTGCAGGATCAGCTGGACGACCTTCAGTCGAAGATAGACACCATGATAGACAACGGCGAGGGCAGGACTGCCGACGCGAGGGCAAAGCTCACGGAGATGGACTCGGAGCTGAAAGCCGCTTCCGAGGAGCTTCGCAGGCTCAGGGAACAGACCTCGGGGGATATAGACGCTTCGCAGCGCAAGCTCGAAGAGATGCGGGGGATAGTAAACGACTATCTGAACAGCGTTTCCGACTCCGCCGAGAAGCTGGACAAATACGCGGGTGAGGCTAAGGACGCCATAGGCAGCATAGCCTCCGACACCGCCGAGAACGTCAAGGGACAGCTTGACGAGAAGCAGAAAAAGGCGAGCGACATAGCCGCCCGCGCCGACAGCATTATTCAGGGCGCAGTCGATGATTCGGGGCTCGCGGAATACTCGGCACTGCTCTCTGATCTTTCCGAAAAGATAAAGAACGACCCCAACAATGAAAAGGCTGCGGAGCTAATGGAGCTGCTCAAAAGCGTTGCCGACGATGAAACGCAGATGCACCTTACCGTGAGGGAGCAGGTGCGCCTTATCCGTGAGGAGATAGAAACGGGCGACATCGAAGGGCTCATAGCTTCGCTGGAGGAACTGAAAAACAGCAGGCGTGACATCATCGACGATGAGCGTATAGACCGTATGCTGGAGCTAATGAAAGAGCTGGAGCTCCCGAGCGCGGACATCAGCGCCTTTGAGAGCTATATAAGCGATATGCAGACGAGGACGATGCAGCTGCAAAGCGACATTGATTCCCTCATAAGCGTGCTGTCCGAGACCAAGGAACTGCTCGATGTGGACGTTCCCGAGGTGAACACCACTAAGCTCACGAAGGTCATGGACGAGATGTACGATTCCATAGACCTTGCGAACGAAAAGGACTTCATCGAGCGTATGAGGTCAGCGGCTTCGGGGCTGGAGCTTAATGTTCCCGACCTGAACGAATTCTTTGCCCACCTGAAGCGGGCGGGGGAGCTTGCCGCCGAGCTTTCCGACGCAGCCTTGACAGACAGCGGTATTTCGGGAGAGATAAACGACGTTCGGGACAGCTTCAACAATGTTCTCGACGTTTTCTCGGGTACGGTCGAGGACGTTTCGACGGTAAAGACCGACTATGAGCAGGACGTTTCCGACGGAAGCGAGAGAAGCTCGAACGGGACGGTGAAGGACTGTCTGAACAGCGGCAGCGTCACCGCCGAGAACAACGCGGGCGGCATAGTCGGCACTATGGCATTCGAGCTGGAACTCGACAAGGAGGACACCCTCAACCTCTCGCAGTACATGATGTCCGATGCAAGATACCTTATCTACACGGTCATAGACGGCTGTACGGGCAGGGGAGATGTGTACTCCAAGAAGGACTGTGCGGGCGGTATCGTCGGGAACATGGACTTCGGAACGGTGACGAACAGCATCTCTATGGGCATGGTGAGCGTTCCGAACGGCGATTACTGCGGAGGTATCGCGGGGCGTTCCTACGGCAAGATACGCGGCTGTTATACGCGGACTGTGCTTGAGGGCGGCAGATACGTGGGCGGTATCGCGGGCTATGCCAACATCATCGACAAGTGCCTGTCATACAGCTTCATTGATTCCAAGGCGGAATTCATGGGTTCTGCGGCGGGCTTTGCCGAGGGCAGCGTGACCGATTGCCGTTTCGTGAACAATGGGCTTGGCGGCATAGACGGCGTGAGCAAGAGCGGAGAGTCGGAAGCTATCGAGTATGCCGATCTGATAAAGCTCGAAAACGTCCCCGAGGAGTTCAAGAAGATAGTCCTCACCTTCATCGCCGATGACAAGGTAGTGGGCAAAGTCGAAGTGCCTTTCGGCGGGAAGATAGACCCCGCGGATATCCCCGAAGTTCCCCGCGACGGCGATAATTTCTGGAAGTGGGACGATGCCGTGAACTCCGAGGTATACTACAGCATGGCGGTACACGGGGAGTATGTTCCCCCGATAACCACGCTTGCCACCGAAGGTGACAGACCTCTCGTTCTGGCGGAGGGCTTGTTCTGTGAGGGTCAGGAGCTGACAGCCGAGCCCGTGAGCGAAAGCAGCGGCGGAGATGTGAGCTACAGGGTATCGGTGAGCGGCAACACAGCGCCCTTGCTGGTGAGGTTCAGGAGCGATATAGAGGACGGTCTGCTGCTGATAAACGGCGTAAAGCAGAAGTACGAGCGTGACGGCAGTTATATAGTATTCAAACTGGACAACGGGCAGACCTTCACATACAGTCCCGTGGAGAAGGACTACAGCCGATATTATCTGATAGGCGGCATATGCGGCGGGGCGCTGGTGATACTCATTACCGTGATAGCGATAATATCTCACAGGAAGCGCAAGGCAAAGAGCAAATCATAATTTATGATGGTAAAAGACAACCAACACGGAGAAATTGCGTTAGCAAAAAAGCGCCTCCGGGCGCGCTAGCCCGGCGGGGTATGGGGCAGCGCCCCATTTTAATCAAACCGCGCGCAGAGTAAATGTCCCTTTAAGTCATACCACGCGCGGTTTGCAATTCCTTTGGCGCGCGGCGAAGCTCGCGCGCAACACACGAAGCCGTAACAACAAAATGAACCGACGTGGGTGTTGTAGGGTAAACCCGTTTGGGGGACATTGGTGCCGCAAAAACGTAAACGCTCATGAAATCCCGCGCCGACGGCTTTTGCTGCCGCCGCTTCAATAGTCGCGGTCGAGCTGACGCCGACCGCAAGCGGAATTGCAGACCGCGCGTGGTTTGAGTTAAATGCACAGTTGCTTTGCGCGCGGTCTGATTAGGAATGGGGCGCTGCCCCATACCCTGCCGGGCTAGCGCGCCCGGAGGCGCTTTTTTGCTAACGCAATATCTCCGTTTCAGTTGTCTTTTACCCTCATAAATTATGCTTTGCCGATCATTATTTCCAAGGTGTCACTATGGACGACGAACTGTATTACAAATTCAGCCGCTTCTGCAAACTTCACTACCGAAAAAACGTTCAGCGTATCTGCATAGACGGGGGCTTCACCTGCCCTAACCGCGACGGTCGCTGCGGGGTCGGGGGGTGTATCTTCTGCGGTGAACGCGGCTCGGGGGATTACCTCGACCGTCGGCTCTCCGTTCGCGAACAGGTCGGCAGACGACTGGACGGCTACTGCGGCAGAAAACGCTTCATCGCTTACTTCCAGAGCTTCACAAGCACCTACGCCCCCGTCGGACGTTTGAAGGAACTCTATGACGAAGCCCTTTGCAGTGAGCTTATAGTCGCCCTTGCGGTCGCTACCCGCCCCGATTGCATAGACGAGCCGATAGCGGAATTGCTCGAAAGCTATAAGTCCCGCTGCGATGTGTGGGTGGAGCTGGGCTTGCAGACCTCCGATGACCGCACCGCACGCTTCGTCAACCGCGGCTGCGAGAGCGCGGTGTTCTTACGCGCCGCGGAGATACTCGCCGCTCACGGCATACCATTCGTGGTCCATCTGATGATAGGTCTCCCCGGTGAGGGAATGGAACAGCTTGCGGAAACGGTGCGCTTCGTGAACGCTGTGAAGCCCTGGGGGATAAAGCTCCATTCGGTCTACGTCATGGGCGGGACGGTGCTTGAAGCCCTTTACCGCGAGGGTAAGTATTCCCCGCCGACGCTCGAAGAATACGTGCGGGGGGCGGCGTATGTGATATCCCATATCCCGCCCGAAACGGTGATACACCGCCTGACGGGGGACTGCCCGCCCGACCTGCTCATCGCTCCCGACTGGAGCGCCGATAAGCGCCGCGTCCTTGCGGAGCTTGACGCCTATATGCGTGAGAACGGTCTGCGGCAGGGAAGTGAGTACGAAGCATAGAAGCATAGAGAAACATGAAACAGCCCCTCCGAATGATCGGAGGGGCTGCCTCAATTAGAGGGTAAATATGAAGATGAAGAATAGCATGAATTGGTATCAGTAGCCGAACATACCGCCGAAGGGGAACTCGAACTGCTCATACTGCTGCTGTTGCTGCTGCTGTTGTTGAGCCTGAGCCTGCTGATTTGCGGTGTCGTCCTGCTTCTTTTCGCTTACGGTGACGGGTATCTCGAGTGTCTCGCCCTTTCTGTATACCGTGAGGGTGATCTCGTCGCCCGACTTGAAATTCTTGATAGCCGCTACGAGATCCTTGGAGCTTTCCATAGCCTCGCCGTTAAGCGCGGTGATGACGTCGCCGACCTGTATGCCTGCCTTTTCGGCGGGCTGACCCTCGTTGACTATCTCTACCTGTGCGCCCTTGGGAATGCCCGCAGCCTGCGAATCAGCCGATACGTCTTTAAGGCTTACACCGATGTAAGGCTTCATCACATAGCCGTTCTCGATGATGCTGTTGATTATGGAGCGTACATTGTCTATCGGGATAGCGAAGGCTATGTTGTCTATGCTTGCTTCACCAATGCCGTTGCTCGAATACTTGGCGTTGGTGATGCCTACCACTTCGCCGTACATATTGAAGAGCGCACCGCCCGAGTTGCCCGAGTTTATGGAGCAGTCGGTCTGGATAAGGTTCATGGTGGTGTTCTTCTCGGTGGTTATCGTTCTGTCAAGAGCGCTCACTACGCCCGAGGTCAGCGAGAAAGTCAGCTCTCCGAGAGGGTTGCCGATAGCTACCACATTGTCGCCTATGGAAAGGTCGGAGGAGCTTCCGAGGACTACGGGTTCAAGTCCCGTGGCTTCGATCTTCAGCACCGCGATGTCGTTGCTCTGGTCTGTGCCGACTATCTCCGCGTCGTACTCGCTGCCGTCATAGCAGGATACCTTTACGCTGTCCGCGCCCTCGATAACGTGGTAATTGGTGACGATGTAGCCGTCCTTGCTGATTATGAAGCCCGAGCCCGAAGCCGCGCTCTGGGTGGTGTATCCGAAGTAGTTGGTGGTGATCGAGGTCTTTATGCCGACGGTGGAGTTCACGTACTTATTGTAAAGCTCCGAAGCGGACATGAGCTTGCTCGTATCGGCGGTGGTGGTGGCTACGGAGTTGTTGCTCTCCGACTTCTTGCGGGAGCCCGTCACGATCTGCGTTTCACCGCTCTTGCTGTCGGTGGTGCCTGCCTGAACGCTCTGCGAAGCCTGCGTGCCCTTATCGCTGTTCATGAGCTTCATACCCGCGAGCATACCGCCCGCGCCGACCGCGCTTCCGAGAAGCGAGCAGCAGAGCGCCGTTACGACTATCTTCTTTGTAAGGCTCATGCCCTTTTTGGGCAGTTCCTCGGTCTGCGGGGTCTGAGGGGCTTGTGCCTGTGCCTGCTGTGCGTAAGCCTGCTGTACGGCGTAGGGGTTGTAGGCGCCGTTCTGTCTGTTGTAGCCGTAGTATCCGTAATTGTTATTGTTCTGTTCATTCATAGTGATGACTTCCTTTCTATCCCTTTCCGTATCTGCGGAATATCATTGTTTTGATTAAGGTCTTTTGTTTTACCTTGTGATTCTATTATAGCTGTGCAACCTTAAAGAAAGTTTAAATGTAAATGAAAGGTTCGGGATATTTTCTTTCACAAGCCTGTCATATTGTGAATGTGTCGTCAAATCTTTATTGCAGACCCGCACCCACACACACGCGCAAAAGCACCCGCATTATCATACGGGTGCGAAATTGCACGGTATTGTCATTAAAGCACTTTGTCTTTATTGAGAGAGCTTTCGGGCTTACTGTTATCCTTTATCTGTAACTCGCTCTCCTTCTTGGCTATGCTCTCGTGCTTGTTCATGAGCTTTCCGTAAAGCTCCCTGCCGCTGTCTTTGAGAAGGCTCTGCTGTATCTTTTCGAGTGTGTCTATACTCGTTCCGCCCATGTCGTTTATCATTTCCTTGAAGGCTCTGCTTTTCAGCGTATCAACTACGCTCCTGTTGAATTCCGCCTTGGAGGGCTTTGTGCCCGTGCTCTCGCATATCCTCGCGTTTATCATGAGGGCGCAGGTCTGTAGCACCGTTATCTCGGCAGTGTCCTTGTCGATGTTTCTGATGTAGCCGTCAAGGGACTTTATCGTTTCTATGTAGCTGTCCGCCGAGAGGTAATCGTTGCCGTAGAGATCGGCGTCGCTGTAGCCCTCTGCGTGCTTTGAGCCGCCCTTGTTCGCGTTCGCGGGCTTGCTCTCGGACTTCACGGGGGGCTTTGCTTCGCTCTTCTTGACATTGCCTTTGTCCCTGCCCGCGCTCTTTTTCGACACTGTACTCGACTTGTCAAGCTCCTCCTTATCTATTATCTCAAAACCGAAGTCCTTTTCATTCTCCTTCTTGTCCGTCTTGGACTTGGCGGCGGACTTTTTCTTATCTTTCTCCTTTTCTCTGCCCTTAGCCTTGCTCTTTACGGGCTTTTCCCTGTCGAACACCACCTCGTCCTCGAGATCGTCCTCATCGTCGTCAAAGATCGAAGCCTGCTTCTTAGAGGACTTAATGGAGCTTTTGGAGCTTGCGAGGGATATCCTCTCGTTCTCCTTTTCTTTTTCTTTTATTTCCTTTTTCTTGTCCTCTTTTTCCTTGATATCTTCCTTTTCGGAGAAAACTTTAAGCCCGGATCTTTTCTTTGACTGCTTTTTTTGTACGGTACGATCGGCGGGAATGGTGATATCGCCTTCAAGCAGCTCATTCAGCTCATCATCGCAGATCTCGTTTTCGGCGTTCCCATAGTCCTTGAAAAACTCCTCCACAGAGGAGGCTTTCTTCTTTGACTTAGTTTCGGGCTCGGGCTTCACATTCGTGTGTTTGGGGCTGTTTGCCGAAAGGTCCTTTTCGTCCTCCTTCTTATTCTTGTTTTCCGCAGCCTTCTTATCTTTTTTCTCCTGCGTTCTCAGCTTATCGGACTTTTCATTCTCCTTCTTCTTTAAGGCTTTTCTATTCTTTTCCGCCGCAGCCTTGTCGGACTTCTTTATCTCCTTTACGTTCTCTTTCTTGTCCTCTGCCTTTTTGGGAGCATTGGCGGGCTTGGCTTTGAGCACCTCTGCCTTGGCTCTTTTCTTCTTTATCGTAAAGATACCCTTCTTCTCGGGCTTTACCTCGGACTTTTCGACAGGCTCGCTCTCGGGAGCCTTTTTCTTCCGACTGAATAGATCGACTATATTGAAGCTTTTTTTCTTGACGTTCTTTTTCTCGGGCTCATTATTCTCTTTCTTGCCCTCTTTCTTTACGGGCTCTTTGAATACCTTGTTGTTAGTCTTGCAGACCTCCCGAAAGTCAGCGAACAGCTTGACGGGGTTCTTTGCCATCTCCTTCATCTTTTCGGCATTGGCGCCTTTCAGGATAGTATTGTCGATGAACCCGCCCTCGTTAAGCATATCCACGGTCTTGTCAAGCTGCTCCTCTTCGATCTCGGCAGGCTTGTTGCCGTTCTTGCTCTCGATATATTTCAGAGCGATGAGCATTTTTATCTCGGGCTGAAAGTTTTCCTTGCCCGGCTCCTCGAATGTTTTATTTATCTCTTCGTAATATTTGGTAGTGAGCTTCGGCATTTTTCATTACTCCTGTCTTTATACTAATCCCTAAAAGAACAGCAGACAAATCTCGGCACTGACGGCTCATCACTCGTCGTGGGGCTCCCTTGCAGGGCGTTGTACAAGCTGTGCTTGTACCCGGGGCTGCGGTCGCTTTCCTTGATTGCTGAGCCGTCAGCACCGATCTTTGTCTACTAACCTAGGAATTAGTATTAGTATTTTGTTTTCATAAGTAATACCCCGCAGACAGCGCCCGCGGTGCAGAGCTGTGAAATTATTCCGAGTATTAAACGGACACACCGCAGCTCATGTCGGTATGTCCGTCCGTAAGTCGTCAGAGCGTCCTGCCCTTGTTGGGGTTCTTGATCTGAATGAGCTTTGTCAGCTCCTTGTCGCCGTTTCGCGTGAAGGTGGACTGTGCCGCGCCCTTGCGCAGAGCTCTTTCTATGGCGAGTTCCTTCACAGTGCCGACCATAGCTTCAACAAGCGACGCGGGCGGCTTCGGCGTATTCTTCCCCAGCCCGAACAGGGCTTCATCAAGCTGTGTATCGTCCATTTTCATAGTACATCTTCCTTTTCATGTTATCGTATTTTTTTCTGTACGATCTTGCCTTTCATAAGTAATACCCCGCAGGCGGACACGGGGGTGCAGGCGAAGAAAATTATTTTTGGAAATTTACGGAAGAGATCGGGCGCCGACCTCTGCGGATTTTTATATTCCCGCTCTTGACTTTTTTTTCGGGCTGTGCTATAATTAAAATGATATATTGCGGGATAATGCCCGCAGGTCTACAGTACAGTATGGATATGTTGCAGGGAGGAAACAATATGAAGCAGTTTGCTAAGCTCACGGCTTCGGTCCTTTGCGCCGCTTTGACGGTGTTCGCTTCGGCGGGTACCGCTTACGCTGCCGCGAACCCCGACGCCGATGATAGGGGCAAAGCCGTCTACTACGGCAGGACTATCGACGACGATACATTATATGATGACGAAAAACTCAAAAGCATAGGCTTTGATGATACCGATATCGACTACCTCGAACAGGGCTTAGATGTTACTTATGAGGTGGTCTATGACAGCGGCTCCGTCAGGAGCTACAGCGATCTCGGAGAGCTCGATTCCTTTAAAGCATTGATCGACAGCTATTTCGGCGATGTTGCTCTGTCCTCGGAGGATACCATGCTCGCACGCTTCTACCCCACAAGAAAAAGGGGCGGCGAACAGCCCGAGATACTTTCCGATGTCAGGAACGTCACGGGCACGGTCGAGCTCAGCTTCGCCGCTGACCGCGGCAATATCGAGGATATCGTCAAGGACGGCACCTTTACCATGCTCTACCTCAACACGGGAACTGCCTCCGCTCAGAGCACTAAGCTGACCGCTTCCGCCAACAGCCGCGGCAACGCTCAGCTTGAATACGAATTCCTCGGGACGGGGGATTACTTTGTTGCATACAATGCTTCGTCAGTTGACTCCGTGACTTCTGACAGCAGCGATTCGCCCTCGGGGGATACTTCCTCGAACAACAGCAGTTCTTCCTCCGCCGACAGCTCCTCTCAGTCCGAGCAGCGCGGTAAGGCGACCTACTATGAGAACGTCATGGACGAAAAGACCCTCTATGATGACGCGGAGCTCAAAAGGATAGGCTTCGACGACACCGATATCGACTACCTGAAACGCGGTCTCGATGTTACCTACATGATACAGCATGACAAGAATTCCCCGAAGAATTACGGCTCCCTTGACGCCGACAGCACTTACAGGAAGCTCATAAACAATTACTTCGGAAAGACCGAGATAAAGCCCGATGACAGCCTGCTCACCTACTTTTACCCCACAAGGCAGAGGGGCGATGGGGAGCCCGAGACACTTACCGATGTAAGGAACGTCCGCGGCAAGGTGGAGCTTGCGCTCTCGAAGGATCAGGGCAACGTCCACGACTACATAAACAACGGACGTTTCACCATGCTCTACCTCGATTCCGATACGGCGCAGAGCTGCGATATCAACGTGACGGCAAATTCCAGCGAGAACATCGTCATAGACTTCAACTTCCTCGGGACGGGCAACTATATCGTCATTTACGAGAACCGCAGCACAAGCACCAACGATACGAGCAGCGGCGGCAATAGCAACAACTCGAACGGTCAGAACAGCACGAGCAGCGGCTACTCCGCAAGCTCATGGAGCGGCGGCACCAACTATACCACCTCGGGCAGCGGGCTGTCCTTTAACAACAACGGTACGGGGACTACTACAGATACCACGAGCCGCGACAATCCCGGCACGGGTCTGAAGATAGGCTCGGTAGCCGCTGCGGTCGCGGCGGGCGTCATCATCGTGCTGAACAGAAAAAAAGGTAAATGATACCCTATGCAAAAGACCCTCGCGGAAATGCTCCGTGAGGGTCTTGTTTTTGCTCATACGCACTTGCTGACGTCTATGGCTCCCAGCACCTCACCGACCTTGCGGTGGATAACCAGCTCCATGTAGCTGTCGCGGCTCGATTCGGAAAGGTTGATTATCGCCGAGTGTTTCCCTCGGAAATACCTTACGAAGCCTGCGGCGGGGTATACCACGAGCGATGTCCCCGCGATGATGAGCATATCGCAGCTCTCTATCGCCCTGACCGCGTTCATGGTGTCGTCGCTGTTCAAGGATTCCTCGTACAGCACCACGTCGGGTTTAACTATGCCGTCGCAGCCCTCTGCCATGCAGCGGGGGACGCCCTTGCTGTTCTTGATGAACTCCGCACTGTAGGAGGTCATGCAGTGCATACAGTAGTTACGCAGCACCGAGCCGTGCAGCTCGATGACCTTGCTGCTGCCCGCAAGCTGGTGAAGGCCGTCGATGTTCTGGGTGACTATGGTGATATCCTTGCCTGCCCTTTCAAGCTCCGCAAGTTTTAAGTGCGCGGCGTTGGGCTTTGCGTCCAGGTAGAGCAGTTTGTCGCGGTAGAAGTCGTAGAATTCCGCCGGGGCGGTATCGAAGAAGGAGCGGCTGATTATCCGTTCGGGGCTGAGCCTGCCGTACTTTTGGCTGTAGATACCGTCAGCCGAGCGGAAATCGGGTATACCGCTCTCGGTGGAAACTCCCGCGCCGCCGAAGAAAACTATCCTGCGGCTGTCGCGTATCATCTCTTCAAGCTCGGCGGCGTAGTCGCGGCTCTTTTCAAAAGCCTCCCGTTCCGCCTTGCTGATCTCGGGCAAAATTGCCATAACAACACCTCCTTGGATAATAATTTGGAATTCGGAATTCGGAATTAAGGAGTCGCTTACGCGACGGTTTTTTTTTACAATGATAAAAAATGATCGTCCGCCGAGGGCGGACACCGGCATCAGCGGAGCTGATGCGGATTCCTAATTCCGGAATTAAATGTCCCTCTTAGTCTTTCGGGGGATATTTCTTGTAGCCCGGGTGCTTGCCTGTCACGCCGTATTGGGGGCGCATAGCGATCAGGCGGTCGATGTTCTCGCGGGAGATGTCCTTCGCGCCGCCCAGCAGCCTTGCCACGAGGGATATCTGCGCCTGAAGTTCGAGGGTCTCCATGCGGTAGTAAGCGGTGGTGAGGTCTGCGCCGACGGTCAGAGCGCCGTGATTTTCGAGGAGCATAACGTCATGTTCCTGCAAGTAAGGCTCGATGGCTTCGGGGACTTCAAAGGTCGAGGGCGTGCCGTAGGGTGTCAGCGGAACGGAGCCCACGCCGATGACGGTCTCTATCATGCAGTAGTCGTCTATAGAGAGGTGAGCGCAGGCGAAGCCCGTGGAAACGGGCGGGTGTGCGTGAACGACGGCACCGACGTCGGGGCGGTCGTGGTAGCATTTGAGGTGCATCTTGACCTCGGAGCTGGGGCGCCAGTCCTCGGCGGGCTTTTCGATGATATTGTAATCGGCGTCTATGAGCCCGATATGATCGCGGGTGATCTCATATTTTGAGATACCCGTGCGGGTAGCAAGGAACCTGTTCTCCGCGACCTTGACGGTAACATTTCCGTCATTAGCCGCGACCCAGCCCTTGAGCCACATCTTATGGCAGACCTCAACGATCTTATCCTTTATATCTTCGTACATTGTTTTTGTTCCTTTCAAAAAAATCATTGCAAATCATAATTTATCGGGGTATCTTGTTCTTGATGTAGGGCGGGGCGGCACAATACCTGTAGAGTCGGGGCTTGCCCCGACCTCTTGACCCGAACAACGTTACGTTGTTCCATTTGTGTAGGGGCGCACCTATGTGTGCGCCCGTGGATAACGTATGGTGTACCTTGCTCCCGCCTGCCTTGCGGCAGGTTTGTTGCCCGCCTGACGGCGGGTCTGGGGTTGTGCAAAAATCGCATTCGCTCTTTTGCACAATTAAATCGGCGATACGTCTTGTTCACGGTACTTTGTGCGGGTCGGTTCGCTTCAGCCCTTACTTATCGGCTTTTCTTTGATATCGCCGATTTAACTTGGACTTTCGGACTTGCTTTTCTCGGTCGGCTTTGTGATGTCGGTACGTGTGTTTCTTGCGCCTTCGGCGCAACGGGGGCTCTGCCCCCACGCGAACTGCGTTCGCTCCCCTGCCTAAGGGCTCCTCGCCCTTAGGAATCCTCGCCAGCCTCGCGCGGCTGGAC
>CACZJT010000026.1 GCA_902781565.1 uncultured Ruminococcus sp.
GTCCAGCCGCGCGAGGCTGGCGAGGATTCCTAAGGGCGAGGAGCCCTTAGGCAGGGGAGCGAACGAAGTTCGCGTGGGGGCAGAGCCCCCGTTGCGCCGCAGGCGCAAAGAAGCAAGCGAACCTAAACCACAAAGCGCCCCCGAGAAACGCAAGACCGAAAGTCCAAGTTAAATCGGCGATACCAAAAAAACGAAAAGTAAGGGTCGAGCGAACCGACCCGCACAAAGTAACGAGAACAGATGTATCGCCGATTTAATTGTGCAAAAGAGCGGAGCGATTTTTGCACAACCCCAAACCCGCCGTCAGGCGGGCAATGGCAAGGTAAACCCTACGTTATCCACGGGCGCACACATAGGTGCGCCCCTACACAAATGGAACAACGTAATACACCAAAATCATGCACGTCAAAGGGGCGGGAGCTGCACCAACGCAGTTGTGCCGCCCCGCCCTACACCAAATAGTGCAACGCGGTCAGCCTTACGAATTATGATTTATTATATGCCGCGCTCCCAAAAAAGAAAACTGCGCGGCTCATCACCGCGCAGCACTTCATTACAAAAGAAATTGCTCCGTATGTAAAAAATTACTCTGCGTTGGGAGCTCCTACGGGACAGACACCGTTGCAGGCACCGCACTCAACACAAGTGTCTGCGTCGATAACGTACTTGCCGTCACCCTCGGAAATAGCGTTTACGGGGCACTGGTCTGCGCAAGCGCCGCAGCTGATGCAATCGTCATTGATCTTATAAGCCATAGTACAAACCTCCTTAGTATACCAAAAACGGACGGCACGATCGCCGCCTTTACATTTAATATTATAACATATCAACAAAAAATTGCAAGGGGTAGGGGCGGATTGTTACGCTTATTTCAACAAATGTTAAGAAAATGTATATAAATGGTTACCGTAAGCTAACCGAATGAATGATACTTTCGGTCTGTGACTGTGAAAATTTACGCAAAAAGTCAAGACAACGGGGCTTCGGTGTGGTATAATGATATCATAAGATATATCTTACATTTGAACGGAGGGTAAGCACCGTTATGAAAGACTTTGAGATTTTTGCGGGCTCGCTTGCGTACATCGAGGAACACCTCGGTGAGGAGATAAGGCAGGAGGATATTGCCGCGCACTGCTGCTGCTCGGTCTCGGCACTGCAAAAGATGTGGAACTACTGCACTCACGGAGGCGTCATGAGGTACATCAAACGCCGCAGGCTCACCCTCGCCGCAAGGGAGCTTGCGGGCGGCGCGGGCGTCCTCGCGACCGCTGTGAAGTACGGCTACGGCTCAAATGAAGCCTTCAGCCGCGCTTTCAGGACGGCGTGGGGAGTCCTTCCCTCGGAGTTCGCCGAAAAACGCAGCTTCACGGGGCTTTACCCCAGACTTGACAAGGATATTCAGGGAGGTATATTTATGAAAGTTAAATTCGATCTTACGGAATTGTATGACAGACTTTCCGACAAACAGGGTACTTATATAGTATGTTTCGATATCAAGAACCTTATGGTGATAAACGATATGAGCCGCGAGCTGGGCGATGAGGTCATAAAGAACTGCATCAAGAGGATAGACGCGGCACTCGGAGAGGATATGTTCGCTTTCCGCGTTGGCGGAGATGAGTTCGTAGCCGTGACGTGCAGCAGCGATCTTTCCGTTGCCGAAACGGTCAGGGACAAGGTGGCGTCGGGAAATGATACCGTCGTCAGCGTCGGGGAACATTCGGCAAAGGCGTACCTTCACAGCGGAATAACTCTCTGGGGCGGCACGCGGGATATATACGAACGCTTCGACGAGGTGGTGCAGAGGACCTGATAAATGAATCGGAGGAACGCCGAACTTGCATAAATCCGCACACAAAAACCTTTTCGCGGAAAAAATCTGCAATTTTTCAAAAAAATTTTTCAAAAACTGTTGACATCGGGGGAGCGATGTGATATAATGGTATTGTTCGGTTAATGAGGGATAATTGTCCCGCGTTCAAAAGCAATCATATTCAAGGAGGAAACCCCAATGGCATTCAAGAATCAGTACCTTGCGGACGTATTCGCAAAGGTAGAGCAGAGAAACCCCGGCGAGCCCGAGTTCTTACAGGCGGTAAAGGAAGTTCTTACCACCATCGAGCCCGTTATCGAAAAGCGCCCCGACATCGTTGAGGCAGGCGTTCTCGACAGGATCGTTGAGCCCGAGCGTCAGATCTTCTTCCGCGTTCCGTGGGTAGACGACAACGGCAAGGTACAGGTGAACCGCGGCTTCAGAGTACAGTTCAACTCGGCTATCGGACCTTACAAGGGCGGCTTAAGATTCCACCCCACCGTATGCGCTTCCGTTATCAAGTTCCTGGGCTTTGAGCAGATCTTCAAGAACAGCCTGACGGGTCTCCCCATGGGCGGCGGCAAGGGCGGTTCCGACTTCGATCCTCAGGGCAAGTCGGACGCGGAAGTTATGCGCTTCTGCCAGAGCTTCATGACCGAGCTCTGCAAGCACGTAGGCGCTAACACCGACGTTCCCGCAGGCGACATCGGCGTAGGCGGCAGAGAGATCGGCTATCTGTTCGGTCAGTACAAGAAGATCAGAAACGAGTTCGTAGGCGTTCTTACAGGTAAGAGCATGGAGTGCGGCGGTTCGCTGATCCGTCCCGAGGCTACGGGCTACGGCGCTGTTTACTACACCGTTGAGATGCTCGAGCACTTCGGCGACAGCATCAAGGGCAAGACCTTCGCGGTATCGGGCTTCGGCAACGTTGCTTGGGGCACCATCAAGAAGGTAAACGAGCTGGGCGGCAAGGTAGTCACCATCTCGGGTCCCGACGGCTACATCTACGATGAGAACGGCATCAGCACCGATGAGAAGGTAGCTTACCTCCTCGAGATGCGTGCAAGCTGCCGCAACAGAGCTCAGGACTATGCAGACAAGTTCGGCGTTCCTTTCTTCGCGGGCAAGAGACCTTGGGAAGTTAAGGCTGACATCTATATGCCCTGCGCTACCCAGAACGAAGTTGACATCGAGGACGCTAAGAACATCGTAGCCAACGGCTCGAAGTATTATGTCGAGGTAGCCAATATGCCTACCACTCTTGAGGCTGTTGAGTATCTCCGCGCAAACGGCGTGATAGTTGCTCCTTCCAAGGCTGTAAATGCGGGCGGCGTTGCCGTTTCGGGTCTTGAGATGAGCCAGAACTCCATGAGATACAACTGGACTGCTGAGGAAGTTGACGCTAAGCTCCACAGCATCATGAAGAACATCTTCTCGGCTTCCGTAAAGGCTGCCAACGAGTACGGTCTCGGCGACGATCTCATCGCGGGCGCCAACATCGCAGGCTTCCTGAAGGTTGCGGAGGCTATGCTCTGGCAGGGTATCGTTTGATATAACAGCATAAAAAGCATCATTCATAGCACGGAGGACCGCAGTTCCCGCAGAGGGGGCTGCGGTCTTTTTTGTGTAAAGATACGATGGCTTTAGGAGCGAAACATTGATTTTCGTGAAAATGGTTAGCTTAGACTGTTTTTTTTACCATTATTTTAGGTTGAGAATTGTATAGAATAAACAAAAAATGTTCTTTGGAAATTATTTTTTTGAAAAATGCTTGATTTGTTTGAGGAATTGTGTTATAATATATTTCAGTTAAGGAGTTAGCTCCGAAAATAAAAATACGGGCGACGCCGTGAATATCGGCGTGCGGTCGGAACAGTAAGACGAAATGAAAAGGAGTTGTTTACATTGGCAAGTGCATTAAAGATCATCGCGGGTCTCGGTATTGCTGCGGTAGGCGTAGCGGCGGCTGTTGCTTATAAGAAGCGTAAGGAGCTGGAGGACTACGATTACGAAGAGCTGGACGACGATTTCGATGATTGCTTTGTAGAAGAGGCTGCTGACAAGGCTGCCGATACCGCCGAGGAAGTCAAGGAGGCTGCCGAGGAAAAGGCTGAGGAAGTCAAGGAAGCCGCTGAGGACGCAGTTGAGACTGCTGCCGAGAAGGCAGATGACGTTAAGGACGCTATCGCGGACGCTGCGGAAGAGGCTAAGGACAAGGTCGCCGATTTTGCGGAGAACATCATGAACAACATCTCCGACAAGGACGAGGACTAAGGGCTTAGCGGTATAAATAACTAACGCATTCCCGAAATTTTTTCTTTTTCATACTTTCCTTTTTGAGAGACCGCTTAATTCATTAGGCGGTTTTTCATTTCTATGAGAATGGAGCTGACGGATATGGGTATTGTTCTGCCCGAACGGATAAAGGCGGCGGTGTTCGACCTTGACGGGACGCTTATCGCGTCCTCGCACGTATGGAGCGATATCGACGAGAAGTTCCTTGCGAAACGCGGGATAGAAGTCCCCGAAGATTACTGCCGAAGCATCGCGGTGATGAACTTCCGCGAGGGCGCGGACTACACCATAGCACGCTTCGGGCTTGACGAGCGCCCCGAGGATATCGTCGAGGAATGGTTCGGGATGGCAAGGTACGAATACGCCCATAATATCCGCATGAAGGACGGCGCGGAGGACTTCCTGCGGCTGCTCAAAGACAGGGGAGTGAGGACGGCGCTCGCTACGGCTTCGAGCCCGCTTCTGTACATACCCGTGCTTGAAAACAACGGCGTCCTCGACTGCTTCGACTGCTTCGCCTCCACCGAGGAGGTTTGCAGGAGCAAGGAGCACCCCGATGTGTACATCTATGCGGCGGGAAAGCTCGGGGCGGCGGTGAAGGAATGCGCGGTGTTTGAGGACATTCCCGAGGGCGCGGAGAGCGCGGCTTCCTGCGGGTTCTACGTCTGCGGCTGTCTGGACGGGGAGGATAAGCAGGCTCACGAACGGATAAGAGCCGCGGCGGACGTGACTTTCCGAAGCTATTCGGAGTGGGAGTTTGAACGATAGGAGAGCTTATGGATTATACGGAGCAATTCAAATACTGCGTTTTCAGGATATTTCTGCTGTTCGGCGCGGAGGCGCTGGGGCTCATCATCGGGAAGGGCGTTTTCTGGGCGGCGGCTTCGGTCATGACCTTCCTGCCCGAGGGAGCGAAGCAGGCACTGGTCAGCGACCCCGCTGGCTCGGTAACGGCGGCGGTCATCATGGCGGCTCTGCTCGGACTGGTGTTCAAGGACGACGGGAAGAAGCACGCGGCTTACGCGGACATGGACATAATACTCGTCATGATAACGCTGATACTCATGCTCGCCTGCTACTTTATCCCCGTGATATTCTTCGACCCCGTTGATTCCACAAGGGTCGTGAGGTCGGTGTATTATATGCTCTACTACCCCTGCCGATGGGTCATCGAGCTTTTCGGGGCACAGCTGAAGCCCGCTGTGGCGGTGGGGACTGCCGCGATACTGGGGATACAGCTCGTTATCTATAATGTATCCTACGGCAGGTACAAGGTCAGACACCCCTACGTGTTCCGCGTGACCGATGAGGACGCGGAGAACGCTTCCGAGGACGCGGAGACCTCGGAGGGCGGCGAAGCATGACTGATGTCTGCTTGTGTTTCGGGAATGGAAAAAAAGTGTGAAATTCGGAGATATTAAACAATAATCATCATACATTGTGACATCAAATAGAGCAATTTGTTCATTTTGTTAAATATGTATAAAATACAATTGATTTTTTCGTCGGAATAAACAGCGGAAAAATTATTGATAACGCTTGAATAACTCGGAAAAAAATGTTATAATAATATAAAATACGTTTTGTGTGTCGGAGTGCGCCTGTTTGAAGGACACGAGAACAGTATGGGTCGGTCTTCGTTGTGCGCAAGGCGTGTAAACAGGTGGAGGTGTTTCTACAAATATGAAAAGCTACAGCTATGTTGCCAAGAACTCCAGCGGTAAGACCATAAAGGGTTATATCGAGGCAGAGGATCAGCAGCAGGTGCAGGAAAAGATCTATGAGCAAGGTCTGTTCCTTATCAGTTCCACCGAAGGCAAGGGCGGCAGAAGGCAGGAGGGCGTCAAGAAGTTCAAGACCAAGGAACTCGCGTTCTCATGTCGTCAGCTCGCGGCTATGCTTACTTCGGGACTGACTATCGTTAAGGCTCTCGACATCATGTACCGTGAGGAAGAGAACAAGAAGGCTAAGGAAGTATGGCTCGCACTTTACGAGGACGTAAACAAGGGCTCGAACTTCACGCAGGCTCTTATAAACCGAAGCGGTTCGTTCCCCGACTTCATGATAAGCATGGTGGACGCGGGTGAATCGGCGGGTAACCTCGATATCACGATACAGCGTCTGAGCGACTTCTACGCAAACCAGAACAAGACACAGAACACGGTAAAGAGCGCCATGATGTACCCTATCATACTGGGTATACTGACGGTCGCAATGGTAATCGGAATGTTCACGTTCATCATGCCTACGTTCGCGGGTCTGATGAGCGAGGATCAGATGCCCGCTCTTTCGAGGGCGCTGTTCCACTTCAGTGACTTCCTGAAAACGAAATGGTACATACTCATAATCGCGGTAGTTGTCATCGTACTTGCCATAAGATACGCACTCAAGGTGCCCGACATCAGACTGAAATTCGATATGATGCTCATTAAGATGCCCGCGGTAGGACCCCTTATGGTAAAGATATACGAGGGCAGATTCGCAAGAACCCTTTCATCTCTCTATTCGAGCGGTATCCCGATGGTAGATTCTCTCGAAAGATCTTCTTCGGTACTCTCGAACTCCTACGTTGATAAAATGTTCATTGATGTTGTTGACGAGGTAAAGCAGGGCTCGCCCATGTCGGTATCCATCGCCAAGACGGAGATATTCGAGGGTATGTTCACCTCGATGATCTACGTTGGTGAGGAGTCGGGCGCTCTCGACGAGATCCTCGACAAGACCGCGGACTTCTACGAGGAAGAAGCGGACGCAGCCGTTAAGCGACTTGTTTCGCTGCTCGAGCCTGTAATGATAATCATCATGGGCGGCGCGATAGGCTTGTGTCTGGCAGGTATCTTCCCGCTGCTGTACGGCGGTATCGGAGGACTCGAAAACTCGTAAGCTCTCGGAAAAGGCAGCCCCGTCGGAGCGGGAGCGGCGCTCCCCTCCGCGGATGCTTTGATACATTTTCAAGAAATATTTAGAAGAGGTGAAGGAATAAATGCTTTCATTTGATATTACAGACAGAGTTGTCAACGTAGTCAAGGGCGACAACTCGGGACAGAAGATCAAGATCGAAAAATCACTTACCGTAGACGTTCCTCAGGATATGATCGTGAACGGCGAGGTAGTCAATATCCTCGGTCTTAAAGACGTACTCCTTGAGGCGCTCAAGGGCGCTCAGATGATGGACAAGGAAGCCGTAGTTACTTTCTCGTCCAGCAGCATAGTTTTCAAGGAGCTCGTAGTTCCGAAGGCTAAGGGCAACGACTTCCTGAACATGGTACAGAACCAGATGTCGCAGGAAATGGGTATCTCGGACGATTATTCCATCTCGTACACCATAGTAGGTGAAGCGGGCGAGAATAACCCCGGTTCGGTAAAGGTACTTGCCACTGCTTGTCCCACGAACATAGTTGAGGCTTACAGAAACCTGTTCAAGGAGATGCAGATCAACCTGACTTCCGCGAACATAAGCTGTAACTCGATCTCCCGTATCGTGCTTGCCGACAAGACCAACCTCCAGAAGATGCCGCTGCTCGTATGCCAGATCGACGACAACTTCCTGGGACTTATCCTGTTCGAGAACGGTCAGATGGCATTTGCGAGATATGAGCCCATCAGCGCCGAGGACTATGAGTCGGAGGAATACCTCACCGAGGCTATCAGTGAGAACATCTTCCGTATGGAACAGTTCAACAAGGCAAGAGGCGGCACGGGTCTTGAAAACGTAATACTTTACGGTAAGATAGACGACTTCCGCAAGCTCGTTGACGCCCTCGATTCGCTGGACGTCAAGGCTTCCGTACTCGGCGTTCCTTCGCAGATCACGGGTTACGAAAACTTTGAGTTTACAATTTTCGCAAACGCGATCGGCGCACTCTACAAGAGAAACAAGCAGACCGAGCGTATAAACCTCCTCGAGATCAACACCTCAACAGGTAAGGTAAAGGACACCGCGGGCGACAGCCAGGTGCTCATGACCATGCTCATAGCGGTCGGTGTTTCCGTGGGTCTGATAGCCGGCGTTACCGCTATCATCAAGTGGCGCGAGAGCTCTATACAGGATAAGATAGCCGCTACCGAGGCTGAGATCGCAGAATGCGATGAGATCATTGCGAAGAACCAGAAGCTCCATGACTATCTCGGTATCATCAACCAGTTCCAGGAGAAGCTCAACGAGTCCAAAAACAACCTTGAAACTCTCCCCGTAGTCAAAAAAGAAGTATTTGACAAGATAGAGGAGAACCTCGAAGGATCGGGCGACGAACCTATCACTTACGAGAGTTTCAATTACACCTGCGCCAACGGCGAGATCACGATAAACAATATCATACTCCCCGAGCAGCAGACTGCCAATGACTTCGTTAAGGGCTTCTTCGATCAGGATTACTTCGCAGATGCGTTCTATAACGGTTATACCGGTACGGGCAAGGATGGCTCAAACGTTGTGATCGACAATGTGACACTCAGGATAAAGGATATCCCCGATCCCGAGCCTGAAGCAGAGGAAGAAACAGCATCAGAGGAGGGAAATGAATAATGAATCTTAATTCGAGAGATAAGCTCATCCTTGTAGTAGTTCTCGTCATCGTATTGTGGGTAGCAGGTATCGTTACCTTTATCAAGCCTGCCATTGATGACGTAAAATCGGCACAGAATACCCTTGATGAAAAGGAAGTTGAGCTTGCGGAAAAGAAGCAGCAGATCGAAGAAGATAAGGATCTTCCCGAAAGGATAGACGCAGCCTATAAGAAGGCTAACGAAACTGCCGAGATATTCTATCCCAAGATGACACATCAGCATGACGCTGCTACCGAGATGCAGAATCAGCTTGATATCGACTCCAATAAGGACAACGGTCAGGAGATCACCAACTATAACCTTGAAATAAGCGCTCTCAGCAACGCTACTCTTAACAAGTACGTTTACACCGCTCAGGAAGTATCCTCTACTTTCGACACCATCGTTGCTTCGATGGACGAGACTGTAGAGCAGGCAGAGGCGAACAACGACTTCCCGATCCTCTCCGGCTACAGCTTCTCGATGAACTTCACAGCTACCAAGAAGGATCTTCTCACCTTCCTTGACAACCTCCAGAGCAATCCTCACAAGAGCCTTGTTGTAAATTCCCTCGCTATAACCAGCGTTCTTGATAACAAGGACGAAGACGAGTGGTCGGGTTCTATGGAGCTCATGCTTTACATGGTTCCCAGGCTCAAGGATCCCGCTATCGTAAATCAGAGCATCGACGACGGCGCCGAAGTCAATGCGGTTGACGATATTGCAGAGTAATTAAAATATCTGACTGTAGTAGGAATGGCTATAATGGTCATTCCTGCTATGGCAATTTGAATTGGTTAAATATTTTAAAATCTATAGAATTATGAAAGGTGGTAATCAGTATGCTTAAGCAGGCAGGAAAACCTCAAAAGGGTGCCAATGAGCAGGGTTCTGTTCTTCTTGCTGTAGTTTGCATGGGTATGGTGACCGTTACGCTCGCGTCGGTGGCATTGTGGCTGATAAACTACAACATCAAGGCTACGGCAAGGAACGTTGAACGAAGCCAGGCAAAGATAACCGCTGAAGCCGCCCTGAACGAATTTGTGTCTTCATATAACGGCAATTATGACTCACTCAAGACATTTTCGGCAGGACGCACATCGGCTTCTACCCCTATAGGAGTGACCTTCTTGAATGACGCAGGTGACGATAATACGGCGAAATTCGGCACCACAAACATCAATGTTTACGAGCAGGGCTCGGGATTCAAGGTCACAAGTACCTGCGATTACATGGGACAGGTGCAGACGGCGAGCCTGATTTTCGCAGCAAGCCAGGATACACCTTATGTGCCTACGAACACCCTTGAAGCCAGCGACGGCTCGAACTACGGCGGCGCCGCATGGCCTATGGACGGCGATATGTACCTCGAAAGAGGAACGGACTCCAACAAGACCATGACATTCCACGATGGGAACGGCGGCTTCCATTCTCACGTTTACACCGAGTACAGCATCAAGTTCGATACAGGTACGGAATTCCATGATGTTACCAACAAGTCGGGTTCAAAGAATTTTGAGCCTAATAAGAGCGCAAGTTCGACCGATTCGGGCGAATACTTCGAGCAGGCAATGACCATAAGAACTACAGGCTACATGAAGTGGGATAACCCCACCAAATACGGAACTTCTGTTGGCAAGACCGACGAAAACGGAAGAAACGGCGACGATTCGGGCTACCAACCCGGCAAACTCTCCAACAAGGACGGCTGGATATATGCGGAGAACAAGATACTTCTCTGCGGCAACCAGCAGACCACTTTCGGCGTAGGAAGCGATACCCTTTATGACGGAAGCTCGCCTGCTATGGGCAAGAATCCTATAGATATGTATTGCCACGGTATGTACGTGGGTACTGTTCCCGACAACATCGGCGGAAGTGCGAACCCTGAGACCAGCACCATAGACGGTATTTACGGCGGTCACAGCTGGGACAGCTCCAGCGATTATTCGGTAAACGGAAATGTCTATTGCTACAAGGGCTCGGGATCTGCTACGGGCTGCGACAACGGCGACCTCGTTATCAGCTTCAGCAACCCCAAGACACTCAACATATACGGCGACCTTGTTGTTCAGGGTACCATATATATGAGCGCGAATACAACGATAGACCTTCACGGCGGCACACTGTATGCCAATGATATCAAGTTCCTTGACGGCAATACTATCGGAAATGCTTCCGCGATGACTTCCAATTCGCACTTCACGAACTGCACCATCAAGGGCTTTGCCGAACTCGATCCCTCCAATACCTCCTCGAGAGATGATATCCCCACGCTGGGCTATTCGCCTTCAACGGGTACTCCCGACTCCGTAAGAAAGGGTCTGAAAGCGACTTATCAGGACGCCTCCACCAACAAGATATTCAAGGAGTCTCTGAGCCCCGCTAATACCTACTACTCGGCTTCCAAGGACATCGCAAACAAGTATGCTCAGGCTCTTTCGAGAACTCTCGATACCAAGACCGTTTCGGGCAGTGACTTGAGCCAAAAGTTCACCGATGGTACCTACACCGTTACACAGATAAATGACAGCCTTAGGCTCCGTCCACAGGATCTCGCGGGCTCGGCGGACTCCGACGTTAAGAGCAAGATCTACAACATCAAGCTCACCGATCACGATATAGTGATCGCTATGCCGATAAACGGCATGAAGAACAATCCCAATACCCTCATGCGTATAGACTCTACCGACAGGACTACGGACTGCTTCGTATACTATATGTACTACGATGAGAACGACTGCGATTTCACATCGGATCCTACCACTTACAATGTAAAATGTATGTATCTTGACAATGCGGATAAGTCCTTTACCGTTTCCCGCGACAAAAACTCGGGCGGTACGGAAAATGTCACCATCAACTTCATACACACCGATTATGCAGCAAGAAACTCGAAGGAGATATCCTACTCCAACAACGGTTTCGGCGGCTCTCCCGGACTTATGATAGGCGACCCGACGATCTGGAAGGATTACGGCGATGCCGACCACATCGACTTTAACGAATTCATCGCGAGAACGATGAACCCCGGAACAAGACCCTCCACCAACGTGCTGAGAACATACAATCAGCAGAGCCAGGAGAATCTCTCCATGTTCCTCGTTCCCGATAACGTAAAGTTCACGATAAATGAAAGAGCGACCCTCCAGGGCATAGTTTACGGACCCGATGCGGACGTAACTTTCGGCGGTTCCTCGAGCAGTTATTCTTATGTATTCGGTCAGGTAAAGTGCAGAAAGTTCAGCGGTCCCGGAAACTTTGACGAGCCCATGATCTTCAACATTCCGCCTGCAAGAAACTCCATCATGGACTATGTAGGAGCTGTAAACGCCACTACCTCGTCCATTGATATCGCTTACTACCAGTATTGACGGGAGGTGCTCATATGAGATCTATTAAGAAAAACCAAAAGGGCATGACACTTGTCGAGGTGGTTATCGCGATAGCTATGTTCTCTGTGCTTACTCTTGCCGTCACTTACGCTTTCTCGGCGGCGCTCAAGCTCAACGCGCGTAATATGCGACGCGACAAAGAGCTTGCCACTCAGCAGGGCGCCCTCGAAAGAGGCTCGGCTGCCGGCGTTACCCTGAATGACGGGAACACCGTCAAGGGCTCCAAGATAGTATACTCCGACGGTTCGGGCGGTACATTCGGCACTCTCGAAGTTGACGATGTTACACAGTACAAGGCAATAAAGACAGCCGAGAACGGCAACGACTTCAACTTCGAGCTGCACACGGCTTCGGCAACTCCTTTTGGGAGCGTGCCCACCAAGATCGACAAGGATAACGGCTATTACGGTATTGAGGTGGAGAATACTACCTCTAACAGATATGATGTCATTATCAAGGCGAACGGCGGCAGATTCTATGAAGGCAACTATGACAGATACATGGAGACTGACGGCGGTTACACTCACCCCGGTCTGACTTATGCAAGATCGCTGGAGGCTAAGGGTGTTGATAACAACATTTACGACTACGACCCCACGGGAAAGACCGAAGCCGAGAAGGCAGAGCTTCAGAACATCAAGGACAATTCCGTTCCTCACAGCTTCATTGTAGGCTTCTACTATGATCCTGCGGAGATCGATCCTTTCAGCATTGAAGTGTACATCAGATCCGAAAGCGGCGTTCAGATGCTGGCAGGTACGTTAAGCGAAGGAAATTTCGGAACGGACGGCAAAGTCTCCTTCGAGATAACCTAAATACCATGGACAAAGGAGGTAAAGATAATGACTAAAAAACTACAAAAAGGCTTTACTCTTGTCGAACTGATCGTGGTCCTGATCCTCATGGGTCTTATTACTACGGCGATCGCCATGGTGCTCCGTCCGACAACAAAGCTTTATGTTGATGTAAAGAACAAGACAGACGAGGAAGTTGCGGCTATCACGCTTTTTGACGTGCTCAACGGCGAGCTGAGATATGCCACCGATGTTTTCGTTACTTCCGAGGCTGATGATTCGACACTCCCCTCGAACACCCTCAAACATTTCATCATGCTCAGCAACGGCAAGCGCCCGGGCGATCACCTCGGTGCTCACGGCTATGCTGTACACGGTCTTACCGCAAACGGTCTTGCGGGTGCGACTTCTGTCGGAAATTCCGCAAATCTGCTTGGCAACACCGATATCAAATTCTCGATCGACGGCTATTCCGCCGAGACCGGAAGAGAGTCCATCACCGTAGGCGCGGTAATGCACCCGATGGACAATAAGGGAATAATGGATTCCAAGACCTACAAGTACAGCGAAACTTTCAAGCTGGTAAATATGCAGAACAGAGCTCAGCTCAGAAAGACCACTATAGGTCACGTTGCAATGGTAAACTATGACAGTGCGGCGGTAAACGAGGGCATCGAGTCTCTGCTCGCAAACAACAACAACTCCACCGACGGTGAGCAGGCTATATTCATCTTCTACCAGAGACCTGATGAAGCGCCTACCTCCATAAGCACTTCGTCGGTGCTTAGCAACACAACTTTCCAGCCCTTCACGGCAACTCGCGGAAACAAGGTGATAGACCTCGGTGCTTCCCTGCACACCTATAACCTCGTTATCCAGCCCGGCACTTTCGGCGTGAACGATCCCAAGATCGTGCTTCCCTCCACTGTTACCACTCCCGATTCTGGGGGACACCCTGCAAGCGGTGAAACACAGGTATCCACCAACGTCCCGATCCCGCTTACCATAGACGACGGGACAGACGACACCATCGTATTCACGGAAGGCGGAGTTGAAAAGGGTACGGTAAAACTCTCCGACTTCATCAATGCGGGCACCGATACCCTCTACATCAAGAAGGACGATACGGGCAACTGGACTGTAGACAAAGAACCTGCCGAGGACGACAGCGACAACAAGGACATCACGCTCCACTATATCCGCACAGTGAACGACCCATTCGGCGCTCTGTATTTCAGACTCGCCGCGGGTGTCGAGGAAGGCGCTGCCACGGTCGATGGCAACACGATACCTACTTCTGACAGCAATCCCTGCCGATTCGCAACTACGGGCGGCGTGGGAATGGTCGATACAGTCGTTCACATCTCAAAGAAAGAGACCACGATAAACGTATGCGGAGGTTCCGAATCGGCACCTATACCCAATAAATTCAGTATCGAGCTCAACAACAATTCGGCTTCCGACTACTACATCTACGTTTCCGGCGATAACTTCTATTATGAATCAAACGCCGGCTTCCTCCCCGAGGAGATCAAGAAGCTGACAGGTCCTTACTGGGGCAAGGTACACATCAAAGGACTTGCTTCTTTGAGCAGAAAAGATGGAAATGACAATTACATCTATCAGGCTGACAATGGTAAAGTGAGCGGATCATATTCCAATGCGGGATATACAACTATTCCTGTAGATACCGATTTTGAACTGCATTTTGATCTTTCTGTCAATAACAATTCCAAGCCTAACTTGACATTTAAGTATGGTTCAGATTTGATAGTCGAAACTTCGGACGGTATGTTGAATGCTGATGATAAATACTATTATGTTTACAATGGCACTGTATATTATAACGAAGATTCTGCCAATGCAGCTAAACAGGCTGATATAGATGCCAAGGCTGCGGAAGAGGAAGCTGCTCAGAAGGCTAAAGAAGAGGCTAAGGCAAATGGAAGCATAGTCGCTGAAGTTGATTCTATAAACAACTATGGAAATAGTGGTCAGATCCATCTGAAGATCACAAATTACGGTTCTGTTAAGAGCGATCCTGTAACTATCAATATCAACATGGCAAATCCTGTTAATAATTTCAACAATGCATGGGATCCCGGATTTAATGGTACCAAATCCGCTTCCGGAAATACTGCTACTGTTGGATGCAATGCAATTGAACCTAATCAGTCTACATATATTTGGGTTCAGTTTGAGAGTAACTCGTTTAGTGTAGTTTCAACAGAGGTCGTTCAGTAATTCAGAAACCCAACAGGTAGTATGTGTGTCCCCTTTTCATAGGGGACACGCTGAAAAAATCCCCCGAACTCTTGTGGGGTTCGGAGGATTTTTTGAGCGATATGAAATAGTTTTTTACGCGGCGTATAGATCGCTTGGCAGGCTCGTTATGTGACCCTCGCCGTAGATGATCTCGCCAAGTCCCGTGAAATTCATGTAGGCGGTGCATATCTCCCAGCCGAAAAGCATGGCGGCGAGTATGCCGATCGAAAGCCATGGTCCGAATGCGAACTGTGAGCTTCCGCCCCGCGACTTGATTATGATACCCGCGATCGCCGCAAGTATCACGCCGATGAACAGCGCCGCGATCACACGCTGCCAGCCGAGGAACAGCCCCGCCGCAGCCATAAGATAGACGTCGCCCAGACCGATAGCCCTGCCTTTCGATATGAGCCATATCAGCAGGAGCGGCACGCTTGCGGCGAACAGTCCTATCACCATAGACACGATATCAAGACCGCTCTCGAAGGGACGGAAGATGTACTCGGGTATCGCCAGAACGCCTATGAAGATCACTACGGGCGTGGAGATAAGCTGGGTGTCCCAGTCCATGAAGAATACTACCAGCAAAGCAGAGTATACAAGACAGCAGAGTATCGCGTGGATAGTGGTCTCGAAACTGTAGACCAGTCCGTATCTCAGCGAGATCAGGAGCCAGCCCACGGCATTCATCGCTTCGACTACCGTGTAGCGGGGAGAGATAGGCGCACCGCAGGCACGGCACTTTCCGCGCAGCATACACCAACTCACTATCGGGATAAGGTCGCGCTTCAATATGGGAGTGCCGCAGGTCATGCAGTGGGAGTTTGACTTTATCAGCGATTCCTCCTTGGGCAGTCTGTAGATGCAGACGTTAAGGAAGCTGCCGACCGCTGCTCCGAACAGAAACATGAACAGATACAGCACCGAGACATAGAGGGTATATTGAGTATTTTCGGACAATTTTCTCACCTCCTTTCGGAAATTGTTGTATTACTATTTTAGCACATATCCGCATTATTTTCAATAGTGTATTTGCTTTTTTGTATGAACTTTTTGAAGGAATGAAGGTATCTCGTGTGAAAGGAGCTGCTTTTTGTGAAAAACATTTCTGTAGGCAGGCAAACTGCGGAATTTGTGCTCGGCTCACGGGAAGCGATCATGCGTATCATAGATGCAATATACGGATAATGCATAACAGATAAATTTTTTGGGAACGTCCTATCGCGGCAGGGTGGTCTCTTCAGAAAAATTTTCGCCGCGGAGAATGGGGTCAATATATCATGAAAAACATACCTATCGGTGAACACCTTATCGAGAAGGGTCTTATCACAGCCGAACAGCTTCAGCAGGTGCTCGAGGCGCAGAAGGACGACAAGAACAAGGGCAAAAAGCTCGGTGATATGCTCCAGCAGATGGGGCTCGTTACCGAGAACCAGTTCGCAGAGGTGCTTGCGGAAAGACTTAATCTGCAATTCTGCGATGTTGAAAAGTTTGAGTTTGATGACGCCCTCGTTAAGAGCATACCCGAGGACGTTGCGAGAAAGTATTGCTGTATAGCCCTCGAAAAGAAGGGCAGAAGGCTTTATGTCGCCACAGATAATCCCTCCGACTTCTACGCTTCGGAGGACTTGCGCGGTATCACAGGCTGCTCCATCGTATTCAAGATGGGTACCAGAAACGCCATCATGCGTACCATCGGTAACATCTACTCCCAGGGCACTACCGACGCTATCGTTGAGGAAGCTACCAAGGAGAAAGAGGAGGAGAAGAGCCTTGACGATCTCGTTGCCGAGGCTTCAAACGACCGTGTTGACAACGCGCCTATCGTTAAGCTGGCGACTGCCATAGTCGAGAACTCCTACCGTATGGAGGCTACCGATATCCACATCGAGCCTTTCAAGGACTTCACAAGAGTAAGAGTCCGCGTAAACGGCGACCTTGTTGAGCTCATGACCATTTCCAATACTCTGCATATGGCGCTCGTTACCCGTTTCAAGATCACCTCGGGCATGAATATCGCCGAGAAGCGCGTCCCGCAGGACGGCCGTATGTCACAGGTAGTTGACGGTACTGTTATAGACCTTCGTGTATCCAACCTCCCTATGGTCTACGGCGAAAAGGTTGTTCTCCGTATCCTCGCGGGCGATACTATGGTAAGAAAGATCACCGACCTCGGTATGACCGATTACAACTACGGGCGTTTCAATCAGATGCTCAAAGTTCCCCAGGGAGTTATCCTCGTTACGGGACCTACGGGTTCCGGTAAGTCCACCACCCTTTACGCGGCGCTGGGCGAGATCGCAAAGCCTAACCTCAACGTTATCACCGTTGAGGACCCTGTTGAAAAGAAGATAAAGGACATCAACCAGTGTCAGATAAACGATAAGGCAGGCATGACCTTCGCGGCGGCTCTGCGTTCCATACTCCGTCAGGACCCCGATATCATAATGGTCGGCGAGATGCGTGACGAGGAGACAGCTACCATCGCTATCCGTGCCGCTATCACGGGACACCTGGTTCTTTCCACAATACACACCAACGACGCGGCTTCCACCGTTACCCGTCTTGTGGATATGGGCGTACTGCCCTACATGGTGGCGACCTCGCTCATCGGTATATGCGCACAGCGTCTTGCGAAGAAGCTCTGCAACGAGTGCAAGACCCTTACGACCACCACCGAGGAAGATATGAAGCTCATGGGCATAAGCGAGCCCATGCAGATATATGAGCCTGTGGGCTGCCCTGCCTGCAACGGTACGGGCTACCGCGGAAGAACGGCTATACATGAGATACTGCTCTCGACTCCCGAGATGCAGGCGCTCATCACCCGCGGCGCAAAGGCGGACGAGATACAGGAGCTTGCGAGGGAGCAGGGCTGCCGTCTGCTTAGAGACAACGTTTCCGAGCTGATACAGAGAGGCATCACCTCAATGGGCGAGCTGATACGTGTAACTTACGCCGTTTGATCGTGAAAATATATCGGGATATGGTGTGCGCCGACAGCGGTGATCCCCGCATTCCGAATTTGAAATAAGTGGAGGTAATAACCATGGCAATTGACATTAACAAAATCCTTGACGAGTCGCGCGCTCTCGGATGCTCCGACCTGCATTTTACCGTAGGTATCCCCCCCATTGTAAGACAGGGCGGTAACCTTCGCAAGCTGTCGAGCTACCCCGATATGACCGAGATAGACATTCAGGGTATCTGCCGCCAGATGACCAACGAGCGTCAGATGCAGCAGATCAGAGATCATATCGACACCGACTTCACATACGTTTCCACCCGCGGCTTCCGTCACCGTGTAAACGTATATCGTCAGCGCGGATTCACGGCTATAGCTATCCGTCTGCTCCGCAACGATATCCCGACCTTTACCGACCTCGACCTGCCTCCCGTACTTTCCGAGTTCGTAATGCGTCCCCGTGGACTTGTTCTCGTTACAGGTCCTACAGGTTCTGGTAAGTCCACCACCCTTGCGGCTATGATCGACCACGTTAATCTGCACAAGTCCGCACACATAATCACTATCGAAGACCCTATCGAGTATCTGCACGCCCACAAGCGCTGCATGGTGAACCAGCGTGAGATCGGCGGAGATGTTCCCTCCTTCGCCCTCGCTATCCGTGCCGCCCTTCGTGAGGACCCCGATATCATACTCGTCGGAGAAATGCGTGACTTCGAGACTATCGAAGCAGCCGTTACCGCCGCTGAAACAGGACACCTTGTAATGAGCACCCTGCATACAACCTCCGCTCCTTCCACCGTTGACCGTATCATCGACGTTTTCCCTGCTCACCAGCAGCACCAGATCAGAACTCAGCTGGCGACCGTTCTCGTAGGTATCTGCACACAGACCCTTTGCCGTACTCTTGACGGTACGAGCCGTGTTGCGGTCTGCGAGATACTTAACGCCACCGACCCGATCAAGGCTATGATACGTGACGATAAGGTACATCTGATTGGTTCGGCTATGCAGACAGGTAAGGCTGTCGGAATGCAGACCCTCGATCAGGAGCTTGCGAAGCTCGTTGCTTCGAGGACTATCACAATGGAAGTCGCTCTCGAAAAGTGCGCGAATCCTCAGGACCTCAAGAGATTCATCGCTTCCCACAAGGGCGGAGTTGTCTGACGGGTCATCTGAAAAAAACACAAGAAAAGGGCAGTCTGCGGACTGCCCTTTTTGTGGTCTATTGCTTTTTGGCGCGTTTCCCCGCGGCGACCGCTTCGGCGATACGCTGCTTCACGCCGCCGAAGATGATGTCGCGGGCTTCGGCTGCCTGCTGCTTTGTGGCTGCGGGAACGCCCTCCAGACGGTAGGGAAGCCCCAGCTGTTCGTACTTCACCCGCCCGAGGGTGTGGTATGGCAGCACGTCTATGGCGCGTAGGGTGCGGATACCCCCGATGAAATGCCCCAGCGCCCGAAGTGACGGCTCATCGTCGGTCACGCCCGGGACGAGCACATGGCGTATCCAAAGGTCTATCTCCCGTGCGCCGATATGCTCCGCAAACTGCTTTATCGCGGCGTTGTCTTTGCCCGTGAGCCAAAGGTGCTTTTCGGGGTCGATGTGCTTTATGTCCAGCATGACGAGGTCGGTGTTATCGAGCACGCGGTCGATGAGGGGACGCTTGTCCCGTTCCTCCCAGATTATGCCCGAGGTGTCAAGGCAGGTGTGAACGCCCTCGGACTTCGCCGCGGCGAAAAGCTCCGCTAAGAACTCCGCCTGCATGAGCGGCTCGCCGCCCGTACAGGTCAGCCCGCCGCCCCGCAGGAACTCCCTCACCGAATCAAGCTCCCGCATTATCTCGCGGACGGTCATGAGGGTGCCGCGCTTCGGCTCCCATGTGTCGGGGTTGTGGCAGTAGGCACAGCGCATGGGACAGCCCGACATGAACACCACGAACCGAAGCCCCGGACCGTCCACCGTCCCGAGGCTCTCGGTAGAGTGGATATAGCCCCTTATCTCCCCGCTCATGACCTCACCTCCCCGATATCGGCGTTCAGCTCGGCGGCTTCGAGCAGAGCTTTGCGGTAATCGGCGCGGACGCTCTCGGTAAGTATCTCGGCTTTGTTCCCGAACTGGAACAGCCAGCCGTAAAAGGTGCTTCCCGTTCGGACGGGGACGTTCACATGGAAGTGCTGATCGTCGTCGGGTATCAGCATGGTCTGTATGCCGAAGCGGTCAAGCACCGCGCCCACAAGGTCATTGGTGAAGCGAAGCCGCACGATGTCGGAGCTTCCGCTGAACATGGAGAACTGAGCGTCCAGGTACTGCGCCAGCCTGAAGCTCTTTGGGAGCGGTCGGCAGGGCTCGTCGGTGAGCCGCACCCAGTCCATTTTATCCACGCGGAAATTGGATATCTTGCCGCGGTTGGGGTTGTAGGCGACGAGGTAGTATTTCTCGTCGTTCCAAGCCAGCGTATAGGGGGAGCAGAAGCGTTCGTACTTAGAGCCCGCGCTCCGCAGACGGGCGGTGTTCTCGCGGTAGACCTTCTTTTTGTTCACATCGTAGTCGAAGTATCGGAAGCTGACCTGACGTTTTTCGGCGACGGCGCGGCTCAGAATGTCGATGTTTGCCATGAGCTTTTTGTTGCCCGCATTGGAATTATTGGCGATGAAGAGCTGTCTTTGGAGTATATCGGCTTTATGGATGCTTGTGAGGGTGCGGAGCTTTCCGAGAAGCTCCTCCGACTGTCGGGGGGTCAGAAACCGCGAGGACACCACCGCGTCCGCGAGCAGTTTCAGCTCCGCAGGCTCGAAGGTGCGGCTGACAAGGCGGTAGCTGGTATGGCGCCCTTTGTCCACGCGGATATCGGCGCCAAAATTGATAAGTGCCCTGATGTCCTCATAGAAAGCCTTCCGCGCTGCGGGAGCGCCCAGTTTTTCGAGCTCGGAAGCTATCTCCGCGAAAGTCAGACCGTGTTCCTCGTCGGTCCTTTCAAAGAGCAGTCTGTAGATATAGATAGTCCTGAGCCTGTTAGCGTCATAGTTTTTTTCAGCCATTTCAAAGCCTCCGTTGTTCAAGCGGTCATTCGGGCGATATCCTCTCTGACGATACGCACGCCGCAGACCTGTTCGCACATGAAGTGCAGGCGGAACTCATCGTCCTCGCAGCGGCAGAGCGCAAGCCCGCGCCGCAGGTAGTCGGCAGCCCTGCGTTTCTGCTGCATGGTACCCACCATATAGAGCCTGCACCGAAGGGAAAGGAAAGACGTCCGCACCTCTGCCGCGCCCGCAAGATCGCATCTTTTTTCGTAACCGTTCTCATAGAAATTCATAATTATCCCTCTTCCAAAATTTATTGGGAGGATCTGTTTTTTCTCCCATAACTATTATACCACATGACGTGTGTCAAAATCGGGACAATTAGAATTTTTTTTATTATACACCAATTTTTCTGTCATGTCAAGATACCGAAGGGCGAAAAAAGTGAGCCGAGGTCGAGATCTTTTTTCGGCAGGTCATGAGCTGTACCTTAATAATTTCTTTATTGACATTACTTCTCTTTCGGAGTATAATAGTATAGTAATATTTGATACTAATTCCTAAAAGAACAGCAGACAAATCTCGGCACTGACGGCTCATCACTCGTCGTCAAGCTCCCTTGCAGGGCGACAGCCCAACTGCGGTCGCTTGCTGAGCCGTCAGCACCGATCTTTGTCTACTAACCTTTTAGGAATTAGTATCACCGAAAGGAGCTTCATTATGTCAACTGCATTTTCATCGGCGGATATTCTTCTGCCAAAGGACATAGACTACGAAAAATGGGCAGTCATCGCCTGCGATCAGTTTACTGCCGAGCCCGAATACTGGGCTGAGACCGAACGCATCACCGAGGGCGCTGTCTCCGCTCTCGATCTGATCCTCCCCGAGGTATACCTCGGAAGCCCCGACGCCGATGAGCGCATCGAAAAGATACACCGCAATATGTTCGCCTACCTGGATATGAATGTTTTCGAGGAATACAAGGATGCCCTCATCTACGTTGAACGCACCCAGACCGACGGCGTTATCCGTGCGGGGCTCGTGGGGGCTATCGACCTCGAACAGTACGACTACCGCAAAGGCTCGACCTCGCAGGTACGCGCTACCGAGGCTACCGTCGTGGAGCGCATACCTCCCCGTATCAAGGTGCGGGAAAAGGCTCCCATCGAGCTGCCCCACATCATGATACTCATTGACGATGTGCAGAAAAAGATCATAGAGCCCCTCGCCGGGAAAAAGGACAGTTTCAAGAAGCTCTATGGCTTCGACCTCATGCAGGGCGGCGGTCATATCGACGGCTGGCTGGTTGACCGCGAGACCATGTACGATGTTTTCGACGGTCTTGATGCCCTCGCCGACAAAAAAGCCTTTAACGAGCGCTACGGGCTTGACGGCGAGGAGCCCCTCGTTTACGCTATGGGCGACGGCAACCATTCCCTTGCCACCGCGAAGGAGTTCTACGAGCGCCTTAAAGCCAAAGACCCCTACGTAAAGCTCGGCGGCTGTCCCGCAAGGTACGCCCTCGCCGAGATCGTGAATCTCCACTCCCCCGCGCTGGAATTTGAGGCTATACACCGCATAATCACGGGCATTGACGAACAGCGCCTTATCGCCGACATGGTGTCCGCGCTCGCGTTGACCGAGGGCAGGACGGAGGGCGCACAGTGCTTTACGCTGGTGAACGGAGATGTCAAGACCGACTACACCATAGGCGCTCCCTCAAGCAAGCTGACGGTCGGGAGCGTGCAGAACTTCCTCGACAAATGGTGCGCCGAGAACGGCGGTGCGATAGACTATATCCACGGCATGGACGTCGTTACCCGCCTTGCGGCTGAGAGCGGCGCGGTAGGCATTATCCTCCCCGATATGGGCAAGGAAGAGCTTTTCCCGACGGTCATAGCCGACGGAGCCCTCCCCCGCAAGACCTTCAGCATGGGTCACGCGAGGGATAAGCGGTACTACATCGAAGCGAGAAAGATCACGAGATAATTCGGAATTCATTCAAATTATTAAAAGCATCAGTAAGTATATTACTTGAATTTGTTAAAACATAGGCACATATAATTAAACTCGTTATGAATCTTATACTAATTCCTAAAAGGTTAGTATAAATTGGTGAGAAAACCGATCTTGGGTATGCGTAATTAAAAACGGATAGCCGTCTGCCTGGGACGGTTATCCGTGGTTTGGTGTATTCGGTCGCTAAGGTCTTACTGCACTATTTCAGCTTTTGCAGCTCTGTCCGGTCAAAGGGAACGTCTGCCGTTTTTCCCGCAGCTGTGAACCTGTCGGTATCTGTATTGTGCTGAAATACGCGGTCTATTGATATATCCGCCTCGACGTTTCTTCCGTCTATGCCCGCGTATGTATCGACTCCCATTATGGACTCGTGGGTAAGGCGGGAGCGGCGGTCAAAATCGGCATTGCTTGCGGCATACTGCTGCTCGAACAGCCTTTCTCTGTGCTCGCTCAATGAGTTCATGATATCCCTTCGTCTGTCAAACGAACGATTCTGATCTGCGATCATCTGCCCGACTATGTTCGCCGCCTGCTGATCGTCCTGCATTCTGCGGAGGGCTGTCTGCTGCGAGAGCTGTTCTATCACCGACTGCATAGCACTGTCCACCGTCAGCGAGTTCACGAACCTGTAGAAATCGACCAGCTCCCCCCGCGACGGGAGAGTATCAGACAAAAAAGCACTGAAAGAGTAAACGTTCCATGTTATCTCCGAGGAAAAAACTCCCTCGGCGCGGTGTCTGCCGAAGGGTACATTCGGGTCGGTGTCTATGAAAGGCTGCGCCTGCATCTGCATGGGCATACCCATACCCATTCCCATTCCGAACCGCCCGACGTGAGTGCGGCTGAGTATCTGCGCCGAACGCTGCTGTGACCGGATCATCATAGGGCTGTAGGCGGAATATTCGTCAGCGAGCATTATCGTATGCAGAAGCAGGTATCTGGTCTTTCCGAGGGCGGCTGCCTCGTATAGCTTGCCGCCTTCCGCTCCGTACTCGCCCTGCACCACAAACTGTATATTATTCCCGCCGCTCATAGCTTCTATGGCGGCTTTTCGCTGTGCGAGCTGCTCCTGCATTTTTCGCTTTGTCTCATCGAAAGAGGCAACTCTTTTGATGACCCTTATGTTGTTCGTACCCAGAAGGCTGACCGCGTTTTCGTCGAGATAGCTGTCAAAGGGCTTGAATACGTTCTGTTCGGCGGGAACGAGCTTGTTGACGGAGTAGTTCTTCCTGCTGCGGTAAAACCATTTCTTCCCCCGACTGTTACGAGCGAATGCCCATAGCAGCAGCGGAGCGTCGGCGTCCTCTCCGTTATTCTCAGCCCTTGCCGAGGGAGCAAATCCGGCAGGCAGCCACCCGCGGAAAATATCTCTTCCCGAGCTGTCGCGAAATACCGAGTTCGGCTCCTGAGCGGCAGTCTCTCCGTACTTAAACTGTATCACGGGATCGCCCCCGATGGCTTCCGAATTCTCGTGTCTGCGTTCATGTCCCGCATTTTGCGGCTGCTGAACGGGCTGCTGTCTGTCGGCTTTGAGCTCTCCGAGACTGTTTCTTTTTCGGCAGAAGGGGCAATATACCGAGGTCATGCCCTCCGAAAGCCGAACGTCCAGCTTTTTTCCGCAATAGCGGCAGAAGATATTATCGCGAGTCATGTTCATCGGCTCCTTTCGGCAGTATTACGGCTTCGGTCTCATTATACCACAGTCTGCAAAAATAGTCAATGCTGTGTGAAAAGTTCTTTATACTAATTCCTATAGCAATCCAAGACCTGACGCAAGCCGGGTGCGGCGCACGTCCAAAAAGTTTGGAGCAAGCCATGTATGAACACAGTACGTACTCCCTACACCGGATCATGCAGCACAGTCGCCCCCACAGATCAAGACCTGCGCAAAAAGGTATCGGTCAGCGCCGATACCTTTTCTTTTCGCTTGTTTTATTTGTCCGATATCTCTTTTATTCCCTCGTTATCAATGCCGAACTCGTGTACGCTCCAGCAGCCGAGTCCCGCGTTCGATAGCGAGAATCTCATCTTGCCCGCAAAATAGGTGTTCTCCTCGTCAACTATCGCCATCACCGTGGGGCCCGCACCGCTTATGTAGGCGGCATACGCGCCGTGCGTGTATGCTATGTCGAATACCTCCCTACAGCGGGGGATAAGCTCCATGCGGTAGGGCTGGTGCAGCTTGTCATGCACCGCCGTCCGCAGGTTCTCGAACTTGCCCGTCAGCAGGGACGCCGAAAACAGCGCCGCCCGCGAGAGATTGTACACAGCGTCCTTGTGGGAAACTTCCTTCGGCAGGCAGGAACGCGCGTCCTCGGTCTTCAGCTCGAAATCGGGGATGAGCGCTATGAACCTCAGCTTCGTGAATACCTCCTGCTTGACCCAGTGGACGCGCCTGCCGTCAAATACGGCGGTGACTATACCTCCGAGCAGAGCGGGAGCGGTGTTGTCGGGGTGCCCCTCTATCTGGGCGGCGAGGTCTACGAGGTCGTCGGTGGTGAGCGGCGAGCCTAAGAGCATATTCGCCCCCACAAGCCCCGCGGCTATGCACGCCGATGAGGAGCCGAGCCCCCTCGCCATAGGGATATTGTTCGTCTGTACAAGCCTTAGCCCGCCGAGCTTCTTTCCGCAGACCTCAAAGAGGTCTTTCGCGGATATGTATATCAGATTGCGCTCGTCCGTGGGGACGGGTATACCGTCGGAGGAGCTTATCTCAATACGGTCGCTCTCGTCCATCTCCACGTAGTTGTAGTAGGTCAGAGCCAGTCCGAGGGCGTCAAAACCCGCGCCGAGATTAGCGCTCGTGGCGGGGATACGCAGTTTTATCATTCTTTTTCATACCTTTCCGTGTGGCGGTCTATTTTATCACTTTCCCGATCAGTTCCGCGCTGTGCATCTTTATGTGTTCGAGCATATGCGCGATATTGCCCTCGCCCGCGTAGTGCTTCATGTCGGAGAAGTCGCGGCGGAGGTCTGTCCAGATGAGCTTGTTCTCGTCACCGTGAACTTTAAAGGGCTTATTGAGCCTGCCCACATAGACCTCAACGAAGCAGTCATCGAGGGGATAGCAGAAGTCCATGAGGTGACGGAGGGTTATGTCATCGCGTGTAATGCCCGTTTCCTCCTCCAGCTCGCGGTAGGCGGCGTGGAGGTGTTCCTCAAACTCCTCTATCTTTCCTCCGACCAGATTCAGCAGTCCCTTGTAGGGTTCTTTTTCGCGAAGGCACATGAGCCATTTGTCGGCGTCCTTGTCGAACACTGCAATGCAATTGTAGCCCTGCATTCGATCTCTCCTTTCCTTTGGCGATACGGGATCATGGATCATTACTGCGGAACTAAGGTGCGCTTTTTTTGCCGCCTGACGGCGTTTCCGGGGGGACGCTTTGTGTTGTCGGTTCGCGTGTTTCTTGCGCCTTCGGGGCAACCGCACGAACTTCGTTCGCGCCAGGCGCCGCCCCCACGCGAACTTCGTTCGCTCCCCTGCGCGGGGCTCCTCGCCCCGCGACCCTCGGCAAGGGGCTAACGCCGCCCCTTGCAACCGGCGTATCTGTGCTGCATGATACGCTTTCCGTACTTTATGCCTGCGGTCAATTTACACTTTCCACACTTCATCTGACGTCCTGCGGCTTCGGCGGAGCGCGTTTCGCTTGGCGTACCGCGTCCGCATATCCGTCGCGCAGCGACACCTTCAATTCCGAATTATTATTCAGCCCCACAAATTATGCTTTGCTCTTCTTCCTGTCCGACGAGATTATCTCAACATCTACCGTCGGCTTGTTGTCGTGGGGCTTGGGCTTGCCGTCGTCTAAGGCGGGGAGCGTCATCAGCACCGTCGTGCCGACCCCCTCCTCGCTGTTGATGTTCAGCGTTCCGCCGTGGCGGGTGATTATCTCGTTCGCTACAGCAAGCCCTATGCCTGAACCGCGCCGCGTGTGGTTCGCCTTAAAGAATTTCGTCTTGACCTTCGGCAAGTCCTCTTTAGAAATGCCTATGCCCGTGTCCGAGACCAGTATGCAGATGTCGCCGTTCTCCTCGTAAGCTTCCACCGATACGGTGTCGCCCTTGTCGGAATATTTTATCGCATTGTCAACGATGTTTATGAACACCTGCCGCAGACGGTTCTTGTCGCCGTACACAAAGGGCAGCATGGTCGGCTCGTAGTAGGTGAGGGTTATCCCCAGCGCCCGCGCACGCTCCTGATATATCAGCACCGTTTCTCCCAGCTCCGCCAGAATGTCTATCCTGTCCATTATGAGCGTAAGGCGGTTGTCCTGTATTCGCGAGAAGTCGAGAAGCTCCTCCACCATCTGTGAGAGCCTTTCCGATTCCGAGGTTATGACTCTCATGCCCTTGACAAAGGTGTCGCGGTCGTCTATCGCCGTCAGTGTTTCGCTCCAGCCCTTTATGGCGGTGAGCGGCGTCCTAAGCTCGTGGGAGATAGAGGATATGAACTCGTTCTTCATGGACTCGGTGCGCGAAAGCTCCTGCGCCATATAGTTTATCGAATCGCAGAGATCGCCCAGTTCGTCGTCGGTGGTCTTGTCGATGCGCTCCGTGAAATCTCCCTTTGCGATCTTACGGGCTATCTCACCTATGCGGATAACGGGGAATACTATCGAGCGTATGAAGAACCGCCCCGAAAGGTAGATGAGCAGGAGTATCAGCAGGAACACCGCCGCCACCGCCGACATCAGCACGAAGATCTGATTGTCGATGTTCTTCATCGAGGACACCATTCTGAGCGCCTTGTACTCGCACCCGCGGAAAGACAGCACCGAGGTAAGCGCTATGACCTTCTCGCCGCTCGGCAGGTCGAATATGGAGTACGCCATGCCGTTGTCCGCGTCCCTCGCCTGCGTGATGTCCGAAGCGGAAAGGTCGATGTTCGGCGAGAACCCCGATGAGGTGATGTAAACATGGTCGTCAGCCGATACCGCCATAAGCTCTATCTTGTCCTTGTCCTCGTAGCCCTCGACAATGGCGCGTATCTGTGCCGAATAGTTGATGTTCTCCCCCGCGGCGTTTTCGAGTGTACCCGTTATCATGTTCATGCGCGAGGAAAGATACTGCCGCGCCGAGCTGTAGTAGTAGTTTTTCAGCAGCACGCCTATAAGTATCCCGATGATTATGAGCGCCGCCGCTATCATGCCGAGGCTCGTAGCCTGCCAGTGAGTTACTATGCTCCGCCGCCCGAACCGATTCTTGTCCACTCCGTCACCTCCCCTCGGTCATCATCTTCATGCGCCCTTTTACGACTCACAGATTATCGGTGTTGTTCAGATAGAAGTTCTCTATAGTTTCGTAAAGCTCCGTATTCAGCTCGTTTATCAGCTCTCTGTCCCACTTCGCGGCGAACTCCGCACGTACATCGTCGGGTATAGCCGAAGCGCCCGCTACATGGACGCCCGCTTTCTTCTCGGTATCGGAGATACCGTCGGCGCCGCCGTCGGAATACTGTGCGGCAAGGGCGGCAAGCTCCTTCATATACTCGGCGGCGTACTCATTCGACCTGTCGCTCTTGAAGTAGTCGCTGTGTGTGGCATACTTTCCCGTGACCTTTAAGAACTCCGCGCGTATATTCGTGACATCAGCCTGCTTTGAATATATGCTCACGCGGTCGAAGTCCACGAACCTGTCGTTCTCTCCGTGGATAACAAGGGTCGGCACTCCCGACTTGTTGATACCCTCGATTGCATTGAGGTCGGCATTTTCGCCGAAGGTGCTGTCATTGTAGCCCTTTATGAACGGGTGCAGCAGCTTCACGCCCGCCTTGCCGACCTTGCCCTCCGAACCGAATTCGAGCATTTCGAGGGGGTCTGCATAGCCCGACATGGACACCGCCGCGGTGATCTTGTGGTCGAAGTTCTGCACCGCGCATACCGCATAGCCGCCCCAGCTGTGACCCAGCAGGTACACGGGCAGTCCCGAGAGCCGCTCGTCGCTCTCGGCGTAGGTGAGTGCGCAGTCTAAGTCGAGCGCCGACTGTACGAGTCCCACGGTGCCCTCGCCCTCGCTGGTGCAGCTTCCCGTGGCGTCGTATGCGAACACTCTCCACCCGCGCTTCACAAACCATATGAGCTGGTTGATGTAGGTCTCATGACCCACGGTAATGCCGTGAGCGAACACCAGCAGTCCCTTCGGCTCGGCGATATCCAAACCGTAGATGTAGCCCTGCAAGGTGTTCTCGCCCGACTTGAACTGCACGTTCACGCGGGGAAATTCCTCCGCGAGGTCGCGCTCATAGGTATTGAAGGGCGAGAAGCGCCTGTCGGAATACTCCCCTCGCTTGAACTCCTTTTTGATCTCTTTTTTTGTATATGCGCCCGTCGCGGCAACGGCTGCGGCAGCGGCGGCAGCCCCTCCGACGGCGGCTGCGATGATCGTTTTGGTGACTTTCTTGTTCATATATATATCAACTCCTGTCTTTCAGTTCGCGCTCCACTTATACCCGAAGCCCCATATGGTGAGGATATACTTGGGGTTCGAGGGCTCGTCCTCTATCTTCATGCGTATGCGGCGGATATTTACGTCAACTATCTTATCATCGCCGTAGTAATGCTCGCCCCAGATGTGGTTTAGTATGCTGGAACGGTCGAGGGCGGTGTTCTGATTCTGGAAGAAGTATTCCATGATCTGATACTCCACCTGTGTGAGGTCTATCTGCGTACCGTTCTTGAACACGGTACGGCTCTTTAAGTCGAGGGAGAAGGGACCGCTCGTGATGACGGAAGTGCTCTCGCTCTTTGAGTGTACCATGCTTACGCGGCGGCACACGGCGTCAACTCTTGCTATAAGCTCCATTATCGAGAAGGGCTTTGTGATGTAGTCGTCAGCCCCCACCATGAGGGAGGACACCTTGTCCATCTCCTGCGACTTTGCCGAGAGCATGATTATGCCCATAGTCTCGCTTTTCTCGCGTATCTTCTTGCAGACCTGCATACCGTCAATGCCGGGCATCATGATATCGAGCAGAGCCACATCGAAGCCGCTCGGGTCGTTCTCGAACTCCCTGAGCGCGTCCTCGCCGCAGCAGACGTCCACCACGTCATAGCCGCTTCGTTTCAGATTGATGACGACAAAATCTCTGATAGACTCCTCGTCCTCGCAAACAAGAACCTTTTTCATATCGTTCAGTCCTTTCTTTTATGTTTTATTGTCACAGACCGTATTTTATACTATGCGCTATTGCAAATCGTAATAACGATTTGCAATCCGCCGTCTTTGACGGCGGGCGGCGCTAAGCGCTCCGTTATATGCCCTCTGCTGCGCAGCCTGCAAAGCACAACTTCGTTGTACTTTGCAATAGAGGGCAGTATATAATAATATATCATGTATTGCGGGAGATCCCGACCATACGCCCGATCACAGATCAATACCTGTTGGTCGGATAGAAATTGTTCTGCACCTCGTCTATCGTGAGGATAAGCTGTTCGCGCTTGTTGGTGGGGAGTTTCACGAGGTAGTCCACCTGTCCCCGGGAGGTTATGAGCGAATAGCCCTTGTAGCGGTAGTCCTCCGTTTCGTCCTTCGTGACGGCTTTTATGCGCATGAGCTCCGTCATTACGGCGTTTATGTCGCCGCCGTATTTGTAGAATACCGCTTCCCCCGTTTCCGTATCGGTCTTGACCGTTACATCATTGCTCCAGCGCTGGGGGAATACCATAGTGTAGCCGTCCGTCACCGAATCATAGCCCGAGAACACTGGCGCGAATTCGTAGAAGTCCTCGTATCTGCTCCATGTGGTGCGGAGCACCTGTTCCTCGGGGATAACGTTCTCATAGCCCAGCATGGGCACCGTAGTCGGCACGAGGTAGACCCCGTTCCCCTCCAGGTCGGCGCAGGTGTAGCCCGTGGGACGTGTGCAGGCGGGGAGCATTTTCGCGCTCGAAAGCCTTACGGGGTTTTGCAGTCCCGAGTATTTGTAGTAGATTATCTCCGTCTGCAATGATCCGTCGGTGTTGAGTTCGTCTATGTATACCGCGGGGAGCCCGTTTTCGAGCCTGCCGCTGTAGGAAGCGATGTAAGACTGCACGTTCCCGCACATATCTATACCGTCGTCCCTGACTATCCCGCCGCCGTCTATTTTAAGCTCATAGGCGCGGGTGCTGACTGCACCCGTTTCGGCGTCGGCGGAGCGCTGTATCGTAACTATCTCGTCCTTGCCGTCGGAGTTTATGTCAAGGGTTTCGAGCAGGGAATAGGTATCCGTGCCGATACGTTCAAGCGAGCCGTCGGAATAGCTGTATATTTCAAGGGTATTTTCAGCCGTCACGTTCTGATAGCCCACAAGGATATTTATGTCCTTGCCCTCGCCCATAGCCGAGATGACCACCTGTTCTATCTCGTTCCCCGCGCCTGCAAGTTCCTTGACCGAGTACCAGCTCCCGTCGCTGTTGCGGTCGAGGAGGTTCATGCGTATGCCCTCGTTTTCGGCGCCCGTGTATTCGTAGAATACCAGCGCTTCCTCCGAGGGTTCGCCGTCGAGATCGGCGATAACGAAAGCGGAGCGGTTAGCACCTCCGCGGGGGTATTTAAGTGTGATATTGCGTCCCACCGATGAGGTGAGTGCCGAGCGTATCTGTGCCTGTTCATCGGTAAGGGCGGGAGCGGCGAGAAGTCCGTCTATCGTAAAATTCACGCCCGAGCAGCCCGTCATGACCATAGCCGCCGCAGCAGTCAAGCCTGCCGCAAGTCCGTGAAATATCTTACCCGTCAGCGTGAACACCTCCAATAATAGCGTACTAAGATAAATCATAATTTGTGAGGGTATCTCAATCTTGATGTAGGGGGGTACGAACTATGTTCGTACAGGGCTTGCCCCGACCTCCTATAATGCACGCCCAATGTAGGGGCGAGCATTGCTCGCCCGTGTAGACATTTTGGGTTCGGCTGATTCCCGCCCGCCTGACGGCGGGTTTGGGGTTTCACGAAATGCGCTTCGCTGTTTCGTGAAATTAAATCGGCGATACATCTGTTCACGGTACTTTGTGCGGGTCGGGACGTTTCTGCCCTTACT
>CACZJT010000027.1 GCA_902781565.1 uncultured Ruminococcus sp.
AAGAAGTAGGCATTAAGACCTAAGTTAAATCGGCGATACCAAAAAATGTGCAGTAAGGGCAGAAACGTCCCGCCCCGCACAAAGTACCGTGAACAAGACGTATCGCCGATTTAATTGTGCAAAAGAGCGAATGCGATTTTTGCACAACCCCAAACCTGCCGCAAGGCAGGCGGGGGCAAGGTACATCATACGTTATCCACGGGCGCACACATAGGTGTGCCCTACACATATGGAACAACGTAACGTTGTTCGGGTCAAGAGGTCGGGGCAAGCCCCGACCCTACACCAAAATCATGCACGTCAAAGGGCGGGAGCAAGCCCCCGCCCTACACCAAATAGTGCAACGCGGTCAGCCCTGCAAATTCTGATTTACCGAGGTGAAAAATATGGATATCCGCGTACTAAAATACTTCCTTGCGGTGGCACGGGAACAGAGCTACTCCGTCGCCGCAGAACGGCTCTACCTCTCACAGCCTACCCTCTCCCGCCAGATAAAGGAACTTGAGGACGAGCTTGGTAAGACCCTGTTTATACGCTCCAATAAGGGCGTTTCCCTTACCGAGGAGGGCATGATACTCCGTAAACGCGCCGAGGAGATAATCGAGCTTATGGAAAAGGCTGAACAGGAAGTCCGCCACAGCGATGACGCCGTTTCGGGTAAGGTCTATATCGGCGCGGGTGAAACTTACTCCATAAAGCTCATTGCCGATACAGCAAAAAAACTGCGGGCAGATCACCCCGATATAAGCTACAGTATCTACAGCGCCGACGGCACAGCCGTCCTCGAAAGGCTCGATAAGGGACTTATCGACTTCGGACTTATCTTTCAGTCCTGCGATGACAATAAGTATGAGAGCTTTGAGATACCCCTGCGCGATACCTTCGGCGTACTTATGCGCCGCGATATGCCCCTCGCGGAAAAGGACTTCATCGAGCCCGCCGACCTCCGCGGTCAGCCGCTCATAATCCCTCGTCAGCATAACCATAACGTTATCCTCTCGGAGCTGATAGGCTTGAAGCCCGAGGAGCTGAACATCAAAGCCGAATACAACCTCGTCTACAACGGCTCTGTTATGGCGGGGGAGGGCATGGGCTACTGTATCACCTTCGATAAGCTCATCAACACCGAGGGGAGCAGTATGTGCTTCAAGCCTTTCGTCCCAAAGGTCGAGGCGGTGTGTACCTTCGTCTGGAAGCGATACACCGTCTTCACTAAAGCCGCAAGCCTTTTCCTTGAACAGTTCAAAAAGGATATCGCCGAATATAAGGCATGATAATACGCCATACCGCGTGGAAACGGTATGGCGTTTCTTTCAGCCTTGCTGCATCTGTTCTCTCAGCTCACCGAGGGCTTTTTTTTCGAGCCTTGAAACATACGAACGCGATATCCCGAGCAGTTTCGCTACTTCCCTCTGGGGCATGGGAGGGGCGTTGTCAAGTCCGTAGCGCAGAGTGATTATCTGCCGCTCACGCTCGTCAAGGGACTTCAGCTTCTCCCCCAGCAGTCCCAGCTGTATCTTCAGCTCGCACTTGTCCTCCACCGACATATCTTCATCGGCGATAATGTCCATGAGCGTCAGACAGTTCCCGTTTTTGTCAACGTCCACGGGCTCGTCAAAATGCACCTCCGCCGCCTGCTTCTTCGTGGAACGGAAATACATGAGTATCTCATTCTCGACGCACCTCGCCCCGTATGAAGCGAACCTGTTTGCTTTCGTGTGGTCATATGTTTCCACCGCCTTGATGAGCCCTATGGTACCGATCGAGAGCAGGTCGTCCGGGTCGCTTGACGAAGTGCCGAACTTCTTGACGATGTGCGCCACAAGACGCAGATTATGGGCTATGAGCTTCTCACGCGCGGAACGGTCTCCCGCCGCCATAAGCTCGAAGCACCGCCGCTCCTCGTCGGGTTTCAAGGGCTTCGGGAAGTGTCCCTCGCTCTCGAAATGAAGTGCGAACAATAACAGCTTCGAGCCGAAAAGCCTGAGAATAAAGTCGAGCATATACATATCTCCTTTCGCGTTTCGCTTATTCGGAAATGTATATGCGGGGAAACGCCTTTTTATGCACGGAAATCAATTTTCAAAAATCGACCTGTGATATTTATGTATTATACTCCCCTCTGTTTCAAAGCCACCAATAACTTCGTACATAAACGAATTTTCAGCATTAACTATTGTTCATGCGTGCGTTCGCACTCACTTGCAGTGCTGACGCCCTGCAAGGGAGCTTGACGACGAGTGATGAGCCGTCAGTGCCGAGATTTGTCTGCTGTTCTTTTAGGGATTAGTATGAACCACAGGGACGTGATAACAGAGAGCGCGGAGGTATATCTCTCCGTGCTCTTTTTCCGTATCAGCGGATACGATCTTCGGGCATCGAGTTTATCGCGGGAATGAAGGTCACGTATATGATATTTATGATAAACCTACAAAAAATGCCTTACGTAAAACTGCCGTTTGTGTTAACTCACTAAAATACTGCCCCGCATTTGTGTATTATGCGCGGTCGGTTCGCTGTGATAACGTTGTCTTGTTTTGGCGGGCAAAGTCATTTTTGTTAAACTTTCGGCTCGTGTATCGGGCTTTTTTCATTTTCGCTTTGATTAAATTTAACAATTCATTTCTAAATGTTTCCGCATTTTCCGAGGGTCGGAGCGTAAGTGATAACGTTGTCCCGATTATTCGTTGACGGCGCTGTGATTTTGTGATAAATTAGATTCATGAACACAAGCGATACAAAAAAGCGATACAGAGATCGAAGGGGATAAGATGAGCGCATACATAAAAATAGAGGGTCTGCGAAAGTCCTTTAAGAATAAAGGGGAAAGAACGGAAGTCCTCAAAGGCATAGATATAAGTATAGACAAGGGCGATATCTTCGGGATAGTCGGTTTCTCGGGAGCGGGTAAGTCAACGCTTGTAAGGTGCATAAACCGCCTTGAAGAGCCCGACAGCGGAAAAATCCGTATAGGCGATACCGAGATCACCGCCCTCAATAAGAAGGCGCTCAATATCCGCCGCCGAAAGATCGGCATGATATTCCAGCAGTTCAACCTGTTCGATTCCATGACGGTCTTTGAGAACATAGCCTACCCGCTGACCCTCATCAAGACCCCTAAGCGTGAGACAGAGGAAAAGGTCGATAAGCTGCTGGAGCTGGTGGGGCTTTCGGACAAGAAGAACGCCTATCCGGGTTCGCTCTCGGGCGGTCAGAAGCAGAGGGTCGGCATAGCGCGGGCGCTTGCTAACGACCCCGACGTACTGCTCTCCGACGAAGCCACCAGCGCCCTCGACCCCGTTTCTACACTTGCGATACTCGATCTGCTCGAACAGATAAACGATGAGCTGGGCGTTACCATTATAATGATAACTCACGAGCTCGAAGCCGCGAAGCGTATCTGCAACAAGGTGGCGGTGCTCGAAAACGGGGTCATCACCGAGAGCGGCAGGACGCGGGATATCTTCTTAGACCCGAAAAGCAAAACGGGGAGGATATTCTTGGAGGTCTATAAGGAATTCCGTCAGGACAACACATTCACGGGAGGTGAGGGGATTTGAGCTTTCTGAAATACCCCTTCTGGGAGGTAATAAAGCACGCATTCAGCCGCGAGGTCTGGGAAACGCTCCTGCCTGCGGTGTGGGACACCCTTTATATGGTGGTGTTCAGCGCCCTTATAACCCTCGTGCTGGGGGTGCTTCTGGGCATAGGGCTGTCGGTCATCTCAAAGGACGGCGTCCGTCCGATACCCGTTCTTAACGAAACGGCGAGCACAATAGTCAACTGTCTGCGCTCTCTGCCGCAGATGATAATGATAATCGTGACGCTCCCGCTTGCGCGAATGCTGCTGGGTCAGAGCTACGGCGTGAACGCCTGTATCATCGCTCTTGCGGCGAGCTGTATACCCATGTACGCCCGAATGGTGCAGGGTGCATTCATCGAGATACCAAAGGGCAAGATAGAAGCCGCAAAGGCTATGGGAAGCTCCTCGGCGGCGATAGTGTTCCGCATAATGCTCCCCGAGGCTCTGCCAGCGATAATACGCGCCTTCACGGTGGCGCTCATCGGCATAATCTCAATGACAGCCCTTGCGGGCAGCTTCGGCGCGGGGGGCATAGGCGACATAGCGGTGCGCTACGGCTTCAACCGATTCTATCACGATATGCTGATAGCCTCGGTGCTGGTGCTCATCGTCATGGTGGAGATAGTGCAGATACTTGGAGACCTTATCTCCGACCTGATACTCAGGAAAAGACATTTGTTATGATGTTTGCGGAGAATATCCGTTTGAACATAGAAAGTATGATGGAAAGGATAAAGGAGGAATCATCATGAAAACAAGAAGATCATTGGCAGTATTGCTGGTGGCGGCGCTGACGGCGGCGGTATTCACGGGTTGCGGCGCGAAGGCGAGCGCTTCGGAAACGACCGAAAGCACGGCGGCTGACACAGACGGAAAGCAGCTCACAGTCATCAAGGGGCTCGCAGACCTTACCCCTCACAGCGAGATACTTGGCTACGTTGAGCCCGCCCTGAACGAGAAAGGCTACACGGTGGATATCGTCAGCACCGCTTCCGACGCCACCTGGAACGAAAAGACCGAGAACGGCGAGGTGGATTTCAACTTCATGCAGCATGAACCGTACCTCATCGAGTGGAATGAGATAAATAACGGCGACCTTGTGAATATAGGCAATATCCACGTTGAGCCCATAGCGGCTTATTCGGAGAAATACACCTCCGCCGATGAAGTCCCCGACGGTGCGACCGTAGTTATCCCCGACGACGCCACCAACGAGTACAGAGCTTTGCGCATTCTCGAACAGCAGGGCTGGATAAAGCTGGGGGAGACAGAGAACGCCCGCGCGGGTATCTCCGATATCGCGGAGTACATCAAGCCCTTAGAGATAACCGAGCTTGACTCCTATCAGATAAACGCCCATATCAGTGAGTTCGATGTCTACATTAACAACACCAACAAGGTCATCGAGGCGGGGCTTGACGCTACAAAGTTCCTGTTCCGCGAGGGCGAGGATTCACCCTACGCGAACATAATCGTCACCACCCCCGACAAGGCGAACGACCCCGGGCTCAAAGCCCTCGTGGAGCTTCTGACCTCCGAGGATACCGCAAAGTTCATCAATGAAAAGTACGGCGGAGCGGTCATTCCCGTTACCAAGGTCTCGGAGTGAGCCGAAACAGCCTGTAAATTTCCTTAAACTTGTTCCCCTGCCCGTGAAAACTCACGGACGGGGGGACTTTTTTATCGGGGCTTGAAATCCTGCGGAGAATGTGTTATAATGTGATAAGAGAATTTTGCGGGAGTGAGGAAATATGAAAGAGAATATTTGCCGCAGCGGGGCGCTGATGCTTTCGGCACTTATGCTGCTTGCAGGCTGCGCGGAGAGCAGTGACAAGCCCTCGGAACAGACCTCCGCCGTGACAGAGACCACCGCCGTGACGGAAAGCGCCGCCGCGGTGACAACACAAGCCCTACCCGAGGAAGAACCCACCGAGCCTTATGACCCCAACGAAGCGGTCTACGCGGCGGCAAAGCCCCTTGATTTCAAGATCGCGCCGACGGAGAGGGACGGAGTGTATGCTCTGGAGGGCTTTCGGGACGAACGCGGGGCGTACTTCGTCGATTACCGCGACGGACTGCTGCTTGCTTCATGCGACCCATCGGAGCGGGAGACCGAGAACTTCCGCGAGATGTACGACAGCGACCCGCCCGAGGACGCGGTCTATCCGAACGCGATATATAAGGTATTCGATCTGAACGAGGGGCTCGAGCTTGGCGCGGAGAAGCTGCCCGCGAAGAACACCGATGAGGATATATTGCTCTACGGCTTTTGCAGCGGCGGGGTCTACGGTACGGACGGCAGGGACTTCGTGCTGTTCGATCTCGGGCTGAACGAGCTGAAACGCTTTGAGCTTCCGAAGAGCGGATTCTATATGCTCATGGTGTCCGAGGACGGCAAGACCCTGCTGTGTACCTGCGCGAGCGGCGCGTCGAAGCTCTACGACATAGAGAGCGGGAGCGAGATAAAAATGAGCCGAAAAGTCCGCGCCGATAATATGCTCGGCTTCGAGGACGGGGAGTTCATATTCTTCAATACCGAGAGCAGGCTTTTCTCGCTGGGCGCCGACGGTACGGTGACAGCTCTTTCGGAGGGCTCGCTCTGGTACGGACTGTGGTTCGGCACGGAGCAGGTACTCTACAGCGATGATATGATACTGGCGGGACGGTACGGCGAAACTGCCCGCACCGCCATACACTCCGAAACGCCAAAGGGCGGCTGGCGCGATGTCATGTACGCGGACGGCGGGCTTGTCGCCGAGCGCCTGACAGTATCCAAAGACGAAGCCGATCTTACGGAATCGCTGGTATTCTATGATACGGAGAGCGGCACAAAGAGCGAGCCGCTGGAGTTCGGGAATTACTGTGCCGATCTTTACGGCGGCGACGGAACGGCGTTCGTCGCGGGCGAGGACGCGGAGTATCTTATCCGCTTTGAGGAGCTTGACTTCGGCGAGAAAGCCGACATCGAAAGGCTCACAGATGAGGAGGAGTATAAGCTGCACTTCAAGGAGACCGTCCCCGATACCGATGAAGCGGCGGAGCTGTTGAAGGAGCTTCGGGAGGACTACAATGTTGAGGTGTTCTTTGAGGGCAATAAAGAGGAGGAGTATCTTGACAGCTACTACTTTGGTCCATTCACGGGCGACCGGACGGCGGTATTGAAGGAGCTGAAAGACTTCCTTGAGCTGTCCCCCAAGGAGCTTTGCACCGAGGCTTCCGAAAACGGCAAGAGCCTTTGGGTGCTTTTCTCCGACGATATTTACCCGTACAGCAGAGATGATGAGGAAAGCAGGGATACGGAAAACGGTTCTGACGAGCCGGGGCTCATAGACCCCGCGGGCTTTGCCTCCACCGACACGACCGGACACCCGCTGATCTGCATAGAGATAATGCCCTATATCGAGAGTGAAGGGGAGGAAGCATGGGGTACGGAAGCCGAGATGAAGCAGGCATACTACAGAGGGGAAGTGGAGTACGTGCTCCCTCATGAGTTCATACACTTCCTTGACACCACCATCAAAAACGAGCAGCTGGAGGAATGGAACAAGCTCTCTCCCAAGGACGGCTACATTTACAGCTTCGGCGATGACGATTATTCCGATGAGAACGAATACACCTATTACGACAGCTACGACGAGGAGGACATATATTTCATCTATAATTACGCGAGGACGAACGATGAGGAAGACCGCGCCGTGACGGGGGAGTATCTCTACAACGCATACAAGGGCGGCGATGATGACTATATGTACGAGGATATGTTTGCATTAGAGCATATCCGAAAGAAGGCGGAAACTCTGTGCAGGTTCTTCCGCGAGAATTTCGACTGCCTGAAACAGATACCCGAGGGCGAGTGGTATCTCGAAAAGGCGCTTTGAAAGGGGGGAGTTCTTGCCATAGGCAAGGATCATCATGGGATACAGTATCAGAGAGTTAAGGGAGAGCGAATATCCTCTGCTGAATGATTTTCTTTACGAAGCGATATTCATACCCGAGGATATGCCGCCTCCCCCGCGCGAGATAATATATCAGCCCGAGTTGCAGGTCTACGTGGCTGACTTCGGCAGGCATAAGGGAGATACAGCCCTTGTTGCGGAGGTCGAAGGGGGTATTGCAAGCAATACCATAGTCGGCGCTGTGTGGGTGCGGATAATGGACGATTACGGTCATATAGACGATGAAACGCCCTCATTCGCCATATCGCTGTACAAGGACTACAGGCAGCGCGGCATAGGTACGGCGCTCATGAGGGCTATGCTCGACAGGCTCAGAGCGGACGGTTACGCGCGTGCTTCCTTAGCCGTTCAGAAGGCGAATTACGCGGTGAAGATGTACAGAAAGGTCGGCTTTACGGTCGTGGACGAGAACGCCTGCGAGTACATAATGCTCTGCGACCTGCGGGCGAGAGGGTGAACCTATGGACGAGCTGACGGTGCTGAGGTATGGAAATACGAACACGGTATTCCTGCGGGGGGGACTGCTCATCGACACAGACATGGCAGGGACTTTGCAGGCGTTTTATCGTGCGATAAAGTCCCGTGGGATAAGGGTCAGCGACATACGATACCTGCTTGCGACCCACTACCACCCCGACCACATGGGGCTGGCGGGGGAGCTCACGGAAATGGGGGTGCGGCTGCTCCTGGTGGACGTCCAGCGTGAATATGTACACTTTTCCGATAGGATATTCGCCCGCGACAAGCGCCTTAACTACCGCCCGGTAGACGAGAGCCGCGCGGAGATCATAACCTGTTCGGGAAGCCGCAGGTTCCTCGCGGGGCTCGGTATTTCGGGGGAGATAGTTCCGACACCGAGCCACAGTCCCGACAGCGTATCGGTGATCTTAGACAGCGGGTGCTGCATTGTCGGAGACCTGGAACCGTCCGAATATCTGGACGCATATGAGGACAATCCCGCCCTGCAAAGGGACTGGGAGCTGATAAACAGCTTCTCCCCGAAGCGTATCATCTACGCTCACGCTAATGAGAAGTGCCCCGACTTGTAGGGTGCTATTGCCTGCCTTGCGGCGGTTTTTGGGGGTTCACGAAATACGATAGTCTGAACTTCGTTCAGACCCTGTTCCGTGAAATTAAATTGGCGATACGTCTTGTTCTCGGGACGTTTGCTTGATTTGGTCGGTTTTGCCCTTACGTATCGGCTTTTTTGATATCGCCGAGTTAACTTGTGACTTTCGGTCTTGAGCTTCTTTTGAGGGCTTTGTCTTGTCGGTACGTTCGCTTTTTGCGCCTGCGGGGCAACCGCATAAACTTCGTTTGCGCCGGGCACCGCCCCCACGCGCTGACGCGCTTCCCTGCAAGGGCGCATATCAGAATGATATGCGCTCGCTCTTGACCTCGCCAAGGGGCTAACACCGCCCCTTGCAACCGGCGTAGCTGTCCCTATTTGTACCGCTTTCTTTACTTTGTGCTTGCTGTCAGTTTTCACTTTGCGCTTATCTCATGCGGAGCGCAGCGACCGCAGATCCGTCCGCCGCAGGCGGACACCGGCATCAGCGAAGCTAATGCGAATTCCGCATTCATCATTCCGAATTCCGAATTAAAAACGCTCCCGCGGCAGTTAGTTCGCCGCAGGAGCGTTTTTGTGTAAAAGCTATCGCTTGCCCTTGTCGTAAATCTCTCCCAGAGCGCGGGGGCTGTTGTTGTGCTTGCTGAAAAAGATCAGCAGTAACAGCGTCAGCAGGTAGGGAAGTATCCTCACAAGGTCGTTGTAGGAGGACGGCATTCCCAGCTGTGTTATCAGCGCCTGCCCCGAGCTTCTCGCAAAGCCGAAGATCAGACACGCCCCGAGGGTCGGCAGTACCGACCAGTTGCCGAAGATCAGCGCCGCTATCGAAAGATAGCCGTAGCCCAAGAAGATGTCGGGGGAGAAGTTCGAGGTGATGGAGTAGGCGTAGCTCATGCCCGCTATCGCCGAAAGCCCGCCCGAGATCATTACCGCGATAGTCCTCACGCGGTTCACGTTGATACCCGCGGCGTCGGCGGCGTGGGGGTTGTCTCCGCAGGCTCTCAGGTGCATACCGAAGGGAGTGCGGTACATCACGAACCACATGAGCGCCGCGATCACGATTATCATTACCTCGAAAGGGTAGACGTTCTTGAATATTGCCCCGATGACGGGTATCCGCGAAAGCCCGGGGACGGAGAACCTGACGCTCGTTTCAAGCACGAACTTGTTGGAGGGCTGTCCGAAAACGCCGTCATTTATGCGCTTTGCAAGGAAAACCGTCAGCGCGACCGCGAGAATGTTCACCACAACGCCGCTTATGACCTGATTAGCTCTGAATTTAATGCACAGCGCCACATGGATAAGCGAGTAGATCATTCCTCCCGCGATAGCCGCGATGAACGAAACGTAGTAGGGTATCTGCGACGAGCCCTCGAAGCTGCGGAGCATGAGCACCGCCGTGAGCCCTCCGCAAAAGGCGCCGAAGCCTTGCAGACCTTCGAGAGCAAGGTTCGTTATACCGCTCTTTTCACTGAAAATGCCGCCGATAGCCATGATGAACATGGGCAGGGCGAAAGCCAGTCCGTCGATGATTATGGTGTCTAAGGTACTCATGCTTCGCCCGCCTCCTCACTGCCGCCCTGCTCCATGCTGAGCCTGCCGACGTACATTTTAAGAAACTCCGCACACGCCGTAAATATCAGTATCACCGAGGTGATGAGGTCGGCGATCTCCATCTCGACCCCCTGCTGTGAGCTCATGTAGATAGAGCCCTTGGATATGACGGTCACGAGGAACGAGGAGAAGATACAGCCTATTGGGTCGCTGTTCCCGAGCAGCGCCACCGCTATGGCATTGAAGCCCATGCTCGGCACCACGCCGGGCTGTATCGAAGCGAAGTAGCCGCAGAAGTAGGTGACTCCCGCAAGCCCCGCCAGCGCTCCCGATACGGTCATGGAGAGTATGATGTTCTTGGGAACGCTCATACCAGCGTATTTGGCGGCTTTTCTGCTAAGTCCCACCGCCTTTATCTCAAAGCCCGTGGTAGTCCTGTCAAAGAGGAATTTTATCACGATAGCGCAAATTATCGCCAGCGGGAACGCAAGGGATACATCAAATTTAAGGTCGAAGGCTCTCGTCCCCGAGAGGGTGAGCCTTGCGCTGTCGGTTATGGTCTTGCTCTGACGGGATATGGGGTCAACGAAGAAGGTGTTGATGAAGAAGGTGATGATATACATTAGTATGTAGTTTATCATGATGGAGGAGACCACTTCGTTGATATTGAACTTGTATTTCAGCCAGCCTATCAGAGCGCCGACTATCGCGCCGACCGCTATGCCTATGAGTATGACCAGCGGCTTTGCGATGAAAGCCGAAAGCTCCGACTGTCCCACCAGCACGCTCGCGGTGAAGCCCGAAGCCAGCATTATGCCCGAAACGCCGATGTTGAACAGTCCCGCTTTGAGTGCAGCCGATACTGCCAGCGAAGCGAAGATCATGGGCGTCAGCGCGTCGAGGAAGCTCATGAAGTCGGTGAACATATTCTGCCTGCCCGCGTAGCTCGATTTGGGCATGAGCCCCGAGCCTTGCAGGAGGTTGCCGAACGCCGCGAGTGGGTTCTTGCCTATGGCAAGGAGTATCGCCGCGCCCACGATAAGGCTCGTGATGATACAGAAAAGAGATACCCTCATGGTCTGGAAGCGTTCGCCGCCCATGAGCTTTACTATGAGCTTTTTCATGAAGCCGTACCCCCTGTGCGAACTTTGTTCGTACCGCCGCCCTGCTTGTCCTCAACGCCCATCATGAACCTTCCGACCTCGTTCACGCTCAGCTCCGAAGCCTTGGCTATGCGGTTTATCCTGCCGTCGAAGATAACGCCTATGGTGTCGGCGCAGTCCATGATCTCGTCGAGTTCGAGTGAGATGAGAAGCACTGCCGCGCCCCTGTCCCTTTCGGCGATCATCTGCTTGTGTATGTTTGAGATAGCCCCGATGTCAAGCCCCCGTGTAGGCTGCATGAAGATGATGAGGGGCGTTTTGAGCGCGATCTCGCGGGCGATTATCGCCTTCTGCTGATTGCCGCCCGACATGGCGGCGGTGACGGTCTTGTTCCCGCGTGAACTTCTTATATCGAACTCCTCGATCATGCGGGTGCCGTTTTCCTCGAATGCTTTTCGGTCGATGATGGTCTTTTTCGAGAAGCCGTCTTTGTAGTAGCGTTTGAGCGCCAGATTCTCGCTAAGCGTGAACGGGAGCACCAGCCCCACGTTATGCCTGTCCTCGGGGATATAGGCTACACCTGCTTCGGTGCGCTTCCTGATCGAAAGGTCGGTGATGTCGGTGCCGTTAAGGTATATCCTGCCCCGCACAGCGGTTTTGAGCCCCGCGATGGCGTCCGCAAGCTCGTTCTGACCGTTGCCCGAAACTCCCGCAAGGGCGAATATCTCCCCCGCGTGTATCTCGAAGGACACGTCCTTGACAGCCTCGTTGCCTGCCTCGCCCTCGACGGTAAGCCCCTCGACTTTCAGCACCGTTTCCTTCGGCTGAGCCTCGGTCTTGTCGGAGGTGAAGGACACCTCTCTGCCCACCATGAGCCGCGCCATTTCTGCGGTGGAAGTAGTCGCCACGTCAAGCACATCTATGAGTTTTCCGCGGTTCAGGACGGCGCACCTGTCGGCAACGGACTTTATCTCTTCGAGCTTATGGGTGATGATGATAACGGTCTTGCCGCTGTCCCGAAGCCCTCTTATGATATCCAGCAGGAACTCTATCTCCTGCGGCGTGAGAACAGCCGTAGGCTCGTCGAAAATAAGTATCTCCGCGTCGCGGTAGAGCATTTTGAGTATCTCCACCCTCTGCTGTGTGGAAACGTTCAGGTCGCTTATGACCGCCTTTGGGTCAACTTTGAGCCCGTATTTTTCCGAGAGCGCCGCGATGTCCGCCTCCGCCTTCTTCATGTTCACGCAGGGAATGAAGCCCAGCACCCTTTTCAGCGGCTCCGAGCCTAAGATTATGTTCTCGGTTATGGTGTAGTTCGACACCAGCCTGAAATGCTGATGCACCATGCCTATCCCCATTTCGGTAGCCTTTCGGGGCGAAGCTATGCGGACCTTCTCGCCCCGAAGGAATATCTCGCCCTCATCGGGCTCATACATACCGAAAAGCACGCTCATGAGAGTGGATTTTCCCGCGCCGTTCTCTCCGAGCAGCGCGAATATCTCACCCTTTCGTATGCCCAGCGACACATCGTCGTTGGCGATGAGCCCGGGGAAGCGTTTGGTTATGTGTTTCATCTCGATAATATATCCGCTATCGCTCATTCTTTAACTCCTATTTTGAATGGGGGGACGCGCCTGCGGCGCTTACCCCCCAAGCCCCCTGCTTGCCGCTTGTGAGCCTGCGTCAACGCTTGGTCGCAAGCTCCCGCGCTTATGACGCAGCGCGGCAAGCTGATTGCTTTTCGTTTCCACGCGCACCGAGTGTTTGCTTGTTGCTCCGGAACCGCACCCACGCAGTGGTGGGCACCCACGCAGTGGTGCTGCAAAAGTGCCCGTGAGCTTTACTGTTCGTACTTTGTTATTCCGCGTCAAGACCCGTGAAGTTGTCGGGCTTTGTGCCGCTGAAGTTGGCGGCGGGAACGATAGTGCCGTTCTTTACCAGCTCATAAGCCTTGTCTATCTTCTCGATAGTCTCTGCGGAGAGCTGATGTCTGCCCTCGGTCTTTACGTAGGTCATAGAATCGGTGTCCGCGCCCAGTGCGTGATTGCCGCCCTTGAAGCTGCCGTCGAGAATAGTTTCGAGCACCTTGCGGTCGTTCTCGCCCATGACCTTGATCGCAGATGTGAGCATAACGTTGGTGCTGCCGTTCGCGCCGTCGTCGTACTGGTCGGTGTCGCAGCCGATGAAGTAATCATCTGCGGGGCTTTCCTTGATGGCGGTCAGAGCGCCGTTGCCCGAAGCGCCCGCAGCCGCGAAGATAACGTCAACGCCTTCCTTGATGAGGGCTTCGCCTATGACCTTGCCGTTCGCAACGTCCGAGAATGAGCCTACGTAGTTTCCGCCCACGTTCTCGTTATTGACATCGGTTCCTGCGTAGGAGGGCAGCTCGACGATAGTAACGCCCGTGTCGTAGTGCTTGTTCGCGTAGTTCACGCCCGACATGAAGCCGTACTGATAGTTCACGTTGGAGGGGAAGGCGATACCGTTCACTACCGCGACCTTCTTGGTCTTGGTGGTAAGGGCAGCCGCCATGCCCGCTAAGAAGCCGCCGTCCTGCTCCTTGAAGGTCATGCCGTATACATTTTCCAGCTCGATCTCGTTGCCCGAAGCGTCGGAGGGAGAGCTGTCAACGATGATGAACTTGGTGTCGGGATTATCCTTCGCAAGATCGCTGATCCCCGAGAACTGGAATCCGTCGCAGACTATCGCGTCGTAATCCGCAACGACGTCCTCAACGGCTTTGAGGGCAGCCGAAGCGTCGCCCGAGGTCTCCTCAACGGGAGTTACCGTAGAACCCGGGTGATCTTCCACAAATTTCTTTACACCGTTGTAGTTGTCCTGGTTGAAAGAGCCGTCATCAACGGTGCTGCCCGATGTTGCAACGGCGATCTTCAGAGACTTGCCGTCGCCGCTTCCGCCGTCGGTGCTGCCGCCTGCGCTGTCGGAGCTTCCGCTGTTACCGCAGCCCGCAAGCAGAGCGCCCGCGAGGAGTATGCTCGCTACAGATGAGAATATTCTTTTTTTCATGATAAACACGTCCTTTTAGGTTGTTTTTGGAATAAATATGAACATACATATATTATACTATAAACGTTCTTCTTTGTCAAGAGCATTTTTCTTTTTCCGCAAGGTCACTGTGTGCATATGCACCCGACATCGGCATACATCAGCCGACAGACGCTCATGTCGCTTGAAAACGACGTAATAATGCGCTATTTCGCTCAACATACAGAAAATCCACAAAATCCACAGTGGTCAGTGTTTTGTAGGGGCGCACATATGTGCAACCTTGAACGGTAAGATATTTTCGGAGCTCAGTCCTTCATAAGCCCGCGCATCCTGCCGATAAGCTCCCCGAACAGTGCGAGGGCGTCGTTTATCGGCTGAGGCGTTGACATATCAACTCCCGCGCCGCGGAGCAGGTCTATCGGCGAAGCGGAGCAGCCGCCTTTGAGGAATTTCCCGATGTAGTCATCGACGGCGGGCTTGCCCTCTTTGAGTATCCTCTGCGAGAGCGCGATAGCCGCCGAGTAGCCCGTGGCGTACTGGTAAACGTAGTAGTTGTAGTAGAAGTGAGGTATCCTTGCCCATTCGAGGTCTATCTCGCTGTCGATGACCACGCCCTCGCCGAAATAAAGCTCGTTGAGTGAGCGGTAGAGGGCGTTAAGGCTCTCGGCGGTGAGGGCTTCGCCCCTGTCGTACATCTCGGCAGTCTTTAGCTCGAACTCCGCGAACATGGTCTGGCGGTAAAGGGTAGTGCGGAACTGTTCGAGGAAGTAATTTATAAGGTATGCCTTCTCCCGCTTGTCGTCGGTGTGCTCCAGCAGGTACTGCATGAGCAGTGCTTCGTTGCAGGTCGAAGCCACCTCCGCCACGAATATCTTGTAATCGCTGTAGCACACGGGCTGGAACTTATTGGAATAGTAGGAGTGTATCGCGTGACCCATCTCGTGCGCGAGGGTGAACATACAGTTGAGGGTGTCCTTGTGGTTGAGCATAACATAGGGGTGTACCCTCGCCCCCGCCGAATACGCGCCCGAAGCCTTGCCGACGTTCTCATAGACATCTATCCAGCGGTTCTCGAAGCCTTCTTTCAGCACCGAAAGATACTCCTCGCCCATGACGGACAGCGCCTTGTAAACGGTGTCCTTGGCTTCCTCGAAGTTTATCTTCATGTCCACGTCGGAAACTATCGGCGTGTAGAGGTCGTACATATGGAGCTCGTCCAGCCCCATGAGCTCCTTGCGGAGGGCGGCGTAGTCGTACATATACTGCATATTCGCGTGAACGGCGTCTATCAGATTGGTGTAGACTTCGACGGGTATCTCGTTGCCGTCGAGGGCGGCTTGCAGGGGAGAATCGTACTTCCGCGCCCTTGCGCGGAAAGCCCTCGCCTTGACCTCTGCGGCGTAGGTGGCGGCGCAGGTATTCTTGAAGCCGTCATAGGTGTGGTAAAGGGACTCGAAGGCGTTCTTTCTCAGCACGCGGTCGGCGGACTGCACGAGGGGGATATAGCTCCCGTGAGTGACCTGGTGAGCCTTGCCGTCCTTGCCTGCGGCATCGGGGAATCTCAGATCGGCGTCCGAGAACATGGAAAAGATGTTTTCGGGGGCGGAAGTCACGTCCCCCGCCAGCGCTAAGAGCCTTTCCTCGGCGTCCGAGAGAACGTGGTCTTTTTTTACCCTCACAAGATCAATGGCTCTGCGGTAAAGTTCAAGACCTTTACACTCTCTGTAGAAGCCTTCGAGCTTCTCGTCCGATACAGCCACAAGCTCGGGGGTCACGAAAGAGGTCGCCGAGCCCAGCTCCACAAAAGCGTTCATGAGCCTTCCTACCATAGCCTGATACTTCGTATCTGCCGTATTTTCATCGCTTTTGCGCTGTGCGTAGTTGACGAGGCGGTCTATCATCAGGGACACCTCGTCGTCGAACTTCATGAACTCCAGTAAAGTCCCCGCGCTTTCGCAAAGTCTGCCTGTAAAGCTCTTGTACTTGTCGGAGAGCTTCGCGAATTCCGCGAACTCTTCCTCCCACTTTTCGTCCGAGGGGTAAATATCGGACAGATCCCATGTGTCTTTTACGTCAAGTTCCTCTCTGAGAGGTACTCTTTCCTCACTCATAAAAAATGCTCCTTTCATATTTTTACATATTGATATCTGTGCTGAAAGTCTTGACAAAATGCTGCCTTACAAAACAGATCTGCGGTTTTTATGTACTATTATTATACCATTTTAAAACGTTTATGTCAACCTGTTAACAAACAAAGAACTTATTTGACTGAAATCAACAGGAAAATATGGTAATGTTGCACAAAAATTTCACGCGAAAATTTATTTGTTAATATTTGAATTAAGTATTGAAAAAGTGAAAGCTTTGTGTTATAATACTAATATGGTATATCCTGCTCTTGTCGGGAAAAGCGGGGTATTATACCAAAAAAATTATGGAAAGGATAAAGGCTATGAAGAAAACACTAAAAAGCCGATTGCTGAGCGGTGTCACGGCGGCACTTCTCGCGATCACGACCAGCTTGGGCAGCTTTACCATCGGTTCCTTCATGTCCGCCGCGGCAGATACCGGCGGAGGCGGGGATACTTCGGCAGGGGTAGTGTTTGAGATACCGTCCTCCGAATACGGCAGAAACGATTGGGACGCTTCGACGGCGAACAAGATAAACAGTGCTGCTGAAGCCTATCTGAAGCTCGAATTCGATGACGGCGACGGCACGGCTTCTGTCAGTCTGGCAAATAACACTTATTATCTTCTCGTTGAAGCAAGCCAGAAGTATAATGAAAATTACTTCGGTCAATCCGCATTGATACCTCTGCAAAGCTATGGCGCGACTTCACTGTGGCAATCCTCCGTGTTGTCAGAATATGGCTTTACCGAAGCGGCGAATGGTGTGCTGAGGGGTACGCTGCTCAAAAACAGCAATGCATGGACGGCACTGACTCTCGATAACGCGAAGAACGGTACGAACTGCACGCCTGTTGACAACATCGAAGGCTATAAGATATCTAAGGTATCTAAGCTCTCGACATTCTCCACGTATACAAATCTCGACAATGTTGTGATGAAAGCAGTAAATGCTTCCGTTTACGTAGATGTCAATGTATACGATGAGGAGGGCAACAGCGCGGTAGTCGAAAACTCCTACCCTTCCAAGTACTATGTGCTTGCGACTATAACAGACAGAACTACAAACGAAAAAGCAGGTTGGGCTATCAAACAGATAGACCTCGAAAAAAATCCGAGCGAGACGGTAGGATTCACCTCCTTCTATCCGTTCGGCGAGGACGGCTCGACCACAACAGGGACTAAGATAAAGTACGATCCCGATAAGTACTATTTCAACCCCAAAAGTGCAGACTACGGCGTCGGCGTTTTCAGATCGCTCAATGGCGGCGATCTCGCCACCTACAAGGACTGCATGGATCCCGAAAAGGCTTCGGATACCATTCCGAATTACAAGCCCTCGCAGTCTGCTGACTGCACGAAGATCACCTTCACCAAGAATATAATCGAATACGGTGTGGACATGGTATTTGACGATGTTCCGAACATCACCGCGGACGATCATTATTATCTCAGAGTGCAGGTAGATCACAAGGCGACGAGCCCTACATACTATGTTGCGCCCGTTGTTATTACCGAGGGCAAGGAGTATTCCTTCGATATCCAGAGCTACGTTGACGGCTCGACCACTGCACAGTGGCTCGATTCCAACGGCAGCAGCGCTCCCAACGAGCGTTATCACGGAAGCGAGACCATAAGCGTTGAGCTTCTGAAGGCTAAGGGCGATCTGAGTAAGAACGATATCATCGGTCATCAGAACAACCCCTATGTTGTCAAGGACGGCGACATCGTGAACGGATTTGCCGTTACCATCGAGCCCGCCGGTACCGAGAGCAAGAAGGTATCGGGTCAGAATGTCTCCAGAAGATACAACAAGTTCACCTTTAAGAAGGTGGCGGTCGACAAGGAGTATGACTACAAGTCGATACTCGGCTCGGCTATCTCCTTCGGTGTGACTGCTGACAGACTTAACCAGCAGGAGCATTTGCAGACCAACTTCGCCGCGAACAGGTATGACGGAACACACGGCAGCCCTGTAGAGCCTGACCTTTCAAGTCCCTCCTGCGGACAGTTCTATGTCGGCGAATACGGCGAATTCAACCTTACTACACATGAGTTCACCAAGGAACCCAAAAGCGACGTTACCGATGACAAATACAAGGTATTCTTCGGTTCGTCACACAGCGGTCATAACGCAGAGTTCTATACTGACAAGGAAGTCCGTATAAGAGACAATAGAGACTGGGTCACCTTCAAGGAGATGTCGGCAACTTCCGTAAAGAATGACGTTATCGATCCCATCATCATGCAGATGCAGGAGACCTCGAACGTACTGGCTTCCAAGTCCCCCAACGTTACCGTTACAAAGACCGATAAGTTCTATCTTGACACCTCGGCTTACGAGGACGGCGTGACGCTCTACGTTGACGGCGACAAGCTGGCAGATGACTTCGGCGGAAATATCGCCAAGGATCTGCTCATAACCAAAAAGCCGAACCAGACTATCGTATTCAACTTCACCAAGACCGAGAATGTTACCATCGGTCAGTTCTACACCACCATCGTTGACGACGACGGAAATGTAGTTGAATATGAATACGAGGACGCTGGCGGCAATACGCAGAAGATCCGCTGCGAGAACAGAAATCAGGATATGAGCACCGCTTATCTGTCCGAGCAGAATATCTGGATCGACAAGTTCGTAATGAGGCACGTTGTATGGAACCTCAACTCCGCTAAGGACATAAAGCTGCATGGCGCGGCAGGCATATTCCTTATCCCCGAGGAGGATTCCGCAACATCACTGGGCGAGGGCGCTTCTACGGGCTGGCTCGTAACGGCAGGTTACTTTGAGAATCACGCAGAGTGGCACTTCCCTTACTCCGAGCTGGAGAACTACGAGGCTCCCAAGAAAACAGAGATAACTGTTTCCAAGAAGGCGATCACCGGCGACGATGAGCTTCCCGGTGCGACCCTTACCATCACCTCTCCCATCGAGGTTCCTCACCTCAAATGGGAACACATGGCAAAGGACAACGGCATCGACGTTCTGAAGGACGGCGATGGAGAGGACAGCAAGTCAATAGGTCTTACATGGACTTCGGGCACCGAAGCCAAGAAGCTGAAGCTCAAGGACGGCACCTACACTCTCGCCGAGACGGGTGACACCTTTACGAGCGGCGGAGCGACCTATTCCGTAGTAAAGGCAACTACCACATTTGTCATCAAGGACGGTGCGATAGTTACCGCTCCCGAAGACAAGACCGATCCCAACGGTTCGATCAAGTACACAGCGACCAACAAGACCATCACGGTTCGTGACGCCGAAGCGACGAGCGACGTTGTAATAAGCAAGGTCATCGCAGGCGGCAGCGAAGAGCTGGCGGGTGCCCAGCTCACTCTCACATATGAGACTGCGGCGTCCCTTACCGGCGATATCAAGCTCAAGAGAGGTCAGACCGAGCTGGTGAAGGACACGGATTACCAGATCCAGGATGCGTTCCTTGATTTCACCTCCGGTACTGAGCCTACCGCTATCTCGGGTCTGCCCGCAGGCAGCTATACTCTTACGGAGATCGCTGCTCCCGACGGTTACAAGGTCGTTTCCGAGTTCAAGTTTGATATCGACAAGGACGGCAAGGTAACAGTAAAAGCCGCTTCCACCAACGGTGCTGTAACTGTTGCAGGCAACAAGATAACCGTTGCGGACGAGCCCCTGACTGTGAGCATCAGCAAGCAGGACGCTGCGAACAGCGACGAGCTTCCCGGTGCTACGATGGAGCTGACGATCAATGGTACAAAGACTCTTGAAAAAGTCACTGCGAAAGACGGCGAAGGAAAGAGCGTAACGCTTACTCCCTCCGCCGACAAGAAGACCATAACCTTTGAAAGCGGCAGCACCGCGGCTACTCTCAGCGGACTTCCCGCAGGCAGCTATACTCTCAAAGAGACTGCTGCTCCCGACGGTTATACCAGGGTCACCTCCACGTTTGAATTCGAGATCGACGCGGACGGTACCGTTACTCCCGTAAGCGCACAGACCACTGGCGTATTTACCTGCGAAAACGGAACGATCATCGTTAAGGACGAGCCCACGACCGCGACCATCAGCAAGAAAGACGCTTCAAACAGCAAAGAGCTTGCAGGCGCTGTTCTTAAGATCAGCGGCACGAAGGATCTGAGCAAGGTCAAGGCAGAGAGAGGCGGCAAGGCATTTGACGGCATTACCGTTTCCAAGGACGGCAAGTCTGTCACCTTTACATCGGGCGACGTTCCCACTATCATAAAGGGACTTCCCGCAGGCGACTATACTCTCACCGAGGATACGGCACCTCTGGGATACGCTGTAAGCCCCGAGGAGATCGGATTCAAGATCACCGAGGACGGCAATGTGACCGATGCGAACGGGCAGTCGAACTTTGTTCCTACGATGACCGACAAGCCCATAGACCTGACGATCAGCAAGCAGGTGATCGCGGGCGACGAGCTTCCCGGCGCACAGCTGACCTTCACCTATACCGGTGAGGACAGCGATGTTGATCTGAGCAAGCTCGAGGTAACAGGCGGAGCAACGTCTGTCACCAAGACCAATACGAGCATTTCCTTTACCTCCGGCGAAACTGCAACGCTTATAAAGAAGCTCCCCGCTGGCACCTATGAACTCAAAGAGATAGCTGCTCCTTCCAATGATTACAAGAAGGCGGAGACCATCACCTTCGAGATCGGCGCTGACGGAGAATTGAAGAATGTTGAGAACGCCAAGTCCTTCGACACCTCCGAGAAGAACGATACTATTGAAAATAGTGTAGTTATGCTCGATGAGGAAGCGGACAAGACCGGAAACCTCAAGATAACCAAGAGCGTTGACGGACTGAACGTAACGAAGGAAGAGTACGAGGGCGCACTGAAATTCAAGGTGACGGCTCCCGACGGCACTTCCGAGACCTACACGCTGAAAGACTTTGACTTCGACGAGAAGACGAAGATCTACACCAAGACCATCGAGAA
>CACZJT010000028.1 GCA_902781565.1 uncultured Ruminococcus sp.
TTTCTCTGAAAGAGTGCGGTCTGATTTGTCATACAATAAAACGGTTTTCGTTCACATTTTTTTTACGCTTTCGGGGGTTGACTTTTCTTTGCCGGTCTGTAATAGTAGTAGGTGCTGCGAGGAATACCGGCAATATCAATGAGCAGACCTACCTTGTGTTCATGCCTCAGTTCCCAGATCACTTGTGCTTTTTCTCTTGCCGTACCCTCTCGGCAACCAAAGCATTCAATTTTTTATGTATGCGTTCTCCGCGAGAAGGCGCTGAACCTCCGCGATCAGATCCTCTTCAACCTTCTTCTCCAGCTTCGGCGTCCGTCCTGTTGACTTTCGCCCTCTGCGTTAGATTCGCAGTCCCTCCGCACCTTCTTCCGGATAGATGCACTCCCATGCTGCTAGCATAGAAAGAGGGAAGCGTCAATCGCTTATTATTTCAAAACAAACTCTATCAGTGTTCTGATATTTTCTTTATCCGAAAAATCAACAGGCGTATCATAAGCATTGAGCATACCCTGTTCGTCCTCGGTACGCTCTTTTGTTTTCTGGAGCTTGACTTTCAGCATTTTCATCAGCACCTTGTCCTTTGCAGTCAGCTTGTCAAAATCAAAGCCCCACGCAGATAAAAATAGCCTATGTATTTCTGCTGCTCGGCAGTCAGCACCCTATCCCAGAAAACCTTCATTTCATGCTCTCTGCCGGGGTTTGAGCCTACCGCAAATAAAGCTATCTTCTTGCCTGACAGCTTGTCAAGATTTTTGGTGATGAGCTTACCGCCGTTAAAACCGCCTGCGTACATTCCACCGCCGTAGATGATCGTATCATATCCCAAAATATCGGAAAGTTCAGGGTTTTCCTTGATGTCACAGCCAAGCTCCTGCGCTATCCACTCGGCATATCTCTTTGTATAGCCCGATTTTGACTTGTAAGCAACGATTGTTTTCATAGCATTCTCTCCTTTGTTACGAATCGTTTTCTTCTTTCAGTTCACTGAGCCTGTCACACAGCTTTGCAAGGGCAGAGCAATAAGCAGTCGTTTCCTCCTCAGTCAGACACTCAAACAGCCTGAACACGAAGCGCTGATCCTGCCCGTCCTTTTTGGTGCGAAGATGCTCGGCAGCCTCGGTATTTACAAGGCGGATAGCCCGCTTGTCCTTTTTGTCGGGAACGACTTTCAGAAAGCCTTTGTCGATAAGGCGGTCAACGATCTGCCGCATACTCTGATGTGTGACACCCGAAAGCTCGGATATCTGTTTGAGCGTCGGCGGCTCATGGAAAGCGTCTATCATCGTGATCGCAAGCCATTGTTTTGCAGTGATGTCCTCAAAGCCCGAATCCATGATTGCCTGCAAGCGGTTCGCGCAGATAAAGATATTCACATATGCGATCAGCCGCTGATCCATATTTTCAAAATCGTACATAAGCCCCTCCTTGATATGTAGTATATTACCTATGTATGTAGTATACTACATAATTTCAATCATGTCAAGACCTTTCTGAACGAAAAAGAGCCACATCTTCCTTTTTCGGAGGACATGGCTCTATCGTTATGTACAGCATCAAGTATTATTGACAAAATCATTACAAATAGGCTTCATTTGTTTTCAGATTATCTTCCCCGCAAGGTGGTCGCATTCGTGCTGTATCGCTTCGGCTGTAAAGCCTTCGAACCTGCCCGTTTTCTTCCGAAAACCCTCGTCAAGGTACTCGACGGTTATCCGCTCGTACCGCGTGACCTTGCGAACGCCCGTCAGTGACAGACATCCTTCCTCGGTATCATAGGGCTGTTGTTTCGCGATTATGCGCGGGTTCACCATCACGATATCCCTGCCGCCGTCCGATACTATGATGATGCTCTTGTTCTCGCCTATCATATTCGCCGCCATACCCGCACAGTGGGAGCTGTGGGCGCGGAGGGTGTCTTTGAGGTCGGTGATGACCTGCCTGTCCTTATTGGTCGCTTTCTCGGCGGGGGTGCAGAGCAGGGACTCGTCCCTTACTATCGGTCTTATCATATTATTCTTCGTCCTCGTCGTAAGCGTCGCGGCGCCTTATGTCCGCACGCTTTATCTTTCCGCTGACCGTCTTGGGGAGCTCCTCTACGAATTCCACTATGCGCGGGTACTTGTAAGGCGCGGTGGACTTCTTGACAAAATCCTGCAATTCCTTCACCAGCGCGTCGGAGGGGGAATAGTCCTTGGTGAGGACTATGGTCGCCTTTACCACGTTGCCGCGTATCCTGTCGGCGGCGGCAGTCACGGCACACTCCATGACCGCGGGGTGCTCCATAAGTATGCTCTCTATCTCGAAGGGTCCGATACGGTAGCCCGAAGCCTTGATGAGGTCGTCCGTCCTGCCCACGTACCAGTAATAGCCGTCCTTGTCCATGTAGGCGGTGTCACCCGTGTGGTAAACGCCGTACTTCCATGCGCGTTCGTTCTCGGCGGGGTTGCGGTAATACTCGCGGAGCAATCCCGGAGTCCTGCCCTCCTCGCCGTATACGACTATCTCGCCCACCTCGCCCTGCGGGGTGAGGGTGCCGTCGCTGTTCATGAGGGCTACCTTATAAAGCGGCGTGGGCTTGCCCATTGAGCCCGCCTTGGGCTCCATGCCGAAGAGGTTGCCTATGATGACAGCCGATTCCGACTGCCCGAAGCCCTCCATGAGCTTCAAGCCCGTGTACTCGTACCAGCGCCTGTATACCGCTGGATTGAGTGCCTCGCCCGCCATGCAGCTGTATTTTATGGAGCTGAGGTCATACTTTGAAAGCCCCGCCTTGATGAAGAATCTGTAGATAGTCGGCGGCGCGCAGAATGAGGTTATCCTGTACTTCGCTATCATTCCCATGAGCTTATCGGGGTCGAAGCGGTCAAAATCGTAGATGAACGTGGTAGCGCCCGCCGCATACTGCCCGAACATCTTGCCCCACGCGCACTTCGCCCAGCCCGTTTCCGAAACGGTCAGATGCAGGGAATCCTCGTTCAGGTGGTGCCAGTGCTTGCCCGTCAGGATATGCGCCGCCGCAATGGTGTAATTGTGCAGAGCCATTTTCGGATAGCCCGTAGTGCCGCTCGAAAAATACATGAGCATGGGCTCATAGATGTTCGTTTCTATACGCTCGCGGACGGGGGAGAACTTTGCCGCTTCGGGCAGGAAGTCTGTCCAGCCCTCGCGGCTGCCGTGAGTGATGAAGCGTTCCTTTATGCCGTCATACTGCGCGACGGCGGCATCTGCTTTCTCGGCAACGCCGTCCTCCGCGGTGGCGACTATGTAGCTTATGTCCGCCACCTTGAAGCGGTAGAGGTAGTCCTTTGGGGTGAGCTGACTTGTGGCGGGGATAAGAACCGCGCCTATCTTCATGAGCCCGTATGCCAAAAACCAGAACTCATAATGGCGTTTGAGCACCGCCAGCACGAAGTCTCCCTTTTTGACCCCGTGAGCGAGCATCATGTTCGCAACACGGCTGCTCTCCTCTGCGATGTCCTTGTAGGTGAAGCGCTTTTCCGTGCCGTCGTCACCTACCCAGAGTATTGCGAGCTTATCGGGAGCGAGCTTCGCCAGCTCGTCCGGGCGAAGCTCTTGAGCCTTCCCTCGCCGTCAAGCTCCTCCCTGACGAAGCGTTTATAGAAATCGTTTATCGAACCTGTATTACTCATAACGTTTTTATCCCTTACTTTCATTCAATTCCGACTGTCCGCGCGATATCGTTGGGGGTGTACGCGATAAAGTCAGCCCCCGCTTCCCTGAGCTCCCGCTCGCCGCGAAAGCCCCATGTACAGCCTATGCAGCTTATCCCCGCGTTATGCGCGGTGGCGACATCGACGTTTGAATCACCTATCATGACAGCTTCCACGACCTCACAGCCAAGCTCCGCGCATATGCCGTAAACGATGTCGGGCGCGGGCTTCGTTGGGGTATCGTCCCGCTTGCCCCGCACGAGGTCGAAGCTGCCGGCGCCGAGAAGCTCCCGCACTATCCGCTTCGAGAACTCATCGGGCTTGTTTGAAGCGACGGCGCATTTTATGCCGCCCTCCCGAAGCTGTTTCACAAGCGCGGGCATACCATCGTAGGGTTTGGTCCTGTTCATGCAGCCCTCGCGGTAGTAGTCGGAGTATCTGTCAAAGACCCTCTGCCGCACATCATCGGGAGTGCCATCGGGCAGGGCGCGTTTTATCAGCTTTTTCGCGCCGTTGCCGACGAAATATCGGTATTTGTCCTCATCGTGCCGAGGGAATCCGAAGTCCGTGAGGGCTTTGTTCGTGGCGTCCGCCAAGTCCCCGAGAGAGTTTATAAGCGTGCCGTCAAGGTCGAATATTGCGAGCTTTATCATCTTTTCATCTCCACAGGTCAGTCCGTACACTTCTGCGAAAGGCGCGCGGAGTATTTGTTCCTGAACTCCTCAAAACGTCCCTCGTCGAGGGCTTCGCGGATATGCTCGGTAAGCGTGTTGTAGAAGTACAGATTATGCTGCACCGCGAGCCTTCCCGCAAGCTGTTCGTTCGCCTTGAACAGGTGACGTATGTACGCCCGCGAGAAATTGCGGCAGGTGGGGCAGTCGCACTCGTGGTCGAGGGGACGGTCGTCAAGCTCGTACTGCTTGTTGTGGGCGTGCATTATGCCGTTCCAAGTGAAGATAGTGGCGTGGCGGGCGTTTCGGCTGGGCATTACGCAGTCGAAGAAGTCCACGCCCCTGTAGACCGCCTCGATGATGTTCGATGGCGTCCCCACACCCATTAGGTAGCGAGGCTTGTCGGCGGGCATATAAGGCTCGACCTGCTCTATGACGTGGTACATCACCTCGGTAAGTTCTCCCACCGCAAGACCGCCTATCGCAAATCCCGCGCAGTAGTCAAGCTCACGTATGCGCTTCATGTGCTCTATGCGAAGATCGTCGTAGGTACAGCCCTGATTTATTCCGAAGAGCATCTGCTCACGGTTTATGGTGGTATCGAGGGAATTCAGCCGCTTCTGCTCGGCAATGCAGCGTTCGAGCCAGCGGGTGGTGCGCTCACAGCTTTTCTTGGAGTAGTTGTATTCGGCGGGGTTCTCGACGCATTCATCGAACGCCATAGCTATAGTTGAAGCGAGGTTCGACTGTATGCGCATACTCTCCTCCGGACCCATGAAGATCTTTTTGCCGTCAACGTGGGAGTTGAAGTACACGCCCTCCTCCTTGATCTTACGGAGCTTTGCCAGCGAGAAAACCTGAAAGCCGCCGCTGTCGGTGAGGATAGGCTTGTGCCAGTTCATGAACCTGTGGAGCCCGCCCATTTTATAGATGATGTCATCGCCGGGGCGGACGTGCAGGTGATAGGTGTTGCACAGCTCGACCTGACAATTCAGCTCATCGGCGAGGTCTATCGAGGAAATGCCGCCCTTTATCGCGGCAGCCGTGCCGACGTTCATAAATACGGGAGTTTGTATAACTCCGTGAGGGGTGACGAATTCGCCCCTTCGGGCGCGTCCCTCCTGTTTCAGCAGTTTAAACATTTTATCTCCAATACAGTATCATCCTTACGAATTACCATTTTATTTTATCACGTTTACAACCGTTTGTCAAACCGATTTAGGACACTCGGCGGAAAGTGTACCAAAATCCGCTGACATTCGGAAATCCCCTCTGATGTTCCGTAGTATTATCACAAAACTTTCAAACAACCATAACAGCTGCATATTATAATATCAAAAACAGATAACACAGGAGGACAAAACATGAACACCGAAACGGAGGAAATACTCATCGCGGAGGAAACGGGCGCCGCCGAGAACGACTTCTCGCTCATCACCATTTCCGATGAGGATTATGAACGCGCCAAGAGCTTTATGGACAGCTTCAACCGCCTTATGACCTACTATAAATGCGCGATGATGGAGATAGAAACAAAGCTCAATGTACTGAGCGAGGTGTTCTCTCACAGGCTCGACCGCAACCCCATTAACAACATCAAATGCCGCCTTAAAAGCCCCGAGAGCATAGGCGCGAAGCTGACCAAGAAGGGCTGCCGCATGACCCTGAACGCCATCGAAGCCAACCTCAACGACATTGCGGGCGTCCGCGTGACCTGCCCCTTCATCGAGGACGTTTACCTTCTTGCCGAGGCACTGCTGAGGCAGGACGATATAGAGCTGCTCGAAGCCAAGGACTACATAAAGAACCCCAAGCCCAACGGCTACCGAAGTCTGCACCTTATCGTAATAGTGCCGATATTCCTGCCAAGCGAGAAGCAGTACGTCAAGGTGGAGATACAGCTCAGAACCATAGCTATGGACTTCTGGGCGGCTCTCGAACACCAGCTGAAATACAAAAAGTCCTACCGCTTCACCGAGGAAATGGCGCGGGAGCTTAAAAGCTGTGCCGAGATAAGCGCGGAGCTTGACGCAAGAATGGACGCCCTCAGAGGCTCCGTTCTCGGCAGCGATGAACCCGACGAGGAGCTTTGAAATATGTACTAAACTATACAACAAAACGGACTGTTCCGAGAAGCAGTCCGTTTTTTAGTTCTGCTATGAATAGCGTTGTCAGCCGTTTTCTTTGGCGATGTAGTCTGCTATAGCGCTGTTTATGGCTTTCAGCTCGCTGTCAACCGTGGGGGAGTAAGTCTCGCGCAGCTCGCTCCATGTGTACTGTTTTCCGTCGTCGTCGGTCTTGTTGGTGTACTCGTAGAGCTTTCTCGTTACGCAGCTGCCGTCCTCGGCGACGTTGTCATCGGAGAGAGTACCCGAAATGCCGTAGCCGTAGTCGAAGATCTGCTTGTACTCGGTAGTGGAGGAATCCTGTATCACCTGATACATCTCCTCTGTCCATGCGGGATTGGCGTTTAGGAACTTCTCCTTGCCGTTCTCCTTGTATTCGTCGCTGGTGGCGGCGATACGGCAGCACTCATACCAAGCCTTGACAGCTTCCTTCTTCTCGGAGCCCTTTACCCACATATAAGCGGTCATGGCGGAGCTCATGAACTTTTCGTCGGTGTTGGGGTCGGAAGGCATGGGGACTATCCTCCAGTCGTCGCCCTCCTTGGGACCGCCCGTGCCTGTCATAGCCCATGTACCCATAACATAGAACAGCACGTTGCCGCCCTTTAAGGTGTTAGCCGCGTTGCCCGTCCATGTGTCATAGATATAGCCGTTCTTGCCAAGCTCATAGAGCATATTCTCCGCACGCTCGATGTCGGGGTCGCCGAGATTGGAAACGAACTGATTGTTCTCCTTATCGTAGTTTATCATGGTCTTGCCGGTCTGCTGGATTATCTGGGTATTGAACCAGCCGTTGACGCCGTAGCGCTGATCCTCGCCCGTAGCGTTGGAGCAGAAGGTAGCTATCATGTCAGTCCAGTTGTCCCAGTTCCATTCGCCGTTGGTGTACAGCTCATAGGGATCGTCAAGACCTTCATTGGAGATAACGTCGTAATCGTACATCATGAATGTGGTCGGCTCAAAGGAGATAGGCGCAACGTAGTGCTTGCCCGCAAGCTCGAACTGGTCTGCGGTGTCCTTGGTGTCAGCCCAGAGGTCGTCGCTGAAATCGACTATCTCATCGACGGGCTGGTACATATCCTTTACGACCTGACATGGGAAAGCCAGCCATTCGTACTTGAAGATATCGGGGACGTTCTTCTTCGACATGATAGCCGCCGCCAGCTTGTCGAACTTCTCCGAGTCAATGACCTGATCCCATACTACGGAGCCGCCCTTGTTGTTGAAAAGGGTCATCTCAACGGTTTTGTCGGCGCCCTTGGAGGGGTTGAGGTCGTATGTGCCGAGCCAGCGTATCTCCTTCTCGGCGTCGTCAGGGATAGCGTCAACCTCACCCTTGTCCTCGACCACAACGGTCTCGACGGTGGTGGTAGTCTCCTCGCCGCTGCCCGAGCTTGCAGCCGAGCCGCAGGAAGCGACGGTGCCTACCGTAAGCAGAGCCGTCAGAAACGCCGCAGTCCTCTTGACAGTTATCTTATTCATAAAATGCAACTTCCTTTCGCAGTCTGTATAAAAAAAGCAAACAATGTGCCTATATACTTCCATATATTACATTATAAATGATAACCGTCACCTTGTCAATAATCAATCAGAACAAAATAAAACGGAGATTTATATACATTTTCTACAATTATCCCATAAAAAATCACCTATTTATGGTTGAATATAACTAAATGAACATATAAGATAATATTCATCGTGATATTGGTTTCATATATTTACATCTTAGTTTCGAGTATATTGACAAATGATAATTCTTTATTATGTATCCGTCAAAAATCCGTGACAGACCGTGACAAATCGTAAAAACTGTGTTATAATAAATAAGAACGGCTCGAATGCCGATACTTCACGAAAGGAACATAGCCATGAGCAAGAGCATTGAGGAGATAAGAGAGTATTTCTCGAAGGACAGATATGCCGCCGATACGGGGGCTTTCATCGAGGAAGCACACGAGGGCTACGCGAAGATAAGCCTTGTGATAGAGGACAAGCATAAGAACGCCGTCGGGGGCGTGATGGGCGGGGTGTACTTCACCCTGGCGGATTTCGCATTCGCGGTGGCGTCCAACACAGACTGCGCGGGGACGGTGTCGCTGACGTCGGACATATCCTTTTTGGGCGTGCCCAAGACCCAAAAGATATTCGCTGAAACAAGGTTGATACGCAGCGGAAGGACTACCTGCTGCTACAGCATTTCCGTCACCGACGAGAACGGAAGCCCCGTTGCGGAGGTCAAGACCGTGGGATATCACACAGTTCCCCGAGAGAGCAAGTGACCGAAAAAGAAAGCTGTCAATAAAGACCGCGCACGCCTTTAAGAGCAGATGTCTTGTTTTCATGATCTGATAATACCTCTGAATAAAGAGCACAGAGCATTTATGGTAATGCTCTGTGCTCTTATTACTACGGCGATCGGAAGTCGATCTATCGACCCATTTTGAGACTATAGCAATCCAAGAAAATAGCAGCATAAAGATTTCGAAAGAAAATTTCACAGTGCAAGGAAAACGACCGCAGCCGTGCTGTCGCACTGCAAGGGAGTTTGACGCAGCAATGTGGAATTTTATCCGAAAGATTTGTGCACCATGAAATATCGTGCAAACAAAAATGCAGAACAACAGCCGCCTGTACACATCGCTTCTTACAATTTCTTATGATCTCCATGACAGTACCTGTGAACGATGGATAGATCGTAACAGATTATTTTTTTACAAAAGGTTAATTACGATCCGTATTCTTCACATTGCTGATAAAAGTTTACATTGGCATGAGATCCTTCATAACTGCCCCTTGGGAGCGTCGGAATGGATATTATCGTCATTTTTCGACATTTCCGATAATTTCAAACCCGAAAAATATATACGAATATTGTCGGAATTTCGATATTAAAATGAACTTCGGTTATTTATGATGAATAATATATCATATTTCCGATTTCAATATGCAAATCGCTGATTCTGTGATATGGTGCTTGACTTTTTCTTCAAAAATGCTATAATAATTTTTGCGGCTCCAAAATGGAATGCCGCGATATTATATACAATTTGATCATCAAGGCATAGATAAGATCCGGGTACGAACTTGTTCGTACAATAGTGTTTCGTCAATTGTATGAATTGATGATCAAATTGTATTATAGGGGAGGAAAAAAACTGTGAATTACGATTCACACAATGCAGAGACAACAAAAATGCACCGTGCAGACGGAGACTGTACGGTAACGATCAAAGAAAAGGCACCGAAAGATAATATGACTGCGCCTTTTACCGAAAGCAGTATCTATGAGTATCTTGCAAAACTAGGATTCAGAACAAATTTCACGGGGACTATGTACCTTTCACGGATAATCTCCATGATATGCAGCGGAGAACTCACTTTTCCTTTTGCTGTGACCAAGGACATCTACCCTGTCTGTGCGAAGATCTACGGTACTACCGCTTCCGCAGTGGAAAAGTGTATACGCCACGCTATCGAGATCAATATCTCGGAAACGGAAAGCGACTGTCTGTTCGGCGGATATCCGAAGCTCGGCACCCGTTGTCCGAGCAACAAGGAGGTGATCTGCTATCTTGCGAATCATATGAAGATACTGTATAATAATACTAATCCCTAAAAGAACAGCAGACAAATCTCGGCACTGACAGCTCATCACTCGTCGTCAAGCTCCCTTGCAGGGCGTTGTACAAGCTGTGCTTGTACCCAGGGCTGCGGTCGCTTTCCTTGATTGCTGAGCCGTCAGCACCGATCTTTGTCTACTAACCTTTTAGGAATTAGTATAACAGAGAGCGATACAAAACAGCAGGGGAGACAGTCATGCGGCTGTCTCCCCACTTTGCGTTCATCGGAGCATATCCTCCACCGTGAATGTCCTCGAACGGGTGTTGACCTGTTCTTCCTCCTGTCTGACGAGTATGGTGTCCTCGCCGATAAGGGCTATCTCGGGGCACTTTATCACGATGTCGCCCTCTCTGCCCATCAGTCCGAAGGCGCGGGGCCTCCCGAATATCATCAGCGAGAGCACCTGTCCCGTGTCGGTATCGAGCTCTATGTCGTCCACGTACCCGAGCCGCATTCCCGTTTTCATATCTATCACTTCCTTGCTGCGAAGCGCAGTCAGTGTACAGATCATACGATACCACCTCATTCCGATAATATGCGGCAGAGGGCGTGATTATTCGCATAGGAATAAAATAATTCTTAATCGTTTTCGTACTTTTACTGTTTGTTCATACTATGTTGTATAAACGTAAATATCTATATGAGATAATTAGCTAAAGTGTTAAAACTTGTGTAGGATAATATTACATTTTTGAAAGGAAGGTATTCTTATTATGAATTATATTCACAGAAAGCTTATCTCTGCCGCCTGCGCTGCGGCTCTTGCTCTCGGCTCGTCTTCACTCCCGATGATCGGCGAGAGCATCACTTCTTATGCCGCAGGCAGCTCTGTGACCTATTCAAAGTATGACGGCAGTTATATGTATTATAACGGTCATACATACAAACGATTTGACGGCTATGCGGAGTGGAGCAGGAGCAAGAAGCTCTGCGAAGCCCGCGGCGGTCATCTTGCCACGATAACCTCCGCCGGAGAAGAAAAGGCGGTCGAGGCACTCATCGGCAAGGGTGCGAGGAACTGCTACTGGCTTGGCGGTAAGATCTCGGGCGGTAAGCTCTCATGGGTCACGAATGAGAAGGTGAGCTATACCAACTGGGCTATCGCTCAGCCCGACAACTATGCGGGCAACGAGAACGCGCTTATGATCTACAGAGTGAACAATCCCTCTGTTAAAACAAACACAGCAAAAAAGTGGAACGACGCCGCGAACGACGGCACTTGCAACCGCGAGCTGTTTTTCGCAAATCATAACTACGGCTTTGTATGTGAGTGGGATAAAAAGTACGAGCCGTTTTCGGGAAGCGATATCAGCAAGGCGACCGTGACTCTCGCATACAAAAAGACCTCCTATACCGACAAAGCAAGGCTCCCGAAGGCAACGGTCAAGCTCGGCGGGAAGACACTTACTAAGGGCACCGATTACGAGGTATACGGAGCGGCAAATGTTTTACCGGGTAAAGCGGCTGTGATCATCGAGGGCAAGGGCAAGTATTATGGTGTGAAAAAGGCTGAATTTATCATAGTTCCCGAAAAGTCCGTTATCACCAAGGCGGTCTCGACGGTCAAGAACAAGATCAGCCTTGCATGGGAACGCGATAATTCTGTCAACGGCTACCAGATACAGTTCTCTACCGATCCGAGCTTTAAGAAGGTCTATAAGTCCGTAATGGTAAAGACGAGCACCACCCTCAGAGGTGCGGTATCGGGTTTCACCTCGGGTAAGACCTACTACGTCCGCATGAGGGCATACAAGATCATTGACGATGTCAAGAAGCCCGGCGCTTTCAGCGCGGTCAAGTCCGTAAAGGTAAAATAATGCTTTTCTGAATACAGCAAAACGGTCGGCGGCGCATAAAGCGTCAGCCGACCTTTGTTTTTCAGCGGATTATCAAGCCCAGCATTGTCATGTCATCGAACTGGTCTGCCTCGCCCACAAAGCTGTCCACCGAATCCTTGACCGAGGCTATGAGCGCCTTCTGGTCATCGGTCTTGTTGGAGTTCAGGGCTTCTATCAGTCTGTCGGTACCGTAAAGCTCCAGATCCTTGTCCGTAGCTTCGGGGACGCCGTCGGTGTAAAGGAACAGCCCTCCGCCCTTTTCGAGCTGTATCTCATATTCCCTGTGTTTTATCCCTTCCATACCGCCGATAACAAAGCCGTGTTTGTCCTTGAACAGCTCATAGCTCCCATCGCCCTTTCTGATTATCGGGTATTCGTGCCCCGCGTTTGCGGCGGTTATTTTGCCCGTCGATATTTCGAGCACTCCGAACCATACGGTGATGAACATTTCTTCCTTGTTGTTTCGGCAGATGACCTCGTTGGTGCGTTTTAGCACCTCGGCGGGTGAGGCGTACTGGGTGGCGTAGTTGTTTATGAGTATCTTGGACATCATCATGAACAGCGCCGCAGGGACGCCCTTGCCGCTCACGTCAGCCATTACCATTCCGAGATGATCGTTGTCAATGAGGAAAAAGTCGTAGAAGTCTCCTCCGACCTCCTTTGCGGGGGTCATGGTAGCGTAGATATCAAATTCGGGACGGTCGGGGAACGCGGGATAGATGTTCGGGAGCATATCCGCCTGTATCCTGTGAGCAAGCTCCAGCTCGGTGACTATGCGCTCCTTCTCCTTGGTGATGTTCGTTATGTCTATGATGTATTGCTTGGTCTTGCGGGAGAGATCGTCGAAGGCTTCCGCAAGTACCTCGATCTCGTCCTTTGTCTTGTAAATGGGCTTCATCTCGAACAGCTTGCCCGTCCTTGCGCCCTCCATGATATCGGCTGTCATGGACTCGATAGGATTAACTATCCTTCCCGCCACGAACAGCGCCGTGCCCGTACCGAGGATAAGTATTATCGCGACCATGATGAGGGTCTGCTGTCTTAGCGCCATAGTGCCGTCGTTGTATTTCTGCTTTGCGTCGGCGTTGATACGGTCGATATCCGCTGACATCTCATTGGCGGACTGCTCGGTAACGGACTTTTCCACTACCGATATCGCCGACCAGCCGACGGTCTGCATCGGCGAACCCGCCATATAGTAGTCTTTGCCGTTCACATTTACGATATGGAGCCCTGTCTGTTCGGACAGGGCAAGGGTGATGAAATCCGCAAGCTCCTTGTTTTCCGATAGCCGAAGGTCTTCCGCGCTGCTGTCCTCATTGATGGAGAAAATGCCGTTGTCGGCGGGGGCGAAAACGGGCTGTCCTTCATTGCTTACAATGCAGATAAATGCGCCCTCGCTCGTTGAATCCTCCACATATTTCTCCATTGAATCAAGGAAAATATCCACTCCGACCACGCCTATCAGCTCTCCGTCCACGTATACGGGGGCGGAGCAGGTCACGCATATGCTGCCCGTGTAGGCGTCCTTCATTACGCCCGAGAAACAGAGCTTTCCGTTCTCGGCAGCCCGCTTGTACCAGGGTCTTTCACGGACGGGAAAGGGGATAAGCCTGCCGTTTTCATCGAACTTGTTCGCCGAATGCTCGTCCACGCAGATGTGAGTACCGTCCGCAAGCCCGAAGTAGCAGTTGTCCATATACTTGGAGTTCAGACAAAGCGCCTTCATCATATCGCTCATGCCTGCGGCAATGCCGATGTATTCCGACTTATAGGGATCCACCCCCTCCTCGGAAAGCACCTGCACCGTGAGCACGCCCTCATTTGCCGCGTCGGGTAGCTCAAAATTCGCAGGAGCTGTGCCCCGTCCTGCCGCAAACAGATCGGCAGCGTAGGTGGAGAGTGCAAGTGTGCCGCTCTCTATGTCCGAGAACATATCGTCCGCGATGTATGTTTGCAGGGCATTGGTCTTTATCATCGAGCCTTCGAGTACCGAATGTATGGTGTTTCCCGAAACGTTCTCTATAGCCTGCTGCTGTTCTTCGCGGGCGGAGCTTACGATCTTGCTCAGCTGTCTTGTTTTCACGAGCGAGAGCGCAGTTGCAACGGCAATGGTCATCAGCAGGAATATGAGCACAAGGTTCAGTATCTTCTGCTGAAGTCCGCCGATCTTGATACCGAAAAACTTTCTCAAAATATCACCTCATCACTCCGCCGTTTTACAGACGCTTTTCGAGCGTAAGGATATTCTTGCCTTCGCTGTATTCGTAACTGACACTGTCCATTGTTTTCTTTACCATGAATATCCCGAGACCGCCGATCTGTCTTTCGTTGGCGGAAAGGGTCACGTCGGGGTCTTCCTTCGCGAGCGGGTCATAGGGCACACCGCTGTCCTCGAAGATTATCCTTGCGACCCTGTCCTCCGTGATGTCGAAGGATACCGCAGCAGTACCCGTATCGGGCGCGTAGGCATAGAGGACGATGTTCACGAATATCTCCTCTACGGCAAGGTCTATCTGCATCTGTGTCTTCATGGGGCAGTCGGCAGCTTCGAGCTGCTCGTCTATCATAGCGTTTATAACGTTCAGGTTCTCGGCTGTAGCTTCAAGCTCTTTTCTTATCATAATAATATCCTCCGAAACAGTAAGATGTTCGGTCATCGCAAGGAGACAGAAATATACTATATGGACATACACTTATTATTATAACACTTTTTTCCCCGAATGTCATCGGGTTTTATAAAAATCGGGAAAATATGTATGATTATATAAATATTTGAGCTGTGATTTATGCATTTTACAGATCAAATGGTCTTAATCCACAAATATCTAAAATGAAATTTGTTATAATGAACAAAAAATAATAGTTGTGAAATGTGTCATTGACAAAGCGGGCAGGTTATGATAAAATAATATAGAAAGGCGTTTCTAAAAGAATGGTCTCAGTTTGCCATAGAAAGGGAGTATCAAATAATGAAAGTCACAAAGAATCTGGACGGCAATGTATATACCCTCGCTGTAGAGGGCAGGGTAGATATGCTGAATTCAGCCGAGTTTCAGCGTGAGACCGAATCGGGCGTATCGAAGCTCACAGGCAAGAGCGGAACTTTCGTTATCGACTTCGCCGACCTCAAATATATCTCCTCCGCAGGGCTCCGAGTTCTTCTCGCCTGCCACAAACAGATGATGGGTATAAGCGGAAAGCTCTCGATCATCAATGTTATACCTTCGGTCATGGAGATCTTTGAAGTTACAGGCTTCTCCGACGTCCTCGACATAAAGGAGAAGGCATAATGAAATCTTATACACTTAATCTTAACCCACTAACCCACCATCGGAGTACGGACCGCTTATGAATATGCATGAAGGAACTGTAAAAGTAATACTTAACGAATGTGACAGAATGTCCAAGCAGGCTGCCCTTGATGAAAAGCAGGAAATGCACATCAGGCTGCTTGCAGAAGAAATGATCTCGATGCTCCCGCATCTTATGGAGTACGGCTCGGGAAAATTCTGGATAAATAATGACGACGGAGTGTTTGAGATGCACCTCTCTGTAGCTCCCAGGCTGACAGCATCGAACAAGACCTCGCCTATCGCTAAGGTGATGAACTCGGATATCTCCATGAAGAGCATGGTGCGCAGGATATGCGGTATCATAGACAAAGCTGCTTCCCGCGGGAGCGAACTGCCCGACGAGGACGCCAACAGAACGAGCTGGTCGCTTGGGAGCTATATCGCAAGGCTCAAACAGCAGGATCCCGATAAGAGCAAATCGGACGAATGGGACGAGCTTGAACATTCTATCCTTGCCAACATCGCAGACGATGTTATTGTCAAGAACGTCGAAAACACCATAGAGCTTATCCTTATAAAGATAATCCCCGCGAAAGCGTAATGACAAAAACAGCGGATAATGTCCTTCGGGCGTTATCCGCTTTGTTATACTCCCCTCTGTTTCAAAGCCGACAATAGATTCGTGCAGAAACGGATTTTATCAAGGCGCCCTGCAAGGGAGTGCGAACGCACGCATGAACAATAGTTAATGCTGAAAATCTGTTTCTGTGCGAAGATATTGGTGGATTTGGAACAGAGGGGAGTATATTATGCACCTATGAGCGCCTGGTCGAAGCTGAACAGCGCTTCGTTGATCTCGAAGATGTCGTATCTGCCGTTCACGATGAAATACTTGATTATCAGATCGGCGCGAATGCTCGGTGACAGTGCGAAGCCTGCCTTTTCGAGAAGCTGTTCCGTTTCCGCAAGGTCAAGCTCCAAGGCTATTGCAAAGGCGAGGGCGGTCTGCTTTTTGGGCTTGTAGTCCCTGTCGCTGCGTATCTTCGAGAATAGCCTGCGGTCTATGTTCGCTTTGCGGTATACCTGCGGGTCTGTGAGCCCGCGTTCGTCTATCAGCCGAAGGAGCGTTTCCGAGAAGGTCTCCTCTGCGGCACCGAGTATCTCGTCAAGGGAATCAAAGGCGCAGTCCTCTTCTGCCGCTGCCGCAGGAGCGCATACCGCCTCGCCCATCATCGGCAGCTCGTTGTTATTTGCCTTGGGGACAGTCGGCTTCTCCGCATCGGCGGAAGCTCCGACTTTACTTCCGAAGAAGGGACTCGCTTTCTTTAGGAACAGCTCGGGGACCTGCCTTATACGCGATGAACGGAGCGGAGGCAAGGACTGACCGTCGGGGATGCCGTCCATGCAGCGCTCCAGCTCCCCGTAAAGCTGTTCGCCGATGATGACGGTGTTATTGCCGTAGATCACGAGGTATATGTCCATGTCATTCCCTTCAAGGAAATCGCCTATCGCCCGCGTCGCCACTCCGATCGCTTGTCTGACGGGATAGCCGTATATCCCTGCGGATATGAGCGGGAAAGCCACCGACTCGCAGCCCAGCTTCTTTGCCAGCTTCAATGACTCGGAGTAGCAGGAGTACAGCAGCTCCTCCTCGCCGTTTTCACCGCCCCGCCATACGGGACCTACCGTGTGGATTATGTGCTTGCAGGCAAGGCGGTAGCCTTTCGTTGCCTTAGCCTGTCCCGTCTTGCAGCCGCCCAAGAGCCTGCATTCGTGCAGCAGTTCGCTTCCCGCGGCGCGGTGTATAGCCCCGTCAACTCCGCCCCCGCCCAGCAGCGAGGAATTGGCGGCGTTCACGATGGCGTCGGTCTTCATTTTGGTTATGTCATTCCGTATGATGGTAAAGGGCATTCATATCACCTCCGTGTGTCACAGCAGGGGAGCCAGCAGTTTCATGAACATCGCCATGATCCTGTATGCGATTTTTTCGTCCCTTATTGTTTCGGACGTCACCTGACGGCAGGCGGTGAGGGTCTTTTTGTAATCCTCCTCAATGTCCGCGACGCAGGCGCATTTGTACATATAGGTCGCGCATTCAAAATGGTGGTAAAGGCTCCTGTAGTCGAGGTTGATGGTGCCGATGACTGCCTTTTCGTTGTCGCTGACGAAAACCTTCGCGTGGACGAATCCGGGGACGTATTCATATACCTTCACTCCCGCGTCCGTGAGAGACCTGTAGTGTGATTTCGCCAGCGAGTAGGCGCCTTTCTTGTCGGGGATACCGGGAACGATTATCTTCACGTCTATCCCCCTCTGAGCCGCATATACGAGCGCCTGCTCCAGCTCGTTGTCGAGTATGAGGTAGGGGGTCATGATGTGAACGTAGCTCCGTGCGCGGTTCAGTATGTCGATATATACCTGTTCGCCGACCTTCGATCCTCCGAGGGGCTGGTCGCAGTAGGGCATGACAAAGCCGTCATGCTCAGCTTTGATATCCGGCTGCAGGAACTTGTCCCATTCGGGCTGGAGCTCATCGGCGTTCCACATTTGCAGAAACATGAGCGTGAAGCTGTTCACCGCGTCGCCTTTGAGCATTACCGCGGTGTCCTTCCAGTGACCGAAGCGCACGATATGGTTGATGTATTCATCGGCAAGGTTCACACCGCCGTTAAAGCCCACTTTGCCGTCTATGACGAGTATCTTGCGGTGGTCGCGGTAGTTGTAGTGGGTGGAAACAAAGGGCTTGATAGGCGAGAAGGGTTTGCACTTTATGCCGAGTTTCGCAAGTCTTGCGGGATAGTTCCCGGGGAGGGTGGATACTTCGCACATTCCGTCATACATCACGCGGACATCTACGCCTTCGGCGGCTTTGTCGGCGAGTATCTTCAAAATGCTCCCCCACATATAGCCCTCGTCAATGATGAAGTATTCGAGGAATATGAAGCTCTCGGCTTTTCTCAGCTCTTCGAGCATAGCCTTGAACTTGTACTCGCCGAGGGGGAAGAACTTGACCTCAGTGTGAGAATAGATCGGGAAGCAGCCGCTTCGGTTCAGGTAGAAGCACAGATCGTTCGTACCCGATTCCTCCAGCTCGGGGTCTATGAAGGTCAGCGGATCCTGTTTCAGTTGGTGCTTTGTGTCATCTATCATCTTGGACAAACGTCTTTTCAGACCCAAATGTATAAGACCCGTTTTCGAGAAAAGCAGCACCACCGAAGTCGCCAGCGGGAAAAGACTGATCATGAGCATCCATGTGAGCTTCGCGCTGTAGTCCATCTTGCAGTTGAAAAGATAGAATGTCATTATTATGGTAAAGACAGTGCGGGCGTACATGGTCGGCACTTTGTAATTCTCCGAAAGGTAGTAGTAGCCGATGAGGAAGGGCACCAGCTGTATCAGTATCAGCCCGATCATGAATCCCGCACGGCTGAACAGAAAACGCAGCAATCCGCGTTTTTTCTTTTCGTATAGTCTGATAACGCTTTCATCGTTCTTGTCATTCTGCATTTTATCAGCTCCTTTTCGCGTTCTGTTTTACTAAAATGCTTACTATTATTATACATTTTTATACAATGCTTGTCAAGTATTATTGACCGATCCTTTGTGATAAAAGCTCTTTCGATAGCCGCAAAAGAATGAAAAGATAAACGAAAACGTTTTTGTCAGCCATTTACAATCGTGGTAAACATATGCATAACATAGTTGTACAATTTGTACAAAAACGATGCTTGATATTTTATATCAGAAAAGCTAAAATGTATTCATAAACCGTTGATTTTTTTGATAAGAAATGTTATAATAAAAGTATAGATCGTTTGTGATCTTTTTTAGATATAAAGTAAGGTGATAAGATGAAAACAAATATTCGTAAAAGGATAGTCTCTTTGCTGGTCTCGGCGGCAATGATGATCTCGTCCCAAGGGACTGCCGTTTTTGCGGCTGACTCTCCCGAACCGAAGAGTCTCGGTACAGACCTTAGGGGCTTCACAGACGACGGTGAGAAGATCATAACAGAGGAACAGGCAGCAGAGCACAGCTTGTTTACGGAGCCCGAGGATATCGGCAGGGCTTTGTATTCCGCAGGGGCAGATGACGATTTTCTTGCTAAGTGTTCGAGAAACCGCTGGGGCTATAACGCACTGCTCAGCTACGACAACAGCGAGGGTCTTACGGACTTTTATCAGGAACTTTACGATGCCTGTGAAAAGTTCTGGTACTCCGATGAAAAACTTACCCCCGATAGTGCCAACGATACCGATGACGGAATTTTTGCCGAGGTAACCTACAGTGATAACGGGCTCACGTATCAGGATGCCTGCGATGTTTTCATATCGTTTGTGTTCGACAATCCCCAGTTTTACTTCATCGCAAAGCATTGGGTCGGGTACACTGCGTACACTGACCTAACTTTGACGGATAAAACGTCATGGATCTGTATTTACGCAGACAGCGATTTTCTGACCTCCAAAGCGAGAAGCGAAGCGCAGTCCGCTATCAAAAACTACGTTACCGACTGTACGAGCGGGACGGAGGGGCTTATCAGCCCTTACCGACGACTGGAGATAATACATGACAATATCATTGCCTCCATCGACTATGGCAATGGCGACTCCAACAGAGCCCACAGCATAATCGGCGGTATAATGGACGGTATCTGCGTATGTGAGGGGTATGCAAAGATCTTCTCCATGCTCTCGTCATATGCGGGGCTTGATACCGTATACGTTATCGGTCAGGGATATGGCGGTTCGAGCTGGGGAGCTCATGCCTGGAACATGATAAAGCTTGACGACGGCAAGTATTACGACATTGACGTGACATGGGACGATAATCTGTCGGGACGTCAGTATTTCGTTATCGGCTCGACCGAATTCGACAATGATCATGTTCCCGACCCCGCAGGGAACCGCGGGACGAGCAATTATTTCTATGAGCTTCCGACCGCTTCCGAAACGACATTCAATACGGCAAATATACATAACGCCCATACTTTCGGGAGCTGGCAGGTAACGAGCGCTGCCAACTGCATCAGGACGGGCACCGAGACCCGCACCTGTACGGTATGCGGTGAGACCGAGACACAAACGTTATCGCTGACGGATCACAGCTGGGGCGGCTGGACGGTAACGACTAAGCCCACCTGCACCGTGAACGGTGTCAAGACCCATAAATGTACGGTCTGCGGAAAAGAAGAGACCGATGTGGTAAAGGCAGAGGGTCACAAGTACACCGCGACGGTAGTTCCCGCTACCTGCACCGCAGAGGGCTACACCCGCCATACTTGCTCCGTGTGCAAGACCTACTATGACGACAACAAGACAGCAAAGACCGCCCACAGCTGGGGCGGCTGGACGGTAACGACCAAGCCCACCTGCACCGTGGACGGTGTCAAGACCCATAAATGTACGGTCTGCGGAAAAGAAGAGACCGATGTGGTAAAGGCAGAGGGACATAAGTACACTTCAACGGTAGTTGCTCCGACTGCCGATGAAAGGGGTTATACCCTCCATGTCTGCAAGATCTGCAATTATACCTATAAGGACAACTACACCGATCCGATCGCACCGACCGAACCGACCGACAGCAATAAGTTCTCTGTTTCGGTAACGCCAATTCAGACCGAGGACGGAGATGTTCCGCTGACTATACTTGTGTACAGCGCCGACGGAAAGCAGACCTCGAAGCTCACTGTAAGTTCGGGTTCGGACATCTCTATAGGCATGGAAGATGATGCATCTATAACATTAGTCATAAGCGCCGAGGGATATGCTCCCCGCACTTTAGTCCTTGACGGCAGCGAGAAGTCTTTAGATATGCAGCTCTGCAAATACGGCGATACGAACGGCGACGGCTTGATCAGTATGCTTGATCTTGCGCTGATACAGCAGTATCTTGCACAGTGGGACGTTTCTATGATATATGATGCCACGGCAGACGTAAACTCCGATGGTAAGGTAGATATGCTCGATCTTGCTCTGATGCAGCAGTATCTCGCCAAGTGGGACGTTTCACTGGGAGTCTGAGTAAAAAGCCAAGAATGACGGCACTGCTCGGAAAACGCGCGGTGCCGCTGTCTGTTTCTCATTGAAAAACTTGACAAAAGGGTAATTTCGGTGTATAATATACGTGGTAGTTCCGCTTTGAAGGAGATGACGAACACATGGATAAAAGCAAGGAACTTTATGAGAACAACATCGGACAAAAGATCCCCGAAGGGCTTCCCGGAGGGTTCTTCATATACGAAGCCGATGGCGATGAGAGGATAACCTACGCCGAGCCGAATATAGTGAAGCTCTACGGCTGTGACAGCTTTGAGGAATTTCTCGGCTTTACGGGCGGGACTTTCGGCGGCATGGTACACCCCGACGACCTACATAAGATACAGAATCAGATACAGGCGCAGACCATATTCGGCGAAAAACGCCACGATTACGTCCGCTACCGCATCATCACCAAAAGCGGAGAGGTGCGCTATGTGGAGGACTTCGGACACCTGCTGCACGCCGCCGACGGCAAGAGCTGGTTCTATGTGTTCATCGTCGATGTGGACAGGAATGAGTTTTTGAACCGAAGCCGCAACTCCTATGCTGAAGCGGAGATACTCTCGGCGAATCAGGAGACCGACCCGCTGACGGGACTGCTCAATATGTCCTTCTTCTACCACAAGATACAAATGCTCCTGAACTCCCGCGAGGGCAGGCGGCAGGAGATTTCCATAATACAATTCGACATACCGAACTTCAAGCTCTACAACGAACGCCACGGCTTCAAGCTGGGTGATGAGCTTCTCTGCGACCTTGCACGGACTTTGCGGGAGGTTTTCGTGGGTGCTTCGGTCGCAAGGTTCTCGGACGACCGTTTCTTCATCTGTGCGGTCGGAAGCAGGAACGAGGTCATTGAGAAGGTGGAAACGGTCTACAAAAAAATGCTGCTCTCGGAGGACGTGAACAAGAAAGTCCGCCTGAAAGCCGGAATTTATTTCCTTGATGACCGTTATGCCGAGGTGGGGCTTGCCTGCGACCATGCGCGGCTTGCCTGCAACAGCATAAAGCACCGCCATGACCTCAATTACTGCATCTACGATGAAATGCTCCGCGACAAACTCCGCCGTCAGCAGTACGTGGTAGACCACATCGACGAAGCGATAGAGAATGAATACATAAAGGTCTATTATCAGCCCGTGATACGGGTACGGACCGGGGAGATATGCGGCTATGAAGCCCTTGTCCGCTGGGACGCTCCGCAGGTCGGACTGCTGGCGCCTGCTGACTTCATCGAAACGCTGGAGCAGTTCCACCTGATACATCTTGTGGACAGGTACGTTATCCGAAAGGTCTGCGGGGATTATTGCAGGCTCATTGAGAGCGGCGAGCCTGTGGTGCCCGTTTCGATAAACATATCGCGGCTCGATTTCGAGCTTTGCGACATCTTCGGCACCGTCGAGCAGACCTGCAAAGAGTTCGGAGTTCCCCGCAATATGCTCGACCTCGAGATCACCGAGAGCGCTCTCAATGACAACATCGGCTACATCAAGAGCGAGTGCGACAAAATGGTGACACTGGGCTATCACATATGGCTGGACGATTTCGGCAGCGGTTATTCGTCGCTGAACACCATAACCGAGTACCATTTCGACGTGCTGAAGCTCGATCTTGTGTTCCTCAAAAACTTGGGCAGCAACCCGAGAATGAACACCCTTATGACATACATCATACAGGGTGCAAAGGAAATGGGCGTGTCGCCGCTCTGCGAGGGAGTTGAAAATGCCGAGCATTACGAGTTCCTGAAAAAAACGGGCTGCGAACGCGCACAGGGCTTCTTCTTCGGCAAGGCTATGCCGCTGGAGCAGACGAGAGCCTTCACAAAAGCAAAGGGAATGGTCTGGGAGAAACAGGTGGAATGAATTTGTCATCATGCCCTCGGGCTTGATATATTATTTTTTAAAGGAGTGTCTTTTTGAAAAAGATCAACACATCGGAGTCGGCAGCCTGACCGGGAGGTCGGCAGCTGACAAGACCTCCCGGTCGTAAAACCTGAACATCATAAAGTTTTATTAACGGGAGGAAAAAAACAATGGATAACATCATCATCAGACGTGAGGAGAAAAAGGACTTCCGCGCGGTAGAGGAGCTTATACGAGAGTCTTTCTGGAACGTGTACAGACCGGGGTGCAGCGAGCATCTGGTCATGCACAGGCTGAGGGACGATCCCGCTTTTATTGCGGAGCTGGACTTCGTGATGGAGCTTGACGGCAGACTCATCGGGCAGAATATGTTCATGAGGACGGTCATCGAAGCCGATACGGGCGGAGAAGTTGAAGTGCTCACTATGGGTCCCATTTGCATAGCAAACGACCTGAAAAGGCAAGGCTTCGGCAAGAGACTGCTTGACTGCTCGCTTGAAAAAGCGGCGGAAATGGGCTTCGGAGCGGTGCTTTTCGAGGGCAATATCGGATTCTACGGCAAGAGCGGTTTTGACTACTCGCGCTGCTTCGGGATCAGATACCACGACCTGCCCGCGGACGCGGACGATTCCTTCTTTCTCTGCAAGGAGCTTAAAACGGGGTACCTTGACGGCGTGACGGGCGTTTACCTGACACCGCAGGGATACTACGTCAGCGATGAGGAAGTCGAGGAGTTCGACCGCAGCTTCCAGCCGAAGCAGAAACTGAAACTCCCCGGGCAGATCTTCGGATAACTGCCGAGCTTCCGAGAGCATCCAAACAAAAATGCGTAAACGCGAGAAAACTCCCGACCGCCGAAAGCAGCCGGGAGTTTCCGTTGATAGGAAAAGTAAGGAAAGTAAAATGAAAAAGTAGAGAAATGCTTGGATAATGTTACTTCGCGGCTCTGCTGTACTCCTCTTTTTTGAGCACATATTCCGCGATGATCTCGACCGCGCCCCCGATACCCACCAGAGATGAGTTCAGGCAGATGTTGTAATTGCCTGCCTTGCCCCACTTGTGGTCGGTATAATACTCGTAATAATTTGCGCGGCGTTTGTCGGTCTTTTTGATGAAGTCGTCGAGCTTATCCTTTTCGATGTCATAGCGCTCGGCAATGCGGCGTTTTTTCTCGAACATATTCCCCGTAACGAACACCGAAACGATATTCGGTCTGTCCGAAAGAATGAAGTCCGCACACCTTCCGACGATAACACAGGGGGTCTGCCCCAGCTTTTTGATGGTGTCGAACTGTGCAAGAAAAACGCGCTGATTCAGCGGCATTTCGGGGTTTACCCGCCCGTCTGCGGATATGGGATAAGTACCCATGACCAGTGAGAAAATGAAGCTGTTGGAAATGCTCTCGTCATGCCTTACGAACAGCTCCTCACAGATACCACTGTTCTTCGAGGATTCCTCCAAGAGCTTCTTATCATAGAAGGGGATACCGAACTTTTCGGCAAGAAGCCTGCCGATCTCTCTGCCGCCGCTGCCGAACTCGCGTCCTATTGTAATAACACTATTCATCAGCGCTGCCCCCCTTGTTTTCCACTGATATTATTATAGCACATTTTTTGTGATTTGTACATAGTTTTTCCTAAAAAACATTTACAAATATTATAAAAAATGTTTGGGTATTTTGTCAATTGACATTTCGGATTTTTTGTGTCCGAAAAATGATACGCTTATCACGGAGTTTACTGATATGAAAATATTAAACCTTCGAGTGGTGAAAATATACAGAAATCAAGATGATAATTTGTACGATTATATATAGAAAAATACATGATAATTTGATATAATTATAGTGTTGCATAATACTTTGAAAACCATGCCCGCCGTAACAGGCGTGTATTACGGAGATATGTGTATGATGATCGGACTGAAAAAATTATACATGAAAAAGACCGCCGCCGCACTTCTTGCGGCTGTTATGGCAGTATGCTCGTCGGGGTGCTACCTGCTGCCCGATGAGGAGGAGGTGCTGCCCGCGCCTACCGTCAAGGCGAGTTCTGTGAGCTACACCACCGTCACCGCCAAGCGCAAGACCCTCGAAAAGAAGATGGTCAACAGCGGCACGGTCATGAGCGAACAAATGTACAATGTCGCATACGAGAAAGAGGGCGGCACGATAAGCGAATTCTACGTCCGCGCGGGTCAGAAGGTCAAGAAGGGCGACAAGATCTGCTCTATCGACACCACGGACATAGAGTACCGCATACAGCTCAAGGAGCTTGACCGCAAGCGGGCGTACCTCAACACCGTGGTGCTGTACGAGAGCGGCTGCACTCAGGCGGAGTACGACCGCGCCTATGTTGACGTGACCCTCCTCGATATCGAGCTGGAGAAGCTCTACCAGCAGCGCGATAACGCCCTGCTGGTCTCGCCCGCGGACGGGACTATCTCGGCGCTTGCGGACGTGCGTGTGGGTGACTACGCTTCCCCGGGGCAGACCATAGCTTCGGTCATGCAGACCGATAAGCTCTATATCGCCATAAAGCCCAACGATCTGACCGCATTTGATGTGGGTACCGAAGTGCAGATTCGCATTGACGAGGACTTCTACGACGGCGAGGTATTCATGGATCCCGACGCTCTTGTCGATTACCGTAAGGAGCAGGAGGAGAGTCACGAGAAAAAGACCGAGGGCGGCATAGACTATCAGGCGGATATGATCTACATTCGTTTCAAGGACGAAGCCCCCACCGACGCCGTGGGACAGCTTGCCGACAGTATACTTATACAGGATCGCGCCGAGAACTGCATAGTCGTGTCGAACAACCTCATCAAGACGGTTGACGGTGAAACGGTCGTTTACGTGCTGAAAGACGGCGAGAAGACCGCCGTTCCCGTTGAGGTCGGCTTAAAGACGGGCTCGCAGTCCGAGATAAAGTCGGGCATAAACGAGGGCGACGAGATAGTTATTCGCTGACCTTAGATCAAAACAAACTTTGGAGATAGTATGTTTGTACTTTTGCTGCGCAAAATGCGCAATACGAAATGGATGGTGCTGTGCCTGCTGATAGGCTTCGTCATGGCGGCGGCTATGATGAGCACCATACCCATATATATGAATGCCTCGCTGCAAAGAATGCTCGTCAAGGACATGGAGAATTTCCAGACCGAGAACGATATCTACCCGGGCAGTTTTTCAGCCGAGTACACCCTTACTATGGATATCCCCACCGATAAACAGCGGGAGGAGATCGAGCATACCCGAAGCCTTTCGGCGCAGAACTTCGATCTGCTGGGCTGTCCGCAGGCTTTCGGGAAGACCTACATCGCGGACGATTACCTCTACGTCAAGAGCATAGCTGTTACCGACGGAGATTCCGCGAAGCGCTTCTCACTGGGCGGCATGACGGGGCTTGACGAAACTGTGGAGATAATATCGGGCAGAGCAGCAAAGCCGGGCAAGCGCTCGGACGGCGTGTATGAGTGCGTCACCACCGAAAAGGTGCTGAAAGTGACGGAGCTTGCGCCCAACAGCGTTTACGAGGTGGCGAACATCTTCGATCCCTCCCGCTCGGTCAAGATAGAGATAGTCGGGCTTATCGACGTCAAGGAAGGCTATGACGCCTACTGGGCGGAGGACATAGGCGAGTACAAGACCACCCTGTTCACCGATTTCGATACCCTCTATGGGGAGATAATGGACACGGGTGCGGTCAATATCACTTCTATGGCTGTCCGTTACGCAATAGATTATCCAAATATGAACATGAACACCCTCGGTACGATAAACGACCGCATCGACGAGGCTCAGAGGACTTTTGAGGACAGCAAGATAAAGTTCAAGCTGCCCGCCGCGGATATCTTCATCGACTACGCCGACCGCGCTTCGCAGCTCAGGCAGACACTGTGGCTGCTGCAAATACCCGTTATCCTGATGATATTGGTGTACCTGTTCATGGTGTCGCAGCTCAATATCGAGCAGGAGCGAAACGAGATCGCGGTATTCAAGAGCCGCGGCGCTTCAAGAGGGCAGATAATACGCATATATGCGCTGGAATCAATATTCTTAGGCTGTATCGCGGCGGTGTGCGCTCCCTTTGTGGGAATGCAGCTCTGCCGTATGCTGGGCGCTTCAAACGGCTTCCTCGAATTTGTCAACCGCAAGTCGCTGCCTATAAAGCTGGCGCAGGACGCCTTTATCTACGCGGGCGCGGCGGTAGTCGTATTCTTCATCACGGCTATGTCGCCGATAATCCCAGCCACCAAGACCACCATAGTCGAGCATAAGCAGTCCAAGGCGAGAAAGCGCAAGCTGCCCCTCTGGGAAAAGCTCTGCGTGGACTTCATACTTATAGGCGGTTCGATAGGCTGGCTCTACTACTACACCAAACAGCAGCAGTCCCTCGCCGCCGAGGGCATGACCGAGCGCGACACCGCCATAAATCCCATGATGTTCATAGCTTCGGCGGCGTTCATAGTCGGCTGCGGATTGTTCGTCATACGCATACACCCGCTGATCGTGCGGCTCTTAGCATTCATCTTCAAGCGCATACTCTCGCCCGCGGCTTACGTTTCGTTCAATAACATAGGCAGTTCCGCGACGGGCAAGGAGCGCTTCCTGATGATATTCCTTATACTCACCGTATCGCTGGGACTTTACTTCGCCAATACCGCCCGCGCCCTCAACCGCAACGCTGTCGAGCGCGTCACTTACGATGTGGGCGCCGATGTCATCATGGCGGAGGAGTGGGAAAATACTTCGGGACAGCTCCGCGCCGCAGTCGGTGCGGCAAACGCCGACGCTACCCTCGCCGCCCGTGAGGGCGGTGCCAAGTCTGCCGAGGAAGTGCAGGCTGTCACGGGCGAGCTGGAAACGGACATCGACGAGAACGAGGTGCAGTACACCGAACCGCCCGTGGAGCGCTTTGAGAAGCTGGCGGGGGTCGAGAGCATAGCGAGGGTGTTCGTCCGCAATCAGGTGAACATTTCGAGCAGCCGCATGAAGGTGCCGAAGGTGTCAAAGGTGCAGGAGGGCAGACCCGATATGGCTGACGGCGAGGAATCCGCCAAGCGTTCGAGCGACAATACCGACAACGTAACTCTGATGGCGGTATCTCCCGGGGAGTTTTCGAAGGTCTGCAACTTCGAGGACAGGCTCCTGCCCGTACACATCAACAACTACCTCGAAGCCTTGAGCGAATATCCGCAGGGAGTGATACTTTCCTCGGCGTTCGAGAAGACCTACGGCTTGAAGCACGGCGACACCGTAAAGGTCAAGTACGGCGGCAATGACAGCTTTGACGCTACGGTGCTGGCGTTCGTGGATTTCTTCCCCTCCATGAATCCCTATGAAACAGCCAAGGACGGCTCCTATATGAACTTCGCGGTCATGAACCTCGATTACGTCAACATCATGACCCGCACCGAGCCCTATCAGGTGTGGATAAAAATGAAGGAGGGCGCCCTGACCGAAGACCTGTACAAGTCGATAGAAGAGTCCGACATCAAGCCCACTCTGCTCCGCGTTGCGGGTCAGGAGATCATCACCGAGAAGAACGACCCCATGCTCCAGGGCATGAACGGCGCTTTGACCCTCGGGTTCATCATCATCATGATAATGTGCATAATCGGCTTTCTGATGTACTGGATACTCTCGATCAAGAGCCGCACGCTGCAATTCGGCATACTCCGCGCTATGGGCATGAAGTACCGCGAGATCATTGCCATGATACTCTACGAGCAGATACTTACCTCGGGAGCGGCGATATTCGCGGCGATATTCATAGGCGGCGCCGCAAGCGACCTCTATGTGCCGCTGTTCCAGTACCTCTACACCGTCAAGGAACAGGTGCCGGGCTTCGTCGTTATCCCGCAGCGGGACGATTATATCAAGATCTACACGATAATCGGAGCCATGCTCCTGATCTCGTTCATCGTGCTTGGCGGGCTTATAAAGCGCATCAACATCTCCAAGGCTTTGAAGCTGGGAGAGGATTGACGTTACAGCCCCAAAGAGGTCTTTTCGTTCTAAAGCTCATAATGTAATAATGCCCCTTCGTGCCGCAAAGCACGCAGGGGCATTGTTTTTATTCGGCTGATGAGCGGGATATGCTGTAACGAGGTCCTTCTTCGCCTATTATCCCGTTCGGTCTGAAGCCGCATTTTTCAAGAACTCTTCTTGAAGCCGTGTTTTCGGCTTCCGCTTCGGCTTCGACGGCGATAACTTCGGGGTGGCTGAAAGCCCATTTCAAAACTCCCTTTACCGCTTCGGTGGCATATCCGTTATTTTGGTATTCGTCTAAAATACCGTAACCGATCTCGGTAACACCGTTTGGGCTGAGCCCTTTAAAGCACAGATCTCCGATATGTCTACCGTCTTTTGATTCTATCATCCACATCGCATACCATTCCCATTGATCGGGGCAGTTAAGACAGCCGTTCAGCATTTCGGTATATGCGGTTTTAAGCTCATCATCGGTCTGAGTTTCTATGGATCGTTCCATAGTTTCCCGAGATGCGGGGTATATTTTTAGTCTGTTTGTTTCTATCATTACTATCTCTCTAATTATACTAATTCCTAAAAGGTTAGTAGACAAAGATTGGTGCTGACGGCTCAGCAATCAAGGAAAGCGACCGCAGTTGGGCTGACGCCCTGCAAGGGAGC
>CACZJT010000029.1 GCA_902781565.1 uncultured Ruminococcus sp.
GCTCCCCTGCAAGGGAAAACCCTTCTGAAGAAGGGTTATTCCCTTGACTCTTTCCTAAGACTTTTGGTCTGTGCTACAGAGTGCCGCTTTCTTTATTTGTGCTTGCGGTCATTTTGCGCTTTCGCTCTTTGTACTTTGCGGCTTCGGCGGAGCGAGTTTCGCTTGCGAAACCGCGTCCGCATATCCGCGGCGTAGCCGCACCTTCAATTCCGAATTCCGAATTCCGCATTCCGAATTATCCAGCCCCATAAATGATGATTTGCTTATGTATCCAGTATTATTTCCACCGCCCGCGCTGCCATGTGCCCCGCACAGATCATCACTCGCGAGGCTGTCAGCCCTACTCCGTCGGCGACGTCGGTGGTCTCATCTCCGCAGATCGTCAGCTTGTCTGTGACCCGCCGCGTGCGTATCGCATTGGCTCTGCCGAAGCCCGCCATGCCTATGCCGCTTATCAGGTGTTTCCCGGGCAGCCGCTCCATGACCGCGTTCACGAGCATTGCCTTCTGATCGGGCTTGTCAAAGGCTTCTATGATGATGCCGCAGTCCCCGAAAAGCTCCGCGCAGTTGTCGGCGGTCACGCGGACAAAATGCGCATCTATCTCGCAGAACGGCGCGATACCGTGAAGTATCTCCGTGAGCGCTTCCGTTTTTTTCCTGCCGATGTCGGCGGGGGTGTACAGCTGACGATTGATGTTCGACAGCTCGATAACGTCAAAGTCCGCAAGGGTCAGATGACCCGCACCGCTTCTCGCAAGCGCCGCCGCGATATTCGAGCCCAGTCCCCCGAGCCCCGCGATGCCGATGTGAGCGGCGTGCATTTTGTGATAGATGGGCTTATCGCTGCGGGAATCGACAGCCGCAGCGAATTCCGCTTCCGTTATCGCCATATCAGCCGCCCCCCACGAAGCCCACGATATCGGCTTCATCGCCGTCCGCAAAAGTCCTGCCGTAGTCGGATTTCGGGACTATCTCGCCGTCTATCATGACCGCTACGCGAGCGGGTTCGAGCCCCATTTCCGCGAGCAGTTCGTTCACGGTCATTCCCGCGGCGTCTTTATCCTCGCCGTTTATTTTTACCATAATATCACTCCTCTCAAACAAAAACAGCGCGCCCGTTGTCTGTACCGATGGTGGTACACCCCGGGCGCGCAGTTTGCCGCTATAGGTATTATAGCACATTTTTTCCGACTTGTCAAGTGTGGATCTCGTTTGTAAAATGACCGTCATGCAATGACAGTTATCATTATTTGTGTAACAATTATTATACTCCCCTCTGTTCCAAATCCACCAATATCTTCGTACATAAACGAATTTTCAGCATGAACTATTGTTCATGCGTGCGCCTTGATAAAATCCGTTTCGAGGGGAGTATATACCACATTGTCTAACAAAAGGGGAGCAATTCATCTTGTGATGTTCGGGGAGCTTTGCTCTGTATTTATGCCGCTCCGAACCTGCGCTTATAGGGGGCGTCGAGAGGTGCGAAGGCACCGCTGCGCTCCAGCTCGCGGCTCTCGGGAGGTACGGCGGTGTCGAAGCCGCCCTTTACCTTGTCGATGATGTCGTAGTAGATTATAGAGTTTGAAACGTCTATACACTGCTCCGCGTAGCTCATGTACTTCTCGATATACTCCTCGTCTACAGCGCCGTTGTTCTTGCGCTGCTCCGCAAAGTCCTCCGAGTAATTGCTTGGGGACTGCTTGAAGCTGCCGTCCCTCAGCTCGTTGTATATGACGCTCGGGATATCCTTGTATACCTGATTGCAGGAAGCGAATTTCGCCACGTTCTCATAGCCCTCGATGTCGAAATAGGTCTCCCTCTGGCTGTCATAATATACCTTGTCGGTGATGAAATTGCCGTTCGGGAAGATCACCACATTGTCCTCGTCGCCCACCGAGAAGATGTCGTGACCCAGGGCATACTTGTTCGTGAATCCGAACATATTCCCGAGGGTCGGCTGAACGTCGTACATTCCCATAACGCGGGTGATCTCCTGCGGCTCGTAGCCGCCGTCCTTCGACCAGATGATGAACGGGGTCTTGCGGTTCAGGTTGTAGTAGAACTCGTCCATCGGGATATAGCCCTCATCGCCGCTCGAAAGAGTTTCATCGGTGAAGGGATCGTAGTTGTAGTAGTATTCGTAGAGGTCTTCCTTGATCTTGGCGTCATGGTCGCCGTAAAGCACCACCACCGTGTTATCGAGAAGCCCCTCCGCATCAAGGTCGTCGAAAAGCTGTCCGAGAGCCTCGTCTGCGTAGTGGGTGGACTTGAAGTAGCTCCCCAGCTTGGTATGATCGAGGAAGTCGCGGTGTATCTCCTCATACATACCCGTTTCCTCGTTGTACTGCTTGTAGGTGAAGCCCACGTCAAAGTCGCTCACGCGGTCGATGTCGGTGAAGGGGGTGTGGTTAGTGAGCATTATGAGCGTTCCCGCCCACTGCTCATGCTCCGCGTCTATCTCCTTTATCTTGGGGACGAGCTGGCGGAAAAAGCTCTTGTCGGAAAGCCCCAGACCTATCGTTTCATCTATGACGAAATCGTTGGTGTAGTGGTAGAGCCTGTCATAGCCGAGGGAGGCGTGGAGATTCAGCCTGTTCCAGTAGGAGCCGTTGTTGCCGTGCATGGAGAACACGTAGTACCCGAGCTCGCCCAGCTTTTTCTGAGTGGTGGCATAGTCGCGGTCGTAGTAGTTTATCGCAACGGTGCCCCTCGAAGCGGGCATGAGGGAGCTCGAAAACGTGAACTCGCTGTCCGAGCTGGTGCCTATGCTCTCCTGAGTGTAGAAGTTGGAGAAGTACAGCCCCTCGGAAGCCAGCCTGCGGAGGTTCGGAGCCACGGGCTCGCCGCCGAAGTAGGTATCGAGGACGAACTGCTGCATACTCTCGCAGTGGATCACGATGATGTTCTTGCCCTTGAAAATGCCCGTGTATTCGTTGGGTTCTTCATGCTCTTCATCGCTGAGCGGCATTATCTCCGCTTCTTCGCCTGCCTCGGAGGAGGAATCGAAGAACTCGTCGAACTTCTTCTTGCTCTCCTCATATCCGAACATCAGCATGATATTGGAGTAGGTGCAGGAAACAGCATCGCTCGCCTGATAGATCATCATGCCGTAGGTCGCCATGACGGACTCTCTGTTCCACTGCTTCACGAGCCGCGAGCAGTCGGTCTTGGTGAGCTGCACCGCAAACATCACGAGCGCCAGCAGAGCCATTTTCACCGAAGCCCCCGCATAGGAGCGGCGAAGAGGCTTGGGCTGTTTTTCGTTCAGGCTGTCCCTGCCCTGCTTTTTCTTTACGAACCGATAAGCGAGCGGAACGGCTATGAACGGGAACAGCAGTATGAAGTGCTTGGGTTCGAGCAGGTTCGTTACCGCGTCCATGACTCCCCCCAGCACCGAGCCCGTTGCCGCGTAGGATATGGACAGGAAGGACTTGAAGTTCTTGTAATAGACCGCGTTCCCGAAGCAAAGTATGGTAAATACGGAAGTCAGCACCATGAGGAACCTGAATCGGTTCTTTTGCTTCTTGAAGGCGAAGCAGATAGCGCCGATGAGCAGCACCGCGAAGATATCCGCCAGCAGGGGCTTTACAATGCCCTTTGCCACCGCGGACACGGTCTTGGCTTCGCCCAGCTTGACGGTAAAGCATCTGAGCAGCAGGGAATCGAGCACCATGCTGACAGCGTAGACTATGTAGAGCAGATTCTCCTCAGCCATTTTCCCGAAGGGGGTTATTATGGGTATGTGCCTTTTTGCCTTGACCTCCCCGGAGCCGCTGTCCGTGTCCTTTTGGGGAGCGCTTTTTTCGGCAGAGGGTGAGGGCTTTGTCCTCTTTTTCTTTTGTTTTTCCTTATCGGAAATCTCTTTTTTCAATCTCATTTTCTCCTTTTATCTGACGCAAAGCTGTGTTCAAATGTATCATATATTTTATTTTAGCGCTTTTTAAGAAAAAGTCAAGCCGATACCCGTTTTTTTCAGAATCGCTTCACATAAAATACACATTCGCCGTATCGCATGGGGATATATCATGACAGCTCTTTGTTTCGCACTCCGTACCTTTTCTTTATACGTATGACGGCGAAGCTCATTCTGTCCGAGAGTACCGCCATGAAGATCACGTTCGAGACAGCATATGTCGCTGTCAGCGGGAGCGAGCCCGCCGCAAGAGCCGTAAAGCGCAGGGGGTCGAAATATCCGCTCTCCCAGAAGGTCGAGAAGATGTCCATTATGAGCGAGTAGACGAGCCCCGATACCGCCGCGAATACGTACAGCAGCGGGCGCTTTCGGAGCAGAAGTTTGCCGCACAGCCCCGCCGCAATGCCGACGAGCCCCCACGCGAACATCTGATACAGCGTCCATGTGCCCTGCCCGAAATAGATGTTTGACACAAGCGCCGTCAGCGTGCCGCAGATGAAGCCCGCGTCGCTGCCGAGACAGGCTCCCGCGATGATTATGACCGCCGTGCATGGCTTGAACCCCGCAAAGGGTGCGAAGACTATGCGCCCCGTCACCGAGAGCGCCGTCAGCACCGATACGAGCGAGAGGAACGCGGGTTCGCCGCGCCTGCCCGAGAACGCCGCCGCCGCGAGCAGGAATGACCCCGCCGCCGCAGTCATGGCTGCCGAAACGCTCCGCTCCGCCGAGCTTGCCCCCAGCACTGCCGCAGTTCCGAGGGCGATCACCGTGAGTATGAACAGCACCCGCCTTGCGCGGTCGGAGAGCATAAACATCGTCATGACGCCCCGCCTGCCTTTCCGCAAAGGTCGATGAGCTGTTCCGCCGTGACCGCTCCCGCGAAGGTCGTCCCCGCGATACGGGCGGCGGCGGTGGTGTAAAGCTCGTTCCCCGAAAGCAGCTCAGCCGTCGGGAGGTGAGCCGCGCATTCCCCACCGAACATCATCACCGTGCTGTCGGCAGTCTCGGCGGCGAGGTCGAGGTCGTGGGTGGCGAAGATGACCGTCCCTCCCTCTGCCGCAAAGCCCCGCAGTATCTCCGCGAGCCTGTGCTTGTTCACGCAGTCGAGCCCCGTTTCGGGCTCGTCGAGAAGCAGGAGCTTCGGTGCGTTCAGCAGCAGCTTCGTGAGCGCCGCCCGCTGCAATTCTCCCCCCGAAAGATCGAGGAAGAACCTCCCGAGAAGCTCCGGCGTCAGCCCCAACCGCTCCGCAGCCGCGAGTATGGTCTTATCGTCCCGCCGCTCCCCGTCGGGTGAGAAGCGCAGATCGTCCATGAGGGTCTTTTCGGTGAAGATCGCCGCGGGGTCCTGGGGGAGCATGGCGGCGTCACGTCTACAGCCCCTGACCCGCCTGCCGAACACGCTGACTTTGCCCTCCTGCGGTCGGTAAACGCCCGCTATGAGCTTTAAAAGCGTGGATTTTCCGGTTCCGTTCGCGCCGATGACGGCGGTGATACTGCCGTTCTCGATCGTAAGATCGGTGCCGCGCAGGATATCCGCGCCGTGTCTTGTGTAGCCGAACCACACGTCCCTAAGCTCCACGGCAGTTTCTTTATCGGAAGGGGAAGGCTTTGCGGAGACTTTGGCGGGCTTGAAATTCTCTCTGACGTAACGCGCCGCCGAAGCGGTGTCGGTAAGCGGCTTGTCAAGACCGAGCGCCGCCGAAAGTCTGTAGCAGCAGGGAAGTCCCGCGCCCATAGGCGTCCACGCGAGGGCGGCGGCTGTCTCGGCGGGCGGGAGCAGCGAGCGCCTAACGCCGTCCTCAAGATACAGCACCCTGTCGCAGTGCCCGAAAATGCCCTCGGTGCGGTGCTCGCTTATTATCATCGCGGTGCCGAGCTCCGCGCGTATCTTCATAAGGCGGCTCATGAACACCTCGGCAGAGTGGGGGTCGAGCCGCGCGGTGGGCTCGTCGAGCAGCAGCAGCTTCGGCGAAGCGGTCATGACTGCCGCTAAGTTGACCAGCTGCTTCTGACCCGCGCTCAGCTCCGCGAGCTTCCTGCCGATCAGCGGTTCGAGCCCTAAGTACGCGGATATCTCCGCTATGCGCCGCATGATGAGGTCGCGGGGCTTGCCGAGGTTCTCGGGCAGGAACGCAAGCTCTCCGAGAACGTCCTCGGTGACGGGAGCGGCGTTAGGGTCCTGTCCCACGAAGCCTATCTCCGCGGCGGATACCTTGGCGGGCAGGGTCTTTATGTCATTGCCCGTGTACAGAACGTTCCCCCCGCGCCTGCCCACGGGGGAAAGCTCGGGCTTCATCAGCCGCAGGAGCGTGCTTTTTCCCGAGCCCGAAGCGCCGTAAAGCAGCATGAGTTCGCCCTCCGAAAGCGTGAAGCTCACGCCGTCGAGGGCTTTGTTTTCGGTGTCCGTGTAAGAAAATGTCAGCCCTTCGGCGCGAATGATCTCCATTTTATCTGCTCCTTGATAACGCTTAACAGCGGCACTCCGCAAAGCGCCGCCCATACGAAAGCCGCATAAAGCGGACATTCCGTTTTGACCTCGGGGTAAAACGCGGCGTAGAGCCTGCCCCCTCGGACGGCTGTGCAGACGCATACCGCCGCCCCTGCCGAAAGTGCGGTCAGCAGGAAGTCACCGAGCCGCCGCGGGCGCTTCGCAAGGCTCGTGTGGTCGGGCAGCGTGTAGCCCCGCGCCTTCATGGAATCGGCTGTCCGTGCCGAAAGCTCCAGCGAGCAGGCGGTCAGCGACATGAAAACGTTCAGTTCCGAACGCAGGCGCACTATCCATGTATCGGCGGCAAGCAGTCCCGCCGCCTTGTGAGCCTCGCGTATCTCGCGGTAACGCAGCCGAAGGTCGGGGACGTAGCGCAGGGTCAGTTTCAGCGCCGTCCCGAAGGAGTTCAGCACGCTGCCCGTCATAAGTGTGCCGATCTTGTCCGATGTCATAAGCACCGAAAACAGCCTGAACCACATGAGCGCCGCAGTCATCGCAAGCCCGTTGTTCGCCCCGTAGAGCAGGGCTTCGAGGGTGTAGGGACGGTCCATGAGGTAGAAAAGCGGCGTGTTCCCGTAGGTCACGATGACGGGATTGAGCGCCGTCATCATGAGGAAAATGACCCCGTACCCCGCGAGGTCTTTCGGGCGGCGGACTTCACCCGCCGCGATGAGCGCCGCCAGCCCTCCCGCGAGGGAAATGCCGCGTATCGCGGGGGAGGTGCAGAACACCGCCGTCAGCGTGACAGCTGCGAAATAGCAGAACAGCGCCGCAGGCTGCGTCCGCTTCAAGCTCCTCATTTCCTCACCCTCCGTCAATAGACTATGTAGCGTATCTCCAGCCGCTGACCCTCTTTCGGGAACACCTCGGACATGGGCAGGTCGGGTTCAACTCCGTCGAGCAGGTATATCCAGCCCGAATTGCGCGTGCAGTCCCATTCCGAGAGCCCGCCTATGCCCCGCACGTAGTCGCTCATGCCGAGGGCTTCGCTGCCCCGCCTGACGTCGAGCGTTATGCCCTTTTCGGAACAGTAGCCCTCCAAGATATCCAGCGCCGAAGCCCCCTCTGCCGCCGTGTATGCAAGCTCATGGGCGAAGCTGCCGCTTTCGGGGAGGTTCGCGGCGCTTTTGACATTCGGGTCAAGACGGGCGTAGTTCTCCTCGGTCAGCACCTCGGAGAAGTCGATATCGAGGGTGACGGTGAACTCCGCCGCGCTGTCTGTAACGGAGCTTTCGGCGGGCGCGGGGGAGCGTGAGATGAGCCCCGCCGCCGCGATACCTCCCGCCGCGAGAGCCGCCGCTGCCGCTATGCTCACTATCTTTCGTGCGGCTCTGTTCATTCGATCACTTCCGTTTTGCCCGAAAATAGTTTTTGCAGGCGCGGTACACTTCAAAGGGGTCGCAGCTGACCTTTCCCCCTCCGTATTCTGCGGCGATACACTCCTTTTGCAGCCGTCCGAGAGTGCTTTGGAGAGCGGGGTGAGCCGTGAGGTCATAATTTCCCGCCGCGTCGGGAGTGAGCCCCGGAAGCTCCGCGCATTTTGACAGCGCAAGGCAGGGGTCACGCCTCAGCCTGCGTGCGAATACAGCCCTTCTTACCGCGAACACCGCCGCCGCGCAGACTGCCGCTCCCGCTATAATTATAGCCGCGAGGTGAGAGCCGTTACCCTCCGGACTCTCGTCGATGATACGCCGCGAGGGACGGTTCCCCGAGATATCGTCGGCGGGAAGCGCGTTCTGCGAAGCCGCCGCGCCGTCCGTCTGCACGCCCACCGAAACGCCCTTCGGCTGCGGCATGGCGGCAAGGTAGTAAGGCACTGTCTCAAAGGGGAGCCAGCCCGCGCCGTCGAGGTAATACTCCGCCCATGCGTGGCGGTCGAGGTCTGTGAGCTCTATGGGTGAGCCCGCCGCCTTGCCTGCCGCAAGCGCGGGGGTGAGGGCATAGCCCTCGGCGTATCGGGCTGGAATGCCGTAGTAGCGGAACACCATGACCGCCGCCGAAGCGAACTGCCGCGAGCCGCCCCGTCCCGTGACTTGCAGGGATACGTCAAGGCTGTCCGCCGCCGTCCTGTCGTATTCAAAGCCCTCGGACAGCCTGTAGGCTGCTTCGGCTGCGGCGGTCAGGTCGCCCGCTTTCGGCTCGCCAAGACGGGCTTCGAGTATCCTGCGGGTGCTTTCGGGAATGTCCGAAAATTCGGACTTGTATATCTCTCCGAGCAGAGTCCTCGCTCCCGCGCTCTCGGAGAGCCTGCCGAGCTCCGCAGACGAAAGGCTTTCTGCGGCGGCATATATGTCCGTCGGGACGTTCACCGTAACGGCGCTTCTGCCGTGGGCGGGGAACGTAAGCTCACAAGGCGAATCCGCGCCCTTTGAGGAAGTCACGGGCAGGTAGAGCCTGCCGTCCCCGGAGCGTATGGTGACGCTGTTCGTTTCGGCGCCTATAGTCTGCGAGAGCGCGTACAGCTCCGTCTGGGCGTCCATGCCCGCGCCGTCGAGGTACAGCAGCTGTTCGTGGGTGACGTCAAGGCTCTCGGCGGAGACTTCGAGCCATTTTTCGCCGTCGAGTTCCGCGCCGATGAAGCCGTGGAGGTACATCGCCTGCGGAACGTCCATAGACACTTCGAGGGCGGGTGTGCCCTTGTCGGCGGATATGGGCAGACCGAGAGCCCCCGCGCCGCTTTCACGGGTGAAGGCACTTGACAGTGCTCCCGCCGCGCCCGTAAGCATTAGAACGCCCCCCGCCGCCGTCAGCACAGCCGTCCTCGCCGCAGAGCCTGCGGGGTCGCGGTCGTCGGCGAGAAGCGCTCCCGCCGCGATAAGCCCCGCGCAGACAGTCCCCGCGCCCTTCCCGAGCGCAAGGCATGGCAGGACGATGACAGCCGCCGCTGCCGCCCTCACGGGGAGCTTTGCCGCCGCCGCAAGGTATATCCCGACCGCCGCGAGCCCCGCGAGAAAGCACACCGCCGCGGGGTCGGTGCCGCCCGCTTCCATGAGGGGCGTGAGCCTGTCGAATCGCGTCATCGCCGTGTCGGAGACTGCGTTGAAAGCCCGTCCGAGCTGGGATATGATGCCCTTTCCCGCGATGAGCCCCGCACCCGCGATAAGGGCGCAGTCCAAAGCCGTGAACAGCATTTTGTCCGTTTTGTCGGACAGAAAAGACAGCGCCGCGATGACTGTCCCGAAGATCGCCGCGTATATCGGCACCCTTCCGAAAAGCAAGCCCGCCATGACCGCCGCCGCGATGAATGCGGCTTCGGCTCTCACGAGCGTGACGGCGTTTACACGGGTGCGGCGCTTTTCCGATAGCGTCAGGGTCATGCCGTCACCTCCCCGCGGGTCACGATCAGGTCACAGCCCTCGGGAATCCGCGCCCCGCATTCGGTGAACAGCGCATAAAACAGCGGCTCCACGTCCTCCTCGCGGGAAACATCGCGCCGCAGTCCGCCCGAGATCACCCCACAGGGTATCCCGCCGTCTATGCACTCCCTCACTGCGCCCAGCAGAGCCGCGGCGTTCTCCTCCGCGCAGTCCTCCTCGCAGGCAAATCCCAGCGTCAGTGCGCCGCTTTCGGGCAGGCGCTCGCGTATCATGTAATGCCCCGTTTTCGCCGAGAGCTTCATGTGTACGTCCGCGAGCCGCTCGCCCCGCCGATAGTCCCGAACTCCCCCCGTAAAGCTGTCGGGATCGCCCGCTTCGGTGAGCTTTGTCAGCGGCGCGGTCGGGCGCTTTTCGGCAGGCATGACGAGCATTTCCGCATGAACGCGGCGCTCTGATCGCCTGCGGATAGGTGAGAAGGGGCAGCGCAGGCAAAGCCGCGAAAGCTCCGCCCTAAGCACTCCGCAGCCGAAGCCGACGACCGATATCTCCGCCCCCGTTCGGCTGTCAAAGCGCAGGTCGGGGAGCTTGGCGGTCTCCCCCGTGTAGAGGTTCGTAACGGTCACATCGGCGCGGCATAGCTTCATGAACATACTTCCCCGGGTCTTGATATGCAGCTTTTCGCCCTCAAATACCAATGAAACGCGCGGCTCGCCCGACAAGAACGCCGCCGCTGTCGTTAGGATAAGAGTGATAAACGCCGCGCCTGCCGCCGCGATAAGAGCCGCGGTCATCGTCTGATGTGCGGCGGCGGGACGGCTTTTAGCAGCTCGCCGCAGACCGCCCGTTCGTTAAGACCGCTCCGCGCGGCGCTGCCCGAGAGGACTATCCTGTGGGCTATGCAGTCGGCGAAGATGTCCGCGATGTCGGCGGGAAGCACATACTCCCGCCCGTCGATGTATGCCGAAGCCCGCGCCGCCGCCGCTAAGGAAAGAGCCGCGCGTGGGCTCGCCCCCTGAGATATGCGCCCGTCCGAATGAGTTGCGGCGATAAGCTCCGCTATCCAGTCGGCGGCGGCTTCGGATATGCCGACACGCGCCGCTCCCTCCCGTGCCGCAAGCACGCGCTCCCTGTCAAAAACTGTCCGAATTATAGGACTGCCTCCCGCGCGGGTCAGCACCATTTTTTTAAGTTCCTCGCGGGAGGGAAGCCCCGGTGACAGCTTCATCATGAAGCGGTCGAGCTGTGAGTGCGGGAGGGGCATGGTGCCTGCCGCGCCGAGGGGGTTCTGGGTCGCTATGACCATGAAGGGCTTTTCCAACTCGGCGGTGATGCCCTCCTCGCTGACGCAGCCCTCCTCCATAGCCTGCAAGAGCGCCGACTGCGTGCGGGGAGAGGTACGGTTGATCTCGTCGGCGAGAAGAATGTTCGTCATGACAGCCCCCTCGCGGAAGCGGAACTCGTGCTTTTCCGCGTCCCACATCATGAAGCCCGTGATGTCGCCGGGGAGGGTGTCGGGGGTGAACTGCACGCGCTTTGTTTTGAGCCCCGCCGCCGCAGCCACCGCCTTCGAGAGCGTGGTCTTGCCCACGCCCGGCAGGTCTTCGAGCAGTATATGCCCGCCGCCTATGAGGGCGATGATACACCGCCTGACCGTTTCGCCCCGCCCGATAAGTGCGCGGTCGATCTCGTTGTAAAGCTGTTTAATGTCCTCTCTCATCTGTCCTTTTCCTTTTCCTGACAATTATCAAAGTCCCCGCCGCCGCCGTGAGCGCCGCGGTTATCCCGACCTCTGCGATGAGCGTCCGTTCGCGGCGGTCAAGCTCCTCCTGCGCCAGAAGCAGCGCCCTGTCCTCGGAGGACAGCCTTGCGGCGGCGCGGTCGTGTTTTATGAGCCGCCCGAGTGCGAAAACGCTTACCTCGTCGGGCGGGTAAAGCTCCGCGCGGGTCTCGGCGTTTAGCCGTTCGACCTCCGCGAGCTGCCTGCCGCTTTCGGTCAGCTTGTCCGCAAGGAGCCGTCTGACGTCCTCCTCCGCGCCGAAAAGTTCCGCACGTTCGCCGAGCCGCAGGAGCGTTTCATTCGCCGCCGCAGTCGGGGAGATCTCCTCGGCGAAGCGGCGGTCTGTCTCGTCAAAATCCTCGCCTGCAAGACCGCTTTGTGTATATATGTCCGTTTTTACGTACACATCATCGAACAGCCCCCCGCCGCCCGCGTTATATTCAGCCATAGCCGCCAGCGCCAGAAGCGCCTGCTCGGTGGGGAGAGCTTCGGAGCTGTCCTCCGCGCCGTGAGCCTTGTGGGAGAAGCCGCCGCTGTCCGTGAGGAACACCTGCGTCAGCAGGTCGAGGGGGCGGCAGCCGTTTTCCGCCGAGAACTCCGCGCTGTTATTGGGGCTGATGTCCGCGGCGCACAAGCCGATGATACACCACGCCGCAGCCTCGCAGCTGTCGATCTCGCCATTCTGCCACATCTCCGAAAGGCTCTCTGCCGCGCGATCGGCGGCGGGGCTGTGAGCGGGAAGGACTATCAGCGACATTGCGGTGAGGTCGGGGTCGGCGTCGCCGCGCATACCGAAGCTGCCGTCGGCGTTCTGCCGCGCTTCGAGGGCTTCAAGGTACTCCGCATACTCGCCACCCCGCACCCGCTCTGCGGCGCCAAGCCATATGAGCTCGTTGACCGCAAGCTTCCCGACCTCGTATTCGGGAAGCTCCGTTTTTTCGCCCGTCAGCAGGAAAGCCGTTATCGCCGACCGCGCGGCTTCGGTGGGTATGCTTTCATCGGCGGGGGAGCGCTCACGGGCGTAAGCCGCGTAGTCGTCCTCCATGCCGAGCGCCTTCTCCGCCAGCATGGACCAGTCCCCCTCGGAGCTGCCCGCTTTCCCGCCGCGGATAAAGCCCTCCGAGAGCGTATCGCTCCCAAGACGCCGCTTTTCCCATTCAATGGCATTCTCCGCGAGGGTAACAAAGGCTTCGTCGGGGAGGGTGTATCTGTTGTAGCTTACATTATTTACCATATCAATACTGTACATCGTAAAGGCTCCCGCTGCCTGCGTCACCTATGTCCTTGCCGATGGCGAGGGTGAAGCGCAGACGCACCTCGTCGCCGTCCAGAAGGTGGATATCGCTCAGTCCGTAGCTCGTGAAATGCCCGTTGACCGTGACCATCCAGCCCGAACCGCTCGTGAAATCGCGGTCGCGCAGACAGTCGGCTTCGGCGGGTTTCGTGAGGGTAACGGCGGGGTCGGCTTCTATGCAGGCGAGCAGGTCATCGGGGACAGCCGCCCCCTCGGAAATGCCCCCGCCGCCTATGGAGTAGAGGTAGCACCCGCCGTCAAGGTCGCCGCTCCAGCCCACGGTATAGCCGCTGTTTTCGAGCGCCGTAACGATAGCCCGCGCCGCCGACTCGCCCTGAACTATGTCGATCTCGGTCGATATGAGCTCTCCCAGCCCAAGCACCGCGCCGTCAACGCTGAGCGCCGCCCTGCCGATGACTTCACCGTCCTCCGCCGCAAGACAGCTTATTATGTAGGAATAGTTCGTGTACCTGCCGCCGCTGTCGGTGACGCGGATATCGAGGGTGTTCTCCCCCGCTTCGAGCTCCAGCAGGTAGCTCGTATACTCGCCGCTCCACCTGTTTTTGAGAGCCGCACCGTTGAGCCTGACGTCCAGCCCTCCGCCGCGTATGCGCTCGCCCTCCGCGTCCCTTGCGATAAGGTCGAGGGTGAAGAGCCTGCTCCTTGTTTCGGCAGGGACGTTTTGGTATTCGAGGACGGGAGCTTTCCCGTCGGGCAGCACCGTTACCCTGTAGCTCTCGCTTATCTCCGTGCGAATGCCGTCAAGCTCGTACTCGCCCCGCAGGGTGATGATATTCTCCCCCTCCGCGAGGGTGCAGGCATAATGTCCTCCGTTCCCCGTGAGGGCGGTATCGCCGAGATAAGCCGTCAGCTCCCCGCCGCCGTCGAGATAGGCGGTGAATGAGTATTCCTTGTCCGTCCGCGAATGCTCCGAAAGGTCGGTGACAAGGCGGGGAGGCTGTCTGTCGGTCTTGCTGCTGTCCGAACTTTCGGACACATCGGAGCTGTCAAGGTACACGGTGTACTCCCTGTACCCCGATAGCGTGCTGCCGTCCGAAGCGGTGTAGCTTGCCGAAATGTATATGCGGTTCTCGCCGCCGTTTTCAGCCGAGAGGTACACCCTGTCTGCGAACGCCTGCGGAACGCCGTTGAGCCGCACTTCGGTCTGCCGCAGGTCCAGCTCGGGGTGCAGGTGAGTTATCGTGAAGCCGAGGTCGGGGTCTGTATAATGCGCCCCGTCGGATATATCCGTGTCGAACAGCACATCGTAGGTCACGCCGTCGGGGAAGGTCTGTTTTCCCGCGGTGTCCTCGGGAACGCCGTCGTCGGTGAGAAGTGTTTCCGCCGCCGATGAGCCTGCCGAAGCCTGCTCCCGCGAAGTATCCGAAGCCCGCGGGCTTTCGGAGCTGCTGTTCTCATGTTCGGTCTTTTCGTTTGCGGAGGAGCTGTCCTCCGCGGTGTGTGAGGTGTCAAAGCTCCCGCCGTCCTCCGAGGACGAGCTTTGCGTTCCCGAAAGCGGGTCGTTACCGCTCTCGGAGCTTTCGCCAAAACTGCTTTCGGCGCTTTCTTCGGAAGACTGCGGCAGCCCGTGAGACAGCTCCTTTTCAGAGCTGTCTCCCGTACTGCTGTTATTATTGGGTATATCCTCCCCGCGTATGTTTTCGGTATCGGTGCTTTCGTCCGTAAAGGACGAAACGGAATACCCCGCCGCCGTTACGGGGTGAGGTATTCCGTCCTTTTCGGAAGTGTAAAGAGAGCGGGCGGGGGCGCTGCCCTCCGCCGAAGGCTTTGCTTCGAGCGGTGACAGTCCGAACGCAGCCGCCGCCGCGCAGACAGCCATAACAGCCGCCGCGGCGCGCAGCACAGCCGAATTCTTAGCCCTGCCGCCCATCATGCTCACTCGCTTTCTTGATGAATCCTTATTTAGTCTTTACGGTATAGGTCGCGGTCTTGTAGCCCCATACAGTCCCGACAGACGAACGCTTGAAGGGCTGTATCCTGAACTTATATGTGGTCTTGCTCCCCAGCCCCTCTATCCTGTAATTGGTCTTGGAGGAGCTTATGTCCTTGACCTTTTTCCATGTCTTGGTCTTGCTGTTGTACATAAATACTCTGTATCCGCTCGCACCCTTGGACTTGCTGAAGTAAAGACGTACAGCCTTTGCGGACTTGTTCGCCTTCTTGATGGTGGTGCGTCCGGGCTTGGAGACCGCTACCTTGACTGCGGAAGCCGCACCGAGCGTGTAGCTGCCGTCGCTGTTCTTGGCTATAGCCTTGATCCTGAACTTGTAGGCGGTACCTGCCGAAACGCCGGGGATACGGATAGTCAGCGCCTTAACGTCCTTGTACTTGACGTACTTGCCTTTTTTCGGGTTGTATACGTATACTCTGTAGGCGTAGGCGTTCTTGGCTTTGTTCCAGTTCAAGCGGATAGCCGAATCGGTTGAGGTGAAGCCGCTCTTGAAGGTCACTTTTCCGGGAGTTACCTTCTTTACAACTACAGTGGGCTCCTTCTCGGGTTCCTTTTCGGGTTCCTTCTCCGGCTCGGGAGTCTCCTCGGGCAGAGCCTTCTCGGCGGCGGTAAGTACGTCATAGTCCGAAACGAGGGACTTCGCCGTGTCGGAGAGCTTGTCGTAGAGCTTTCTGCAATCCTCGACAGCGGTGCGGTCGCTCTCCTCAATCTTCTTGCCTGTCAGCTTTTCAAGCTCTTTTTCAAGCTTCTGGAAATTATCGTAATCCTTAGCCGCGAGTACATAATACTCTTCGGTGCAGCTGTACGGAGCAAAAAGAGTTAAGCCGTCGGACGCTTTAAGATAGTATGTAAGCACGGCGAACTCATGCACGCCGACTTCGGGAGCTTCTTTGGGCAGACCGTTCACCGTGGAAGTATAGGTGAGGTCAAGCTCGGTTCCGTCCTTGCGAACGCCGTAAACCTTAATGCCGTCGGCGGTGGGGATTTCGCCCTCCTTTAAAATGTTCACAAAGCCCTCCGACCTGATATGATCGAGCTTTTCTTCAACCGCAAAAATGTTGTTGGAGTCGTTCTTGAAATAGAGCGTGCCGTTCTCGTCGGCAAGAACGCTCGACAGGCAGTAATTCGCAAGATCGCCGCCCGGAGCGAAAAGCACGGGGCAGGTCTGAACGGTGCCGTTCGCAGTCTCGACCGAAACGGTGGTCTCGGGAGCGGTCATGCCGGGCTTGTCATGGAGAACATATACGTTGCCGGGGGTGTAGTTTGAGGTGAAGTATACGTAGTTCTCGCCGCCGCGGTCGCTGATAAGTGCGCTGGACTGGCAGTAGCCGTTGGTGTCAACGGTGTAGGCGGTCGAGAAGGAAGCCGTGTCGATAACGGCGATCTTGTGACCCGAATACTCCTCCCAGGCAGAAGTGCCGCAGATACCGATGTAGAGCCTGCCGTTGGCGATAACGGGCGTGGAGCTGGAAGCGCCGGGGAGTTCAAGGCTCTGGACGTTCGTAACAGCGCCCGCGCCGTCGGTCTTGAAGCGTATCAGCTTGTTAGCCTTTGTGGTAACGTAGTAGTAGCCCGAAACGCCGTCATAGGTGATACCCGAGCGAAGGTCGCCAACAACGCCCGCAGTAACCTCGGAAACTACCTCGGCTTTGCCTTCCTCTATGCTCTTGCCCCTTGCGACGGATACCAGTTTGCTCCCCGCGGAGGTGCCGTCAGCCTCGCCGTTGTCGGTGCCGAAGATAACGAGGTCATCGGAAACGTAAGCGCCGCTCCAGTAGAAGCCGCCCTTTGCGGTGTATGTCCATGCGGGAGCCTGCTCCTCGTCGGAGCTTGCGGCGTCCTTGTCCTCAACGGGCAGGCATACGAAGTTCGCATCATCGGTCTCGCCTACCCAGAATCCTGTATAGATGAAGCCGTTGTCGTAAGCCACGGTGCAGGCAGCCTGTCCGCCCAGAGCATCATGGTATACCCACAGGGATTCAAATGTATCGGCGTCGAATGCCTGAACGATACCGCCGCCCAGAGCCACTATGATCTTGCCGTCCGCATAAACGGGAGCTGAAAGCCCGTAGGAAGCAGGCGCCGCAAGGGTACCCGTCTTGGCGAGCTTCTCGCCGGTGGTCTTATTAAGAGCGCAAAGGCTCGTGCCCGAGATGTAAACTATCTCGTCGCCCACGATGGCGGGCATACCCGGGGCGTTCTGCCAGTCGTCGATGGCGGAAGCCTGATATGTCCACTTAACGGCGGTCATGTCGCCATCGGTCGGGGTAACGTAATTTGTCACGCCACCGAAAGCCGATACTCCCGCAGTAAGCGTGCCGACCGAAAGCACGACAGCAGCCGCTGCTGCGGATACCTTTTTGAATAGTCCTTTCATTTTTAGAACCCTCCTGTTATGTTTTACACAGCCGATGACCTCCGCTGTAATGTATTTCTCTTTGCGGCGGTCCTCGGTCTCTCGTACTCCGCTATTATAGCACACTCTGCACAGGTTGTCAAACAAATCCGCGCTTTGGCGAGCCGAAAATGTACATTTACACAAAAACCGCACCGTAATGCGATATTTTTTCGGATAAGGTCAAGGTGCCCGAATATCCCCGCAGTCATAAGCGGCGGCGCTTTCGCATAAGATTGAACAAGCTATCGGAAAGGGGAGCGGGGCATGACAGTGAGAGAAACGCTCTGCGGCATAGAAGCCGCTGAGGAGCTTCTGCCCGAGGGCGCAAGGCAGGCGCTTTCGGCTGTGAGCGAAAACGACCGCCGTCACATAGACGAGCTTCGGCTTCGCAGAGGACGGGCTTTCTCGGCGGTGCTGTTCGGGAGGGAGTATTTCGTCACCCCCGACGGCAGGCTCATGAACAGTCCCTCGGAGGGCGTTAGGGTCGGGAACGCGGACATAGAATACACCTTCATGACGGCGTTCCGCGGCTCGGTACACGCCTTCCCGCGGGAGCTTTCGGAGGGCTTCATCACCTGCCCCTCGGGGAACCGTGCGGGCTTCTGCGGCAGGGCGGTCATAGGCGAGGACGGCGGGGTGCAGTCGGTGGGGGAGGTATCCTCGGTGAATATCCGTATCTCCCGACAGGTCATCGGCTGTGCGGAACCGCTTTATAATAAGGTATTCGCCGAGGGGCTCTGCTCGCTCATCGTCGCTTCGCCGCCCTGCGGGGGAAAGACCACGGTGCTGCGCGACCTCTGCCGCCTGCTGGGGGAGAGGTACAGGGTGAGCCTTATCGACGAGCGCTGCGAGATAGCGGCGGCAAGCGGGGGAGTTCCCATGAACGATGTGGGCGCAAGGACGGACGTTTTCAGCGGCTATCCGAAGTCCGAAGCGGTAATGACCGCCGTGAGGGTCATGTCTCCCGAGGTCATAGTCTGCGATGAGATAGGCTCTGAAGCCGACCTGCGGGCGCTCTCCTACGCCGCCGATTCGGGGGTAAGGCTCATTTGCAGCTGTCACGCGCCCGATATAGACGCACTGAAAAAGCGTCCCGCCGCCGGGGAGCTTATCGCAAGGGGAGTTTTCGACCGCGCGGCTTTTCTCGGGACGGGTGCCGTATGCGGGAAGCTCACGGCGCTGTACATACTATCGGGAACGGAGAGCGGGGTATGTGTCTGAAACTTACGGGCGTGCTGCTGCTTATCGTCTGCGGCGGGGCAGCGGGGGCGTATATCTCGGCGGAGTACAGGCGGCGGACGGCGCTGCTCGAACGTGTGGCGGAGCTTCTGCTCGAAATGTCGATGATGATGGATTTCGAGTGCCCGACCGTCGATGTGATGACGTCGCGTATCTCGGAAGCGGGCAGGGAAGTGCCGCGTTTTCTGAAGGGAGCGCGGTGCAGGGAGGACGTGCTTTCGTCCCTTGCGGAGAACCCCGACGGCTTCGAGGGCTGCGACCTTTCGCGGCTTACAGCGCTGTTCTCGGAGCTCGGGAGAGCGGACAAGCAGTCGGAGCTTACGCGGCTCGATTCGGCGAGGGCGTACTTTGTGCGGCGTGCAGACGAGGTGCGAACAGTCAACGGGCAGCGGTCCAAACTTGCGCTCAGTCTCGGGATACTGGGCGGGATATTCGCGGCGGTCATAATGATATGAGGGGTCGGATAAATGGAGCTTGATCTGATATTCAAGATCGCGGCGGTGGGGATAATAGTCGCGGTGCTGGTGCAGCTTCTGAAACGTGCGGAGAGGGACGAGCAGGCGATGATGACCACCCTCGCGGGGCTTATCGTGGTGCTCATGATGATAATACAGCGTATCGCGGAGCTTTTCGACACGGTAAAGACGCTGTTCGGGTTTTAGCTATGGATATTTTCGGGATAGCGGTGTTCTGTATCGCGGCGGTCATGCTGTTGAAGCTCTTGGGGTCTGTGAACCCCGACGTCAGGACGGCGGCGGCTCTCCTTGCGGCGGCAGTGGTGGGGGCTAAGGCTCTCGGCGGGATAAGCTCGCTCACCTCGGCGGCAAGGGAGCTTTTCGCGCAGACGGGTCTGGGCGGGGAGTACATCGCGGTCGTGTTCAAGGCGCTGGGGATATGCTTTATCACGCAGCTGACCTGCGACTGCTGCCGCGACAACGGTGAGAACGCCCTTGCTTCACAGCTTGAGCTTGCGGGCAAGGCGGCTTTATTGCTTACGGCTATGCCGATGTTCACGGCAGCCGCCGAGGTGATACGTTCGCTGCTGATATTCTGAAACGGGTGGAAAAATGAAGTTTATAAAGACAATGACAGCTGTAATGTTCTGTGTATTCATGACGCTTTTCACAGGAGCGTTCACCGTTCACGCGGAGGAGGACGGGAGCCTTGACAGCTATTCGGACTACATAAGCGAGCGGCTTGACAGCGCGATAGACGGCGACACCTCCGACCTCATGCGGGAGAACGGTGCGGAGGAGGGGCTTGACGGCGTTACCCCCGAGGGCATGATAACGCTCTTTTGGGAGCAGCTCAAAGGCTCACTGACCGAGCCGATAGCGGTACTCGGAAGGCTGGCGGCGGTGCTGATACTCTCGGCGCTGATGGGGAGTCTTGCGGGGGACAGTGCCCCGCGGGGCTTCACGATGATAAGCGTGCTTGCCTGCATAACGATGATATACAGGAGCGTATACGGAGCGTTCACGCTGGTAAGCGGTTATCTCGAAAGGCTCTCGGAGTTCATGCTCGCCTACATACCTATCTACGCATCGGTGACGGCGGCATCGGGGCGGTTCACGGCGGGCGGGAGTTATTATGCATCGGCGCTGGGGATATGCGAGCTGATAGCCTTTGTTTCCCGAAGTGTGATAATGCCGTTTCTGAGCGTATTCATGGCGCTGTCGTTCACGGCGGCGATAGACCCCGACCTTCATTTCTCGAACGCGGCGGAGTCGGTAAAGAATGCGGTACGACTGACCCTAACGGCGCTTATGACGCTGTACACGGGACTGCTTTCGGTGAAGAGCATAGCGGGAGCGGCAGCGGACAATGCGGCGTCGCGGGCGGTGAAATTCGGGGCATCGAGTTTTATCCCGATAATCGGCGGTTCGGTATCGGAGGCGTATTCTTCGGTCTATGCGGGGTTAGGGGTGATACGATCGGCGGTAGGTTCGATAGGCATAGCGGCGGTGATATTCATGGTGATAAGTCCGATAGCGGCGTTGTTGACGGTAAAAGTGATGTTGGAAGCGGCGAGGGTGTTATCCGAGATGTTAGGGTTAACGGCGCAGGCGGAGCTGTTAAGGAGCACGAGTTATGCGGTCTCGGCAGCGGTGAGTACGGTATTATGTTTTTCGATGATGTTCATTATCTCGACGGCGGTGCTGATGATGGCGGCGGGAAGCGGAGGATAAAACATAATTTGCGGGGCTGAATAATTCGGAATTCGGAATGCGGAATGCGGAATTGAAGGTGTCCGCCTGCGGCGGACGATTATGCGGACGCTGCGCTCCGCCGAAGCCGTAAAAAGAAAGTGTAATATGACCGCAAGCACAAATAAAGAAAGTGGCACTCTGTAGCACAAACACGCAGGGGAGCGCGAAGCGCGTGGGGGCAGAGCCCCCGTTGCGCCGCAGGCGCAAAAAGCAAACGTCCCGACAGCACAAAGCCGACCGAGAAAAGCAAGT
>CACZJT010000030.1 GCA_902781565.1 uncultured Ruminococcus sp.
CGAATATCACAGCGGCGATCTGCGAAGTCGAAGTATGGGCGTTTTCCCGAGAAACAAAGCCCTTTGATCGTTCAAGCAGCTCCGTAACCACAGAGTAGGGCTTGCGGTGGTAAAGGCAGTACAGGAACACCGCATCGACCTTTGCCTTGATGATGAACGGCAGCGAGAGGTAGTGCTTCTGAAAGAAAACAGCCGTCTGCCGGTAGTCCATTTCAAGGGCATAGCAGAGGTCATAGTTGTTGCGGCGGTTGGTGACGCCCGGTGTCGTACCCTTGCACCACTCCCGAACCGTCCGTGGACAGGACTTGCCGAGAATGTCCGTATACCGCCGCATGACCTCGGCGAGCATCAGTTCTGTATCTTCTTCGCTGCAAGCCGTCCCCAGTTGTGTGAGCCTTTCGGACAATCCCTCAAGGAATACAGGGCGCGACCCGACTTCAAGCGCCCGCTCTATGCCGCCGATAACGTCCTCGGTATCAAAGACCCTCGCAGGCTCGCCAAAGACCTCCGCGTATATTTTCTCGGTATATTCACTGCGGGTAAGCTCGGAATCGTTTGCTGTGTTCATGGTCATTACCTCTCTGATTTGAAACTTGTTACCGATCGGCGGGCTGTATTCGGAAGAGGATCCTCTTTCACATATCCGTATCGGTCATATAATTTCCGCCCCAAAGCTATGATAACATATTATAGCAATTTAAAGCCCGGCATAAGAACTGCTATCGCCCCTCGTTCTTTGATACACGCAATTTATCCCGTAAGCGAACGGAGCGGCTGTTTTCAAGCCGCTCCGACAGACCGATCTTATCAAAAATTTGGGATACACAGTTTTTTATGGTCTGAAAACGGGACGATCGGCTCACGATAACGAATACTTGTCTATTTCCTCATCGCTTATCTCCCGACCCGTGTCCCAGTCCTTTTCGTAGGCGAGATTGTCATAGACCTTTACGCTTCGCCCGTCGTCGAGGACAAGCGTGACCGTCGGCTCCTCTCCCTCCGAAAAGCCCTCACAGCCGTTGTCGGGCTCTATAAGGTCGATTATCTTACGGAGCATTTTCGCACCTCTTTCGGGTCATAGCAGTGTCGAGAGCTTCGCCGCGAATTCGTCGGGGTGCTCCTCTATCATAAGGTGGGTGCTGTTGCGGATAGCTCCCGCTTTGAAGGGCACCTTCACGCTCTCCTTGTACCATTTCTCCAGCTCGGGCGAGAACAGCGAACCCGGAACCGCGTAGAAATAGGTCAGCGGGACGGTGAGCGAATCAACGAAATCGCGGTTATCCTGCTCCTTCATGGAATGTGCGAGGCTTCGGAGCACGCCTTCATCACACTTTCCGATGATCTGTTCGAGATGAGGGCGCACAAGAAACTCGGGTATCATTTTCAGCTTTGGCATGGCATTCGCGGCGAAATCGTGGTACAGCTTGATGAACGGAACATTGCCCTTTTGGTCGCGCTCCATGTCCTCGCGGGTGTATTTGCCCTGATTCAGCCCCAGCTTCCAGCCGTCCTCGTTGATCTGCTTGGGGGTCATGTCACAGAGCACCACCTGTCTGAGCGCCCCGCAGCCGTATGCCTTGATATAGGTCATAGCCACGCCCGCTCCCATAGACCAGCCGACCAGCGTGACGTTCGAGAGCGAAAGCCCCGTGATGAGTTCGTTCAGGTCGGAGGCAAGGGTCTCCATAGTGACATTATCGCCCGTTGCCGCCTTGCTCCCGCCGTGCCCCCTGTGGTCGTAGATGATACAGCGAGCCTTTTCGGAGAGCTTCTCCGCGGGCTTCACGAATATATTATGGCTGCTCGTCCAGCCGTGCATGAGTATCACGGGGTCGCCCGAACCCGTGTCCTCGTAATACAGCTTCATTCCGTCTTTCAGTTCAAAATAACTCAATGTGTACAACTCCCTTATACAGTAGACTTCATATTATCAGTATATGAATAATTGTCGGATAATGTCCGCCAAATATCGGCAGCACCTTACTATTATAACACATAATTCGTGAAAAATCAATACCGTGAGATATTTTTGCGCAAAAATGCCCTTGACCCATTCGGGGGCAAAGGCATTTTCGATATATATATGAAAGGGGAGGTGTCTGTTATCCGTAGATGATGTCTCCGAGTTTCAGATCTCTTTCGAGGGTATAGGGCTCGGTGCGGTCTGTTATCTCTACAAGCTCTATGCCCATTATGCGGGCGAAGTCCCGCAGGGTGTCGGTGGTGATGTCGTAGGAAAGCACCGTGTGGTGAGCGCCGCCCGCGATTATCCAGCATTTCAGACCGTCAAGGAAATTCGGTGCGGGTCTCCACATCGTCCTCGCGACGGGCAGATTCGGCATTGGGCTTATGGGCTTTACGCACTCCACGTCCTGTGCGATGAGCCGCAGCCTGCCGCCTATGTCTATCATCGAGAGAGCCTTAGCCTTGCCTGCCCTGCCCTCGAATACCACTCTTGCGGGGGGCTCGCGGTCGCCTATGCCGAGATGATGTACCTCTATCCGCGGCTTGTCGGCGGCTATCGAGGGGCATACCTCCAGCATATGAGCGCCTAAGATAAGACCGTTTGTGTAGTCGTAGGTGTAGTCCTCCATGAAGGAAGCACAGCCGTCCGGATACATAGCCTTTATGAGCGCCGTAAGTCCCGCTGTCTTCCAGTCTCCCTCCGCGCCGAAGCCGTAGCCCTTCTGCATGAGATGCTGTGCCGCAAGCCCCGGGAGCTGTTTCATGCCGTGGAGGTCCTGGAATGTGTTTGAGAAAGCCTTTGCGCCCTCGCGCACAAGCATTTTCTCAATGGCTATCTCCTCACGCGCCTGATACCTGATAGTCTCGATGTCCTTTTCTTCAAAGGTGTAAAGCTCCGCGTACTCCGCCATGAGTGCGTCGATCTCCCCATCGGTCACGGCGTTCATTTCCTTAACGAGGTCGCCCACACCCCAAGTGTTGACCTGCCAGCCGAGTTTGAGCTGTACCTCGACCTTGTCGCCCTCGGTAACTGCGACCTCGCGCATATTGTCGCCGAAGCGCATTATTTTCAGGCTCTTGCTGAACATGACGCCCACCGCCGCACGCTGCCAGTCGGCTATCTGCCGCTGAACGTCGGGGTCTTTCCAATAGCCCGCGACTACTGCTCTCTGTATGCGCAGTCTCGCGCCGATGAAGCCGTGTTCGCGGTCGCCGTGTGCGGACTGGTGCAGGTTCATGTAGTCCATGTCTATCTCCTTGTCGGGGATAGCTTCGTTATACTGGGTGTGGAAGTGCAGCCACGGCTTTTGCAGGAGCGCAAGCCCGTTTATCCACATCTTTGACGGCGAGAAGGTGTGGCAGAATGTTATGATACCCGCGCATTCGTCGTCGTAATTTGCTTCCTTGACTATCTTCTCTATCTCGCCCTCGGTCTTAGCCGTCAGCTTGTATTCCACGGTGAACGGGAGCTTCAGCCCCGCGACTATCTCCTTGGAATCGGCTTCCACCTGTCTGAGCGTCTCCTCGCCGTAAAGAAACTGCGAGCCTGTGATGAACCAGAATTTCATATGTGTATTCCTTTCTATGCTCCGACTGCCGCACGTTCTGCGGCAAGTCCCGCCTTGTATGCCTTTATGTATGTTTCTATACCTTCGATATCCGCGACTTCGGGAGATACCGTGCTGCCCTCCGCCCCCGCGAATACATGGGCGTTCAGGAAGCCTTTGAGATCCTCGCTCCTGTCCTCACGCACCATAAATGCCGCAAGGAGAGCTATGCCCCAGGCGCCTCCCTCGCCCGCAGTTTTCATCAGGGTCACATCGCTTCCCAGCGCCGCCGCAAGTATCTTCTGACTGGGTACGGGGGTCTTGAACAGTCCGCCGTGAGCGTAAATGCGGTCGAGCTTTACCTTTTCCTCGGCGGTGAGTATGTCCATGCCTATTTTCAGTGTCGCCACGGTCGAGCAGACAAGGCTCCGCATGAGGTTCTGTACGGTGAAAACCGACTCGGGAGAGCGGAACACCATAGGTCTGCCCTCGGGAAGCTCCGTCACCTGTTCGCCCGCGTAGTAGTTGTAGGAGATTATGCCCGAGCAGTCGGGAGCGCCCTCGTCCGCAAGCGCGTAAAGGGTATCGTACAGCTTACCCTTCGGCATGGGAGCACCCGCTCTTTCGAGCAGTCCCCCGAAGAGGTTCACCCATGCATCAAGGTCTGTGGTGCAGTTGTTGCAGTGTACCATAGCCACGGGGTCGCCGTCGGGGGTGGTCACTATGTCGATCTCGCGGTGAACTGCGGAGAGGTTCTTCTCCAGCACGATCATTGAGAATATGGAGGTGCCTGCCGAAACATTGCCCGTCTTGGGGGTGATGCTGTTGGTGGCGACCATTCCCGTCTGTGCGTCGCCCTCGGGAGGGCAAAGGGGAACTCCCGCTCCGAAAGTCCCCGTAGGGTCAAGGAGCTTCGCGCCCACGGCTGTCAGAGTGCCCGCGCACTCGCCGACCTTTACGATCTTCGGAAGCACGTCGGATAACTTGCTCCCAAAGCAAGTTGCCGCAGTAAGCTCGTCGAATTTTGCGAGCATTTTCTCGTCATAGCTCCCCGTCGAGGGGTCTATGGGGAACATTCCCGAAGCGTCGCCCGTACCGATGACCTTCTCGCCCGTAAGGAGCATATGCACATATCCCGCAAGGGTGGTGATGAAAGCCACGCGGGGGATATGCTCCTCCTTGTTCAGTATAGCCTGATAGAGATGCGCCGCGCTCCAGCGTTCGGGAATGTTGAAGCCCAGTGCTTCGGTCAGTTCAGCCGCCGCCTGTCCCGTTATGGAGTTGCGCCATGTGCGGAAGGGTGTGAGAAGCTCACCGTTCTCGTCAAAGGCGAGGTATCCGTGCATCATCGCCGAGATACCGATGCCCGCCGCCGAAGTCAGCTCCGCACCGAACTGCTCCCTGACGTTCTTCATCAGGTCTGTGAAGCAAGCCCTGAGCCCGCCGTGTATGTCGTCGAGGGAGTAGGTCCATATCCCGTCCGCAAGGCTGTTCTGCCAGTCGTGGACGCCCGCGGCTATGGGGGTGTTATCCTCGCCGATAAGCACAGCCTTGATACGGGTCGAGCCGAACTCTATGCCTATTACGCCTTTTCCGTTTTTGATAGTTTCTGTTCCGTTCATCTTACTTCTCCTTACTTAGCTTTGGCAGCTGCCATGTCAGCCTTCTTGCGGCGGGAAATTATTATAGACTGTACCACTAAGAATATGCACAGCATAGCCGCTATGGTGATACCCGTCCACCATGCGTCGTCCAGTCCTACCGAGGATACGATGTTCTGTATCAGTGCCAGCGAGAGCACGCCGAATACCGTACCGATGATGTTCCCGACTCCGCCCGTCAGCATAGTGCCGCCGATTATCGAGGAAGCTATGGCGTTCATCTCGGCGCCCGAGGCGTTCGAGGGTGAGCCGCAGCCTACGTGCATGAAGTACACGAATCCGCCCACTCCCGCGAGAAGTCCGCAGATAAGATAGGACAGGAACGTGGTCTTCTTGACGTTGATACCGAGCATGAGTGCGCTCTGACGGTTGCCGCCGACTGCGTAGAAATTACGTCCGCTCTTTGTCCATTTCAGCACGAAGAATAGTATCAGCGCCACGGCTATTGCAACGATAACGCCCACCTCTATGTAAGCGGGGATATACTTGCCGTGTCTGTTGGTGGAGCCTAAGAAAGGTACGGTTATCCTTGTGTCTTTGAGAGCCACGAAGTCGGGGTTCTCGACGTTGAAGGGGTTGTTGTGGACTATGGTGGTCATGCCGCGGGCAAAGAACATACCCGCAAGGGTCACGATGAAGGGCTGTATCTCAAGGTACGCGATAAGGTAGCCCTGAACGAGCCCGAAGGCAAGTCCGATACCCAGCGCCAGAAGCATGGCGGTGAACACGTTGCCGCCCTTGTAGTCGAGCAGTACGGCACAGCACATCGCTACCAGCGAGGTAACGCCGCCCACCGAGATGTCTATGCCGCCCGTTATCATAACAAGGCTCATTCCGCAGGAAAGTATGATGAGCGCGGCGTTTGCGTTTATGATGTTGAACATGGTCTGGGGCTTCAAGAAGCCTTCGCCGAGGAAGATCATAGCGCCGAGGTACATTACGATGAATACCGCGATCGTTATGGTCATGAGCAGATTCGTGTCTGTCATTTTAAAGGGAGTTTTTAAAGCTCCGCTTGGTCTTTTATCCGATGACATTATTTATCCCTCCGTCCTTCGTTCTCAGGCAGCTTCGGTCGTTGAATGCGACTTGCCTGCACGGAGCTTTGCTGTGATCTGAGCGAACTTCTCTCTTACTACGGGAGCGCTCATGATAACGAGCAGTATAACGACTACCGCCTTGTAAGCGGGGAGCGCATCGGCGTTGACCTTGAACTTGTAAAGGGTGGTGGTAAGGTACTGTATGACGTATGCGCCGAGTATGGAGCTTCCCATGTTGAACTTGCCGCCGCTCAAGGCATTGCCGCCGAGGGCTACAGCCAAGATAGCGTCCATTTCGATGTCCTTTGCGATAACGGAGTAGTTTATGGTGGAAAGGCGGCTGACCTTGATGAAGCCCGCGATAGCCACGCATACTCCGAGGAACACGTAGGTCATGAGCTTTATGAGCTCGGGGTTAAGACCGTTCAGGCGCGAGGTCTTTTCGTTTATACCTACAGACTGAACGTAAAGACCGAGGGTGGTGAATTTAAGTATCGCCCATGTGACTGCAAAGCATATCAGTGCGATAAAGAAAGGCGTAGGTATCGGCACGCCGGGGAAGTAGTTGCCGAAGTAGGAGAAGGATACGTCCTTGACGATGGGGAGCTCGTTGTGGTTTATCCACGCGGCTATGGAACGTCCCGCCGTGAAGAGTATCAGCGTCGCTACCATAGGCTGTATCTTGAAGAAGGCGACCAGCGTTCCGTTGAAGGCTCCGAAGAGCATAGCCACGGCGCAGGCAACAAGGAATGCTACGATTATGGGAGCCTGCAAAGTCTCGGCTCTCGAATCGCTGCCGCAAAGCACGCGGAGCATTACGCTTCCGCTTATGGCGATAGCCGCACCCACGGAGATATCCTGTCCGCCCGAAGCCGCTGTAACGAGCGTCATGCCGAGGGCAAGTATCGCAAGCTCCGAACCGTAGTCGATAACGGTTATGAGATACCCGTTCAGAACGGGGTCGCCGTTTGAGTTCTGAGCGAGCGTTATCTTAAAGAATGAGGGGTCTGCGATAAGATTGAAGATAGTCAGCAGTAAAAGCGCCGCTATCGGAATGAATATCTGATTTCTCATAAGTCCCGCAAAGAACGAGGTCTTTGGCGGCGAAAGCTTACTCTGTGCCATTCTTCTCACCTCCTGCGATAGTGTCCATGATAGTTTTCTGTGTAAGCTGATCTCCCGTCAGCTCGCCTACCAGCTTGCGGTCTCTCATTACCAGCAGCCGCGAGCAGGTGCGGAGCATCTCGTCCGTTTCCGAGGAGATGAACGTCACCGCCATGCCCTCCGAAGCGAGTTTCAGCATGAGCTTCTGTATATCCACCTTTGTACCGACGTCTATACCGCGCGTAGGCTCGTCGAGTATGAGGTACTTGGGGTGAGTGAGCAGCCAGCGTGCGAGTATGACCTTCTGCTGATTGCCGCCCGAGAGGGACTTTATCGGCGTGTTCACCGAAGCGGTCTTGATGTCTAAGAGCTTGATGTATTCGTTGGCGAACTCCGTAGCCTTTGCGTTCGAGAAAGGCTTGAAGAATCCCGTCTTGACTTGCAGCGCCAGCTTGATGTTGTCCTTTACCGAAAGGTCGCCTATGATACCGTCGCGCTTTCTGTCCTCGGGGAGGTAGGCTATGCCGTTTTTCATGGCGTCTATGGGCTTATTTATCTTGACTTCCTTGCCGTGCATTTTGACCGTGCCGCCCGTGACCTTATCGGCTCCGAAAATTGTACGTACACATTCGCTTCTGCCCGAGCCGAGAAGTCCCGTGAAGCCGTTTATCTCGCCGCGGCGTATGTCGAAATCGAAGGGGCTTATGCCCTCGCTGCTGCAAAGACCCTTGCCCTCGTAGACGGGAAGCTCGTTCTGATCGGCGTATTCGGGAGAATCCGACTTTATGCTCGCCATATCGTCCAGCTCCTTGCCGAGCATCTTCGATACCAGCTCTACTCTCGGCAGCTTTTCGATCTCGTACTCGCCCACGAGCTGACCGTCGCGAAGCACCGTGATCTTGTCACAGACCTCATATACCTGATCGAGGAAGTGAGTAACAAAGATTATGCCGACCCCGCGCTCTTTCAGCTTGCGCATAAGTACGAACAGCTTTGCGACCTCGTTCTCGTCCAGCGAAGAAGTCGGCTCGTCGAGGATAAGCACGCTGCACTCCATGTCAACGGCTCTTGCGATAGCTACCATCTGCTGTACCGCTATGGAGCAGCTCGCGAGCTGCTGACTGCCCTTTACGTTGATGCCGAGGCTTTCGAGCAGTTCATCGGCTTTCTTGTTCATGCTCCGCCAGTTGACCATGTGACCGCTGCCGCGGCCTATGAAGATGTTCTCCGCCACCGAAAGATTGGGGCAGAGGGTTATCTCCTGATAAACGGTGCTGATACCGAGCTTCTGCGCCTCCTTCGGGGAGCGTATCTGAACAGCCTTGTCGTGACCTTTAAGGAAAATGTCGCCCTCGTCCTTGACGTGAACGCCCGTCAATACCTTGATGAGCGTAGATTTGCCTGCTCCGTTCTCTCCCATGAGCGCGTGTATCTCGCCCTCGCAGAGGGTGAAATCCACGTTTCGGAGAGCCTTTACGCCGGGAAATGACTTGTATATGCCCCGCATTTCCAGCAGTGATCTTTCACGCATTTATATCCCTCCCGTGTGATCCTGTAGGGGAAAGCCCTGCCTTCCCTTTTTTTCCTAAAACAAGTGCGGTGGCATATGAATGTTATATGCATCACCGCACCTGCTTTTATCGGATATTTATTACAGCCTTGATATATGTGACGTCATTATCAGATACCGTACTTGTCAACATCTTCCTGAGTGATAGTCGCGGCGTCGAAGCCCTTCTCTTCCATGATTATGGTCTTTTCGGAGATAGTCTCGCCCGCTTCGAGCTTGGTGATGATGTCCTTGATGTAGGAGGACTGGAAGGGGTTGCACTGACCGTCATAGTTCCAGTTCTTGTTGAGCAGTTCTTCGAGAGCCCACTTGTTGCAGTCGAAGCCCATTACGATAACGTCCTTGCCGACGCCGTGGGAGATGTTAGCCTTATCGAGAGCCGCTACAGCGCCCTTAGCCATGTCGTCGTTCTCGGCGTATATAACATTGAAGCTCTCGCCCGAGTCGATGACGGACTGTACGATCTGCTGCGCCTTCTCGGCGTTCCACTCTGCGGTCTGCTCGTTCACGATGGTCCAGCCCTCGGCAGCCGCAGTATCGGTCAGAGCCTGAGATCTGCCCTTCTGAGCGGCAGAGCCCATAACGCCCTGGAGGTGGATCACCTTGTACTCGCTGAGTCCCTGACCCTTGAGCCAGTCAACAGCGGTCTGACCTTCCTTAGCCATATCGGATACTATCGAAGCCTCGTAAAGGCTCTCGTCCGCGTCTATAGTTCTGTCGAAGAGAATGACCTTGACGCCCGCAGCCTGCGCGTCTTTAAGAACGGTGTCCCAGCCCGCGGTATCCGCAGCGGAGAGGAGCAGGTAGTCAACCTCGTCCTGAATGAACTTCTGGGCAGCAGTTATCTGCTCGTCGTTTTTCAGGCTGTAGGCAAAGGAAGCGTCATAGCCGTTCTCCTTGGAGAATGCTTCTTTAAGATCCTTGTCGTTAGCGGTACGGTAGCCCGACTCGTTGGGGTCGTTGTTTATGATGCCCACCTTGATGAGGTCGCCGCCCGCGCTGCCGCCGTCGGTGCTTCCGCCGCTGCTGTCACTGCCCGAGCTTCCGCAGCCCGCGAATACTGCCGCGCACATCGCCATGCTTATCGTCATAGCTATCATTTTCTTGAATTTCATAATAGATTCCTCCCTGTTTCATAAAAGTAAACGTCCGGTTTAGTAGGAGAGCCCTGCAAGTTCTGCTCTCTTCCTTGTACTTACATTATAATAAATTTGTGCATACATTTATACTAAAAATTTTAATCAATTTGTTTAATATCTTTGGAAAGTATCAGAAAATTACATAAGTTATACGTAATTATTTGCATTGTTCTGAAATTGTCTTGGAGTTTGTCCCGTACATTTCTTGAATATCTGGCTGAAATACCGATAATCTTGGAACCCGACCTCGTAGGCGATCTCATATATCATCTTCGAGGTGCAGCAGAGCAGTGCCTTCGACCGCTCTATCCTCACGCTGTTGATGTATTCGGAGAGATTGCGTCCCGTTTCCTTCTTGAAAAGCGTGCTGAGGTAAGTGGGACAGACCCCCGCGGCGTCCGCTACGTTCGTAAGCGACAGCTCACTGCTCATATAGTTCTTGTCGATGTAGCTCTTGGCGCTGATGATTATGTAATTGCCGTTTTCTCGGGTGTTTTCAATGCGCCAGCGTATGCATTGTCCGATCATCTCGTCGAAAAAGCCTATCGTTTCTTCGGGGGTGCCGAGGTGGTCGCCGATGTCGTCTATGCTGCCGAAACGCCGCACGAATTCCTCCTCGCTCACGCCTATCTCCTTGCTGAAACTGTTGGCTTCGATGTAGATATCAGCGCCCACATAGAGCCGCAGTATCAGCGATCTCAGCTCACCGAAGCGTATCTCATCGAGCACCTCCCCCAGCACGCTGCTGTAGTTGGCAAGGTTCCCGCTGCGCAGAAGGCTGCGCATTTTTGTCATGTCAAGTTTTTTCACATTGCAGCACTCGCTCGTGCCCGAACGTTTTTCCATAACAGTCACCTTCTTACTAACTTACTAAAGGATAAGTCAAGCCTGTGCTCTCATAAATTCTCGCCGGTGAAATCGTTTACAGCTATATTGGTATCTGATACCGCATAGTATACGGTATCAGATGTTCACGCAAGTTGTCATATCAGCTTTTTGACCGAATCGCGGGTCACGAGCTGAGGTACGAACAATTTGTCCTCTATGGTCGTTTTTCCGTTCTCTATCATGTCGAGCAGCATTTCCGCCGCGGCTTCGCCCAGGAGCTTGTGCGGGTGATGGACGCTCGTCAGCGGCACTTCGCAGATCGAAGCGTACCGTGAATCGTCTATGCTCACCACCGAGATGTCCTCGGGTACGCTTATGCCGTTCTCCTTGAACAGTTTGAGCAGCCGTATCGCCAGCTTGTCGTTGTAGCACACAACGGCGGTGTTCCCCTCGATCAGCTCCAGCAGTCTTTCGCCCGCGTATCTGAACATCTCGCTTCTCTCGGAGGTGGCGAACCAGTAGACGTTCTTCTCGCAGTCCTCGACTCCGTGTGCCAGCGAGCTCTGCATATAACCCTTGTACCGCAGGTGTCCCTGCAAGTCGTCCAGCGCGAAAATGCCCGCTATCGCCCTGTGTCCGCTGTCGAAAAGGTGATCGGTCGCGATACGCCCCGCCGCCTCATCGTCCATAGCGGCAAAGGGACAGTCCGACCAGGGATACCTTGCGTTGAACAGTACAACAGGCAGATTGTCCCGACGCATCTGTGCGTACAACTCGGTGTTCGGGTTGGGAAGGGCGCTCTTTGAGGGCTCGATGATGAGCCCCCGCACTCCGTTTGCGAGCATAGTCTCCAAAGCCTGCCGCTCCTCGGACACCTGATCGTGGGTTATCCCCAGCTGCATGGTACAGCCGCTCTGATTGAGCACGCTCTCTATGCCCGTTACGATATGAGGGAATATGTAGTCGCTGAAATATGTCGATACAACTCCGATATTACCCTTGATCTGTGCGGGCTCATGTATCACCGCTTCACGCTTGTCGGCGACGAAAGTGCCGCTGCCGCGCATACGGACGATCACTCCGTCGTTTTCGAGCTTCATAAGTGCCTGACGCACGGTCTGCCTGCTGACGCCGTGTATCTCGCAGAGCTGTTTTTCCGTCAGAAAACGGTCATTCGGCGCGAGCCCGTTCTTTTTGATATGTTCCTTCGCCCAGTCAACGATCATCAGGTATTTATAATTGTCCATGCCGCACCTCTTTTCTTAGAGCTTGCTGCTCATGATCGGTCGGATAGTATTGGTCTGTACAAAATATAACATATTTTTGTTGATTTGTAAATACATTTTCCCAATTTACTCTATAACTTTGTCGGAATTTTTAAATAACACCACCAATATTTATAAGCTTTGCACAACACAAATTTCTGTTATGTTCATATCGGGGAATACATCTTTGATCCGGGACTGCTCCGCGCCGGACAAAGAACGCCGATATGCTGTTTGTATGCGGACGTTCGCTGTCCGGTTGCCGATCACCCGTCCTTGTAAACTATGCTGTTTTTGTCTGCTGTTCTTTGTGCAATCTGACGAAAATCTTCTTGTGCTGTTGACAAGTCATCGTAAGGGTGATATACTTAGTTACAGCAGTAACCAACCTCTTGCGAAGTGAGGAGAGATATCATTGAAAAAGATCATTAGGTCACAGCTTTATCAGCTGTTTCTAGATAAAGCCATCATCGTTATACTGATACCGTGGCTCATATCCCTTGCTGCCGCAATTATTCAGCGCGAGAGCGATGTTTCGATCAGCGTCCCCGAGGACTTGCCGCCGGGCAGTCTGTTCTTCGTAAAAATATGGCTGGAAAATCATTCCGATACCACCATATTCGCTTTCATCATCTCGGCGCTGCTTTTGGCAAAGGACTTCGGCGACAAGACCATAAACTACGAGATACTTTCGGGAAAGACGCGGACGCAGGTGCTTTTTTCCCGATTCATCATAGCCATAGTTATAAATGAGCTTATGATGCTGATACAGCTCTGGGTCTACCCGCTCACCTATGCGGTGCGCTTCGGCTGGGGGATAAACTATTCCGTCCGCGATGCCCTCATCACCACCATGCTCATGATCTTCTACATCTTCCGCGTGACTGCCGAGGTGGCGTTGTTCGCGGTACTGCTGAAGCGTAAGAGCTTCACTTACTTCGTCCCCGTGATCCTCATGTTCGTGGGCGAGATCATAGGCGAGATGATATTCAGCGAGCTCATGTTCATATCTCAGAACGAACGCTATATCCCCGAGTGGATAATAAGACTCACCGATATTTTCACTATGGGCATATACACCACCATCATACAGCTCCCGAGCGAGAAGATAATGGACGCATCGAACAAGAGCTTTGAGCATTATATGGCTTTCGACAAGCCTTTCGCCCTCGGGGAGGAGATAGTCATGACCTTAGGCGTCGGGCTGATACTGATGACCATAGCTTACAGAAAGTTTTCGAGAAAGGATATGGAGTGACAGATCATGAATGATATTATACTGGAAGTCAAGGATCTCAGAAAATCCTTCGGAAAACAGGAAGTGCTCCACGGAACGAGCATTAGCGTAAGGCGCGGTTCCATCGTCGGGCTTGTCGGACCCAACGGCGCGGGCAAGACCACTATAATGAAGATACTGGGCGGACTTGTCTACCCGACTTCGGGCACTATAAGCTACTACGACGCCGACGGGAACAGCGTTGACATCATAAAGGCGCGGCGCAAAATGAGCTTCATGATAGAAACGCCTTACCTTAAAGGCTTCGCGAACGCACGCCAGAATCTGGAGAAACAGCGGCTGCAAAAAGGCATAGCCGATAAGGGCATAATAGACAGCGTGCTCGAAACGGTGGGGCTCTCGGGAGTTGACGACAAAAAGCAGGTAAGGCAGTATTCCCTCGGCATGAAGCAGCGCCTCGGCATAGCCAACGCCCTTATGTGCGACCCCGAGATGCTCGTGCTCGATGAGCCCGTGAACGGTCTCGACCCCGCGGGCATACACGAGATAAGAGAACTGCTCTTAAAGCTCAATCATGAAAGGGGAGTTACCATACTCATCTCCTCGCATATCCTGACGGAGCTTGAACACCTCTGCACCGATTACCTGTTCATTGGCTCGGGAAATATCCTCGAACGCACCACCGCCGAGGAGCTGGAAAGAAGCGGAATGGGCTGCTTCGAGATAAAGACCACCGACAATGTAAAAGCCTTTGAGGTCGTTAAGGAACGCTTCGGCGAGAGGGCGGAGCTTGCGGAGGATATGATAAAGGTATACGGGGATATCCCCGATATAGGCGAGCTGTCCTCGGAGCTTTTCGCGGCGGGAGCGGTGCCGCTGCATATGCACCGCGCCGAGAGCGACCTGGAGAAGTATTACCTCGAAAAGGTACTCGAAGGCGGAGGTGAGGGGATAGTATGAAAAAGCTCGTGCTCTCTCAGTTCTATACCCTCCGCTGCGAGATGAAGATACTGCTTCTCATCTTCCTTGTCATGCTGGTGCCGGGAGTCCTCGCGGCGCTGTTCAACAGCGGCTACTATTTTTTCGTCGATGAAGATATCTACGGCTTCGGGAGCAATATGACAGCCTCCACCATATTCGGCATGAATTCAAACGTCATCGGCATCATGGCGGCTATCTACGTGCTCATCTCGGTGACGCTCATCGCGGGCGGTGACATGAACGACAAGACCGTGAATTACGAGATAATGTACGGTCACTCCCGCCGTCAGGTATACTGGAGCCGCGTGATAGTCTCGCTCATAGCGGGCACCTTCGGGGGCATACTCATATTTCTGGCGCTCCCGATAGCGGCGACCCTGATACTCGGCTGGGGGACGAGCATATCCTTCGGAGTTCTGCTCATAAGGCTTTTCATGCTCGCCATGCTGTTTTTCAGAATGACAGCGGAGCTCATATTCCTTACGGCGGTCATACGCAAGGCTCATTTCGTGTACATAGTCGAGGTGCTGGTGCTGCTCATGGAGATAGCCGCGGAGATGATGTTCGAGGATGGGAATGACTTCCTGTTCCCTCTGAACGCCATCATCCACATACTGTCCTTCAACCAGTTCCTGCTGCCCCATCTTGACGAGACAACTATGGCGGTATTTGACGCGGCTATGCCCGTATCTACGATAATAGGCGTTTCGGCGGCGTATATCCTCGTGGCGGCGGTATGCCTGTACCTCGGCAGTGCGGCATTCGAGCGCGCCGACCTTGACTGAAAGGAGGGCGTAATATATGATATCCGATGATATACTTTATCTGACCCTCTGCACGGCATTCATGGCGGTTCACTACATACTCTGGCGCAGACAGCTTCTCGGCTTCCACCCGGCGCTTTCGGCGACTTCTTTCCTGCCCTTTATCGCAACTGTCGTATCCCTTGCCGCTTCAAATTTCGAGATATGCCTGCTTCCCGCCTATCTGGGCTCGGTGCTGTATACGTTCAGCTTCGCGGCTAAGAGCGCAAAGCGCTTCCTGCCCGTGATGATAGTGTCCGCGGTCATGGCTGTGAGCTCGGTGATACCCTGTCTGACAGCCGAAAGCTACCGCGAGCCCTCGTTCCTGCCCGAATTCAATGAAGTATTCACAATGATGAAAAGGCACTATGTCCTCGGCGATTACAAGGGCATAGACTGGGACGGGCTCTACGAGGAATACAGCCCCCGTATCAAGGCTCTCGAACGCGGCGACGAGGAAGAATTCAAGAAGCTCTGCTTCGAGTTCGGCAACGAGTTCCCGGACCCCCACGTTTCGATAGTCCCGAAAGAAGCCGCCATGAGCGATGCTCCCGTGACAGCTATCTGCACCGACCTGAGCGGCAATGATCTCGGCTTTTGCGGAGTAAGGCTCGACGACGGCAGGATACTCGCGGTGAATGTTTCGCCCGATTCGGCGATATACGAAGCAGGGCTCAGGGACGGCTCGGAACTGCTGGCGTTTGACGGTACGGATATAAACGAATATGTGGACTCCACCAAGCCCGCATTCATGAACTTCGCCGATGCGGATAACCTGAACTTCGTTCGTCCCATCACCGCCTTCGGCATTGAAGGAACGTCCGCCGAGCTGACCTTTAAGACAGAGGACGGCAGTGAAGTCACCGCCGAGGCGACCTCTGTTGGTACGAAAAACTTTGCCCGCAGCCGCACCGTCATGAGAAAGCTCCGCGCTTACGACGAGGACGATGTGAATATGTCCTGGGAGGCGCTTGGCGACGACACAGCCCGCCTTATCTTCAACGGCGTCAACAGCTTCACTGCACAGCTAAACGATGAGGAAATGGAAATGCTTCGGGAGATGTGGGACGCGAACATGAGGAACCCCAAAGACCCGCCTTACCCCAACCCCTATGAAACTTATATCATGAACCGCACCTTCGATGAAATGGAGGAGAAGGGCATGAAGAAGCTCATCATAGACGTCCGCTGCAACGGCGGCGGCGAACTGGAGCTATCGGCTTTCCTTGCGTCATTTTTCACCGACGAGGAGCTTTTCGTGGCGAGCGAGCAGTACAAGGACTTCTACGGCAACACCATAACCACCGACCCCATCACCACGGGCGATAAGCCCGCAAACAGGTGGGGCGACAAAGAGATAGTGATACTCGTTGGCTGCGATACCGCAAGCGCCGCCGAGATATTCACCCGCGCCCTTTCGCCCCTCCCGAACGTGACGGTCATGGGCATCACCGAGAGCGCAGGCTGTGCTATGGCGATATCGGGTTCAAACACCAAGAATGTCATCTACGGGTTCCCCATGCTCAAAATGGTGGACGAGAACGGCGATATCCTCATTGACAGCGGAACGGATATGCAGCAGAAGCTCCCCCTCGATATCAAGATACCCTTTGACGAAAATGCTTTCGAGGAGATCTTCATAAAAAACAACGATTATGCGCTCGATTATGCGCTGGACTATTTAAAAAATAAATGATCTCTCAAAATAACACCGCGCAAAGACCTTCACATCTTTGCGCGGTATGTTGTTTTTCAGCCCTTTATGACTGCCCGTATCGAAAGATCGTTCCTGTCAAGCACGAGAAAATTCGCCCGCTTGCCGACCGCTATACTTCCGTACTCATCGTATATCCCTATAGACCTGCAAGGATTCACCGCAGCGGCTCTCACGGCGCTTTCAAGGGGTATCCCCATGCTCACCGCTGTGAGCATACATTTGTACAGAGAGGTCACGCTCCCCGCGATGGTCGGAACTGTATTCGGACCGCCGTCCGCGAGAGTCGCAAGGCTCCCCTTCACGTCCACCCGCTGACCGCCGAGAGAATAGCTCCCGTCGGGCATACCCGCCGCTTCCATGCTGTCGCTTATGAGCACCACTCTGTCATCGCCGAACAGCCTGAACACAGCCCTCACCATAGTCGGCGAGATATGCACCCCGTCGCAGATAAGCTCGACAAAGCAGTTCCCCTCATCGAGCGCCGCACCTACGACACCCGTTTCCCTGTGTCCGAAGGGCGGCATGGCGTTGAACAGGTGGGTCACATGGTCGGCACCCGCGCGAAAGGCTTCTGCGGCGGTAAGACTGTCCGCGTTCGTGTGACCTATGGAGAAGCGGAACTCCCTCCTGCATTCCCGTATGCACCCCAAAGCGTTCTCGGTCTCGGGGGCTATGGTCACGAGCTTCACGAGCCCCTCCGCGCAGTCCTGCCACCTTCGAAGCTTCTCGGCGTCAGCAGTCTGAATGTATCCCTCGTTCTGCGCCCCCTTGCGTTCTCTATTTATGAACGGTCCCTCGAGGTGTACCCCCACAAGCTCCGCGCGGTCGGGACGGCTGACGCTTCGCCTGTACTCCGCCGCGTTTTTCAGTATCCCGCAAAGCCTGCTGTCGGGCAGGGTCATGGTGGCGGGACATATGCACGTCACCCCCTGACCGAACTGATACTCCGCTATGGCGTCAAGGGCTTCGATAGTCCCGTCACAGAAGTCGTGACCCATGCACCCGTGAAAATGTACGTCCGTGAGCCCCGGCAGGACATAGCACCCCTCCGCATCGAACACCTCGCCTTCGGGCGGGAGGTCTTTGCCCGTCTTGGTTATCCTGTCCCCCTCGGTCATCACCGTTAGGCTCTCGAAAGCGCCTTCCTCCGTGAATACAAGCCCGTTTATTACAGTCATGCTCTTTCCCTCCGAATGCCTTGACAAATGCGTTATTTATGATATAATTATAATATAGAACACGCGAAATGTCAAGAAAAGGAGAGCGCCATGAGCATAAACAGCCTGCGGGACGAGGTCTTCGCATACGCAAAGAAGAAATACGGGACTTCTCCCGAATACCTATGGGCAAGCTCCCCCGATGCGGCGGTGCTTCGCCATTCGGACAACAACAAGTGGTACGGGCTCATAATGCGGATCACCTACGACAAGATAGACCCCCATAAAACGGGTGCCGTTGACGTGCTGAACGTCAAACTCACGGATATGCTCCTGCTCGACCTGCTTTTGAAGCAGGAGGGCATATATTACGGCTACCACATCAAGCGCGGCAAGTGGCTCTCGGTGGTGCTGGACGGGACGGTGAAGCCCGAAGCGGTGTTCCATATGCTCGACCTTAGCTTTGAGGCTACGGCTTCAAAGCAGAAAAAAGAGCAGACCCGCCCCCCGAAGGAATGGCTGATACCCTCGAATCCCAAGTATTATGACATAGTACACGCCTTTGACGACGCCGACACCATAGACTGGAAGCAGGGGGCGGGGATAAGGGTGAACGATACGGTCTTTATCTACGCGGGAGCGCCCGTTTCCGCGGTGCTGTACAAATGCAAGGTGACGGAGACCGATATCCCCTGCGATTTTCACAGCGGCAGTCTTACGATAAAGAAGCTCATGAAGATAAAGCTCCTGAAACGCTACGAGCACGAGCAGTTCACCTTTGGACGGCTCGGGAGCGAGTTCGGTATCTTTGCCGTAAGAGGACCCCGCAGCGTTCCGAACAGCCTGAGCTTCGCTCTGAATAAGTAGTCGATCGGACCTCCCTTTTTGGGAGGTCTTTTTGTGTTTTCACAGCTGAATGGTCTGATAAAAATTTACAAAATGACCCTTGAAATCCTGTCCGCGGTCTGATATGATTAGTTAGAAAACTAACTATAGCAATCCAAGAAAATAGCAGCATAAAGATTTCGAGAGAAAATTTCACAGTGCAAGGAAAACGACCGCAGCTGTGCTGTCGCACTGCAAGGGA
>CACZJT010000031.1 GCA_902781565.1 uncultured Ruminococcus sp.
GGCTCTGCCCCCACGCGCTTCGCGCTCCCCTGCAAGGGCTCCTCGCCCTTGACCTCGGCAAGGGGCTAACGCCGCCCCTTGCATCCGGCGTGTCTGTGCAACTGTTTACTTGCGGTGGCGCCCGCGTTCGTTAGGTACGCTTTACAAATTATGATTTCACAGCCTTTATCATAAAAGCCATAGCGCCCAACGGACACTATGGCTTCTTATCATATCATCTGCGCCTGAATATCGAACCTACTACCTTCGGTCCCGCATTTATCGCAATAGCTGCACCGATCTGATACATCTCCTCGGGAGGATAGCCCAGCCTTTTCGTCAGCGCCGCCGCCAGCTCATCGCCTACCGATCTGTCCGAACCGTACACTATGCTGTAGGGCGTGCGCGGTATCATTTCCTCGACCGTCTGCTCTATTATCCGCGGGATTATGTTCTTGTCGCCCCGAACTTTCGCGTCCGTGGTGATCGCATTGTCCTGTATGCGCATTATCGGTCTGAGCCCCATGAGCTCCCCCGCGAACGCCGCCGCAGAAGGTATGCGCCCGGATTTCCGCGCGTATTTCAACGTGTAGGGCGCAAAGAAGATCGTGCAGTGCTGCACCCAGTCCTCTACGTATTCGGCAATAGAAGCCGCACTCTCGCCCTTCTTCGCTTTCAGAGCCGCCTGCTTCACGGGATAACCGTAGGCTCCCGTGTAACCCACACCGTCAATGACGTAAATGCCGAACTTGCCCTTGGCGTCGGGGTGATCCTCAAAGAAATTCTTCTTTGCAAGGCAGGCGTTGTCATAGGTCGAACTGCCCTTCTTGTTTATGGTAACGGTGATTATGTCCGTGTAACCCTCGGCGAACAGCTTCTCAAAGGTCTCCGTGAACTCGAACGCCGTGATCTGCGAATGTGTCGGAGTTTCGTCCGACTCCTCCAGCATTTTGTATATCTGCTCGTTCGTCAGCTCTACGCGGCTGATGTAGCTCTTCCCGCCGTGCGCAACCTTGAATGGCATGACGATTATGCCGAGTTCTTTCTCGTCCTTCTCCGAAATATCCGACGCGGAGTCGGTGATGATCTTGATCTTGGGCATTTCAAAGACCCCTTTCTTCTCATACTTTTCCGTTTTTATAAAGATTTGGCTTTACTGAGGGTGATACCGTTATCCCCCAGCGGTACCTCGTGATCGAGCCCCACGAACTTGCCGCCCTGCTGCCAGAGCACCTCCTTGACGAACTCATACTTCTCCTCGTCCCAGGTCTTGAAATCGTCGAGCACCAGTCCGCCCGTGTCTCCCGAGTTGGCGTTGAAGCACCAGAACGTGTGGTGCAGATGGTACTTGCCGATGAGCTTTCTCATCTCCGTCATCCATTTGAGGTTCGGCTCCCGCATGAAGCCGCCCCATTCGCCGATCAGAAGCGGCGCTATGCCCTCGTCGTAAATGTAGAACCAGTTGTCCTTCCAGCAGTCAGCCATAAGCGAATCGTAGTCGTAATCGCCCTCGAACCAGGGCTGCTGATAAACGGTCGGACCGTAATCGTGGGGCGAGTACACCAGCTTGTCGCTGTACTCCCCGAGATCGACGGGGTAATCCTTCACGCCGCGTAGATTTCCGCCCCACCAGTTGAAGTAGTAGTCGTCATTGTTCTGCGAGCTGTAATCGCCCTTGGTCTTGGGATATATCTCGGTACCCTCCACCATTATCAGCACATCGGGATTCTTCGCCAGTACCTTTGCGGCGGCAGTCTCGGCGACGTATTTCCAGTTGTTGTCGTCCTTGCTGTCGTCCCACTTGGCGGCGCTGCTTCCCTCATTCGGCTTTCCGTGAGGTTCGTTCTTGAGGTCGAAAGCTACGATAGTATCGTTATTCCTGTAGCGCTCAGCCATCCATTCGAGCGCCGCGTAGTAGTCCTTGACCGAAACGCGGTCTGTGTACCAGAGGTTCGCGTTGTGACCTGCGGCGTCGGTATTGGCGCTGTGAATGTCTATCATGACCTTCAGACCGTTCTCCTCCGCGAGTTTCAGGAAGTAATCGAATATCTCCAAGCTGTTCATGGAGTTCAGCTCGGTATTATAGGCGTTGTTGTAGTTAGCCTGCGGGTAGTTCCCGTCAGCCCAGTTGTTTATCAGCTCCGCCGAGAAAGGCACGCGGATAAGGTTGAAGCCGTGGTCGGCGATGGCGTCAACGCTCTCGGTGAGCACGCTGTTCCACAGTCCGTCGAAGAGGTTCGTGCCCGTGTTGTACCCGAACCAGTTGCAGCCCGTGATCCAGACTTCCTTGCCGTCCTTGTCGTAGATATGACTTCCGTCGGTGTGCAGCCAGTCATCGCCCTGCTTCGCCTTGTCGGTGCGGGTCAGCAGAGCCTTGACGTCCACCGCTGCCGCGCCGTTGTTGTTATTGTTGTTATTATTGTTATTGGACTTTGGGACGCTGCCCTTCTTCACCACGCAGTCATGACCGCTGACCTTAGCCGCCGTCACGTTAAGCGTACCCTTGGTTCCGATGTTGCAGCCGAGCCCCTCGGTCGCCGAGCCGTTCGGGATATCCTTGTTGTAGTCGGCGGGGGTTATGGTGAGGGTGTCACCGTCGCACTTATATGTACCGTTCCAGCCGTCGCAGCGTTCAAGACCGTCTATGGTAAGCTCGAGCTTCCAGCCGTTTATAGCCTCGCCGCTCGAATTCTTGACGCTCATCTCCATGCCCGTCATGGTGATGTCGCCGTCAGCCCATGTATTCGAGCCGCTGTAGTAGAAAACGTAAGGCTCGGACTTTTCGTCCTCCTTCTCGTCCTCTTTCTTCTCCTCGGTTTTTTTTGAGCTGCTGTCGGACTTCTCGCCGCCCGCGGTGTATCCTCCCGCCGAGGGGAAATCTCCGTCGGTCTTGCTGCTCTTGTCCTTGCTCTCCTCTTTTTTATCGGACTTCTCCGACTTTTCGGACTTGCTGTCCTTGTCGGACTTTTCCTCGGACTTATCGGACTTCTCATCTTCCTTGTCATCGGCTTCGTCTGCGTCGTCATCGTCGGTGTCGTCGTCCGCATCATCTTCATCGGCTTCGGCTTCATCATCGCCGTCATCGCCGTCGCCGTCATCGTCCTTATCAGCCCTGCGAGCTGCCGAGTTATCGGAAGTCTTTATCTCGTCACTGCCCTTTCTGAACACCGCAAGACACACCACCGTCACGATAAGCGCTATCACCACCACATTCACGCCCACGATCAGCCCGATCATGGTCTTTTTGGGGAGGACTACCTTTTCTTCCTCGCTCTGCGGAGTGCCGTTTTCCTTGTTTTCTTCGCTCATAGTCGATCGCTCCTTATTGGGTCTTCTATCAAAAGCACCGGATACCCCGGGGCGTATTTTCTTAACAGCTGCGGATATCTGTCCGCTTCGTCGAAAATCAGGGGTGCGAGCCGCTTTGCTTCGCCGAGCAGCGCCCCGAAGGGCTTCTCCCTCACTGCGGGACACACAGGCGATACCGTCACCGCCCTCCGTCCGTCAAGCTCCATCAGCCGAAATGGGAACACCGCACACTCAAAGGGCTTATGCTCACCCAGCCTGCACCCCCGCTCGTGGTCGAGCATGGGACAGAAGCGCAGCTCGCTGTCCGCTCCGCCCTTCATCATGAAGAGCCGCCTGCCCTCCGTCTCCGCGAATCTCACTGCGGGGTCGATCGTCCGCGCCCGCTCCATGACCTCATCGGTGACGGTGGGCGTATCGTAGAGGTCGTAGCTCTCGAAAACGCAGCACTCCCTGCAAGCCGCACATTCTCCCCTCGTCAGCAGACTTTCGGAGATCATGCGTCCACCGCTCCGCCGCGGCTCTGCTGTCTGCGCGGACTGCTGCCGCGCTCCCTCGGAGACTCGTAATAGGGATCATCGTCCCCGTAGCGGTAATAATCGTCGCCATAGTCCCCGCAGAACTCCCCGAAGGTCAGCTCGTTCATATTATCGGGCGGCGGCGGGTCGGGACACTGTCCCAGCGAAGTGCCGTCGTCGGATATCCAGTGTACGAACAGCTTGCTCTCGTACCTGTCGAAGCCCACGTACACGCTGCCTTTTTCGGCGTCCTTGTCGCCGCTGTCTTTGATCGCGCGGTAGACTATCCCCTGCACGCCGCTCCCGTCGGTGTCGCAGCGGTAAACGCCGCCCGTCAGCACCTCGGAGTAAAGCTCGCCTTTTTCGGGATCGTAATAATCGTCATAGTAGAAGTCAAAGAAGCTGTCATTGTCAAACCCCATCTCGTCCGTAAGCGCCTCGTAGACAGCCGCCGCATTGTTGCAGGCGATAGCGTACCGGGTGTAGGGCATGACCTTTTTCTTTATCATGGTATAGAAAAAATACCCGAAAATGCCGTAAAGTGCATACACCAACAGCGTCCCCAAAACGATAAGCACGATGACCGCCTTGTTCTTCTTCCTCGGGGCAGCCTGTGCGGGAGCGCCGTTCATCGGGAGCGCCATCATCGGAGCGGGGGGTACTGCCACGCCGCCGAAAGCCGCGCGCTCGTTCAGCTTCGCCCCGCAGTTATAGCAGAAAGCCGCGCCGTGTTCGTCCTGTATGCTGCCGCATTTTTCGCATTTCACCATAGCGCCCATGTCACCCCTTCCGATAATTTCACACTTATTATTATAACAGCTTTACGCGCCATTGTCAACCATATTTTTTACGTTACAAAAAATATTTCAAAACGGTTACAGTGAGCGAAGTTTTTCGGACTTTTCAACACTCTATTGAAAACTCGTCCTTGGGGAAAGCGTTGAAAACGTGGAGTTATTAACAGTTTCAACAGAGTTTTCAACAGTTTTTGAAGCATGGCAGCCGACTTTTCAACTGTCCGATTTTTGTCTGTAACCGTTTTGTAACCTAACCTGTAACCAAACCTTTGGACATTATGACCGAACCTGACCCCTCCGAAGCGATCCGCAAGGGCGATTTTCGGGTCAGCAGCAGCAAAAGTTGTGGATCGGCACGCTTAGAGTGCGGTCGAAAAAAACGTACTTTAAACAATCCTGTTCAAAACCTGCTCCCGATGAATTGTTGATTTACGCGAGTTTTAAACACTTTCAACAGAGTTTTCAACATTTTTGCTTTTTTGCGGCGGAGTTTTCAACAGTACACTTTTTCAGTCTGTTATGCTTTTGTGAAAATGCCGAATACCCTGCCGCCGAAAAAAGCCTGTATAATTCGTTAAGTTTTGGTAAACTGCTTGACATTTGTGATAGTTAGGTGTATAATGAATAGGTATATATGTGGTTTAATGGCAGACCATGACTTTAGGAAAGTGTATGAAAAATGGAAAAGCTCGAAAATCTTACGGAAAAAGTGAAGGACGTCTACAAAAAACTTACCTTCACCCAGCTCCTTATGTTCGGTTATCTGCTGCTGATACTCTTCGGGGCGCTCATACTCATGTTCCCCGTCAGCTCACGCAGCGGCACATTCACGCCTTATTTTGAGTGCGTTTTCATGTCGGCTTCGGCGCTCAGCGGTACGGGGCTGACCCTCTATGACACCTACCAGCACTGGTCCTTCTTCGGACAGGTCGTGCTGCTCATCATCATTCAGATAGGCGGCATAGGCTTCATGTCAATGACCATCTTCATGCTCTCGTTCACGAACAAGAAGATCGGGCTCAAATCCCGTGTTACCATGCGCGAATCGGTCGCGGGTATAAGCGGCAGCGGCATCGTCAAAAGCACGCGGTTCATTCTCAAAGGAACATTCCTCATGGAACTGCTCGGCGCGGCGGTGCTTTGCATTTTCTACATACCCCGCTGCGGCGTGGGAATGGGCATATTCTTCGCACTGTTCCACTCGGTATCGGCGCTCTGCACCGCGGGAATAGACCTCATGGGCTACTTTGAGCCGGGAAGTTCTCTGATAACCGCCCAGAGTGACGTGCTCCTTAACGTGACCCTGATCGTGCTGCTGACTATAGGCGGTATCGGCTTCATCACATGGCATGACATCGTTGAGCACAAGCACCATTTCAAGAAGTATCACCTTCAAAGCAAGATCGTCATTCTCGTGACCGTGATCTTCTACTTCGCGGGAACGGCGCTGGCTCTGCTGTTCGAGTGGCACGGTTCACTCTATGAGAACAGCGCGGGAGACAAGGTTCTGATAATGTCCATGCTCATGACCTCGGGACGTGACGCGGGCTTCGCGCCCATACTCATAAGCAGTCTGCGCCCCGCGACCATACTCATACTCATAGTGTTCATGTTCATCGGCGGAGCCCCCGGGTCTACCGCCTGCGGTATCAAGACCACCACATTCTCGGTGATGATGCTCACGATCGCAAGCGTTTTCAGGAAGCGCAAGAGCGTCGAGTGCTTCGGCAGGCGCATAGATGAAGCCACCGTCCGCAACGCTTGCTGCGTCACGACCCTTTACTTAGCGGTAGTCATCACGGGAACTATGGTCATTTCCGCGGTGGACGACTTAGAGATCACGCCCGTGGTATTTGAAACGGTCTCGGCGATAAGCTCCTGCGGGCTGTCTATGGGGATAACAAGCTCCCTCTCGCTGATCTCACAGATGATCATAGCGATAATAATGTTCTTCGGGCGCGTGGGAGGTATAACCTTCATCATGTCCCTCACCAGCGACACCACTCACGCAAGGGCACAGCTCCCCGAAGAAAAGATAATGGTAGGTTAATTATTCAATGTATGTGTTCTAACGGAGGTTTTTCTTATGGCACGTTCATTTTTGATAGTCGGACTCGGTCGCTTCGGAAAGCATATGGCTAAATCACTGACCACCCAGAAAAACGAGGTACTGGCTATAGACATCAACGAGGACAGGGTAAACGCCGCCCTCAAATACGTCACCGACGCCCAGATAGGCGACGCCACCGACCCCCAGTTCGTGGAGGAGCTTGGCGTCAATAACTTCGATGTGTGTATCGTGGCGATAGGCGATAATTTCCAGAGCTCCCTCGAAACTACCTGCCTGCTAAAGGAGAAAGGCGCGAAGTACGTTTTCGCGCGGGCGAACAGGGATATACACAAGAAGTTCCTGCTCCGCAACGGCGCGGACGAGGTCATCTACGCCGAGCGTGAGACCGCGGAGCGCTTCGCGATACGCTTTGGATCGGAGGGTATATTCGATTACTTCAAGCTCAGCGACGAGTACGCGATCTATGAAGTGTCCGTACCCGAAATGCTCATAGGCAAGACCCTTGTGGAGCGCAACGTCCGTCAGAAGTACAACATCAACGTGCTTGCGATAAAGTCGGGCGACCGCTTCAACGCTATGATAACCCCGGACTACCGTTTTTCCGAGGACGAAAAACTGCTGGTACTGGGTACCAAGGAATCCGTCAAGAAGCTGCTGAAATAATTCGGAGCTTACAAGAACAGCAAAAAGTCCCGCGTGAAATATCGCGGGGCTTTCGCCTTTCTATCTTTAATATCAGAAGAGTGCGTTTTAAAGGAGATAATTGATGTTTTTCATGAGATCAGATAACGGTATTATGGTCGTAGGGTATTTCTTCAAGACCGCATTCGTCCAAAAGCTCTCTGCGTACCCAGATCCTGTCGTAGCCATCTCCTTTACTTCCGAGCTTCCATGCAATTGAGTAATAGTTGCGGTACACCAATGCATAATTCACATCTTTAAGTTCATCTTCGCTGAAAATGTCTTCAAGATTCTCAACATTTATAAGAACATCGGGAACTCCAATATCATGCCACAACTCCGTTATATTATCGGGATTATTTTTATGCGGAGCATAGGAAAAATCGCCTTGAGCTACATTTACATTGGCAAGAATATTGTGATCAAAATAAGGTAAAAGTCCAAGCTCATAAACAACAGCACTTTTTATATCAAACTGTTTGCGCTCCTCAATCTCTTGCTGTTTTTCGATCGCTTGCTTTTCATCCTCTGACTGTTCCTGTGACATCACTGCCTGAGGTTTTAATGAGTCTGTCCAGTTCTCAAATATGATCTTATCACTAAGATCATGCTCCTTTATAAATGCAGACATCTCCCTGAAATTCTGATAATGGTACCTGACCTCAGTGACTGACGCACCTATGCTTGCAATTATGGGAGATATCCACAAGAGTACCCCCACAGCCGCCAAAAGCTTCCTGAGAAGCGGCATGGATAAACGCTTCTTTATAAGATCGCCGAATACATGATCCTCCGGGGTATAAGAAAACCAAAAAAAGTATATGAGCAAATATACAACAAATACAGAGTGATAATGAAATGACCAAAAAATAGAATGGAACACAGCAAAAACAAGATAAGGCGCAAAGAACTCCCATTTTAGGTCTTTTTTTCTCTCATAGTAGATGAGAGCAGAAATTATAACAGCGCTCATAAAAACGTTAATGACCACCGAATCCACGGAATCAAAAAGCGAGAAAGTGGACTGATAGATCGTCAACGCAAACTCCTTCAAAGAAGTGATCACTCTGTCCGCAGTAAAAAGATCAGAAACCGCAGATTGCGCATTTGCCTGATCATTACCCGGAGCAATGTCAACAATCAACAGGCAGGCAAAGATGAAAAGCAGAAGCAGAGGAAGAAACCGCCTATCCGAATATATCCTGTCAAGAGTTTTGTTTTTTTTGTTCTCAGCTATGATCTTAACGACCCAGACAAAACAGATCATTCCGCCCATCATTATGCCAAACATATGAGAAAGACATAGCAGAGACACGGAAAGGACAAAAGGTACCGGCTTCTCGTCCCGTCTGTTATAGGTCATAGCCATAAGAATAAACGCAAGCATAGTTATGGAATAGGGACGCGCGATCACAGCAGTATTATAGAAGATAAAGAAACCAAAGGGCAGAGATATCCTTATTAACTTTGGGAAAGGAGACTTGAAAAGTATCAGAAGTACCGCAGCAGAGGTTATCAATAATTGCAATGTCTTCAATGAAGGCTCATACGGCATTCCCGTTTTAGCAAATACGGAAAGCAAGAGCTGCCATAAAGGCGGGTGTCCCTCGGTATGAGTAGTCTCAAACAAAATGGTCTTAAATGAAGCATCTCTCGCGATCAACCATGCCTGTGCCTCATCGTACCAAGGTTCATGAAAAGCAGTGACAACTATTGCAGCAGCTAACCATAGCAGAAAGAAAACAATTTCAAATTTACGTTCCTTCAGTGCTTTTATTATTCGGTTCATATTCTTCTCCAATAATCAGTCATGAATTTTTTTAAACACAAACAAAGACAAGAACCATCAAAAAAGGATCCTGCCTTTGATTATGTGAAATGTTGAGCCTTGATTAGCCGAGCAGCTTCTCCGCCGAAGCCAGCTTTACGGAAGCTATAAATATTTCCATAGCCTTTTTCAGCTCATCGGTAGAGGGAAAAGTGGGAGCTATGCGGATATTCCTGTCCTGCGGATCCTTGCCGTAGGGGAAGGTCGCGCCTGCGCCCGTGAGGGTAACGCCCGCTTCCTTGCAGAGCGCCACGATACGCTTTGCACAGCCCCCGAGGGCGTCAAAGCTGACGAAATAACCGCCGTTGGGCTTTACCCACGAGCCGAGACCCGTACCGCCAAGCTCCTTTTCGAGCATTTCGGTAACGATGTTGAAGCGGGGCTCGAGGATAGCACGCTGCTTCTGCATATGCGCAAGGACGTTCTCGAACTTGCCGTCGAAGAAGCGAACATGGCGGAGCATATTCACTTTATCGTGACCTATGGTCTGTATGGTCATGGTCTTCTTGACCCATTTCAGATTCGCCTCAGAAGCGCCGAGGACAGCCACGCCGCTGCCCGGGAAAGTCACCTTAGAAGTGGAAGCGAACTGGTACGCCATATCGTCGTTACCGTTCTTTTTCAGCTCCTCAAAAAGGTTCAGCAGCTTGTCGGGAGTATCGGTGAGGTGGTGAATGCAGTAGGCGTTGTCCCAGAAGATACGGAAGTCCTTAGCCGCGGGTTTAAGGGCAGCCATGCGCCTGACAGTCTCGTCCGAATAGGTGATGCCCGTAGGGTTTGCATACATGGGCACGCACCAGATACCCTTGATGCTCTCGTCCTCACTCACGAGCTTTTCGACCACGTCCATATCGGGACCCTGTTCGGTCATGGGGACGTTGATCATCTCGAAGCCGAACAGCTCGGTGATGGCGAAATGTCTGTCATAGCCCGGAACGGGGCAGAGCCACTTGACCTTACCGCAGTCCTTCCAGGGCTTCAAGCCCTCGCCCGCGCCAAAGGTATAGCAGCGGGAAACGGTATCGTACATTATATTAAGGCTGGAGTTTCCGAATACTATCACGTTCTCCTCGGGGACGCCAAGCATAGGTGCGAACAGCTTCTTAGCCTCGGGGATACCGTCCAGACCTCCGTAGTTGAAAATATCATCGGAGATCTCTGCCGCGTCCGCAGCGGTCAGGCAATCGAGCATAGGCTTAGAGAGCGCAAGCTGCTCAGAACCCGGCTTGCCGCGAGCCATATTGAGCTTCAGCCCCAGCGCCTTATATTCCTCGTAACACTTTTCCGCAGCCTGCTTGAACTCCGCAAGCTGATCCTTGTTCATATCAACGGGTCTCATACCACATTTCCTCCCAAATATTTAGTACAGTATTATTATATACCCTTGCGGCAGATTTTGCAAGTCTTTTCGGGATAACTTGCAAAAAAATCATGATATTACACATACAGTATAAAATTACAGATGAAAAATAGTGGATTTCAGACAATCAAATATGCCGCGTAAACTTTTGACATGAATCAAACAGATAAAAAAAGTGCATCTCCGACAAAGGAAATGCACTTAAAGACTCTTAATCCCTGCGTTTTTTCTTCAGATAATTGATATAGACCATGTGGATCACAACAGTCATAAGTATCAGGAAAATACCGAAGATCATAACAGCAGTCTGGGTGTTGATTATGCGATTGAGAAGAACCTTGCTAACTCCCGTAACTGTCTTATAGACGTTATCGGTCCGCATGAAGAAACTGTCAAAATAGCTGATCTTCTGCAAATAAAGTGCGGGGAAAAGTATGATCGCGCCCGAAGAGAAGAGCATAACGCCGAGCCAGTAAGGAAGATCGCGGGGGTGTTTGCGGTCGATCACTACCATGAGGATCACAAGGAACAAGCCCGTGATGCCGGCGATATAAACAGCCCACTCGATATAACGGAAGTAGTTGTGTAACGTTTCGGCGTAGGCAGTCTTGGACAGCATATACATCAGCGTGACGTCCAGCTGACCGCTGATCTGGGATTCGATGGTCTTATGCGTATTCTCAATGAGTTTTTGCACATTATCGTCGATCTCAAAACCGTTAGCCTCGGTGTAACCGATAATATATGAATCGACATAATTCTCCATATCGGCGAAATCGTAGGAAGGTTCGGGTTTGGGGGCATCGGGGTTGGTGAGATAGCTCAGAGAGTCCGCGGTGAGCTGATAAGAGGCTTCGGTAAGAGCGTCCTTATCCAGCTTCGCCGTAAAAACTTCGGCAGGTATACCGGTAGGACCCGAGAAGCCGGTAAAATAGTCCACCAGCGAGTCGTAAATGATGTCGGAAATTCTGCCCCTGACCATAGCCTCGGAGTAGATATCGGGGTCAAAAACCACATACCGCACAAATGCAGCACTCTCGCAGACAAGAATGCAAATGACCGAGAAGATGGTCAGAATTAGCATCGCGGGGTAATGATAAAGCCGCTTCACTGATCCACCTCCACTTTCTTCCACTCGCGCTTCGTAAGCTTGCCGATGACGGCAAGTCTGTAATCGCTCATGCCGAGTCTGCCCTCGTTCCAGCAGGTGTACATGGTAAGGCGGTCGTCCTCGGTAGGTCTGACGTAAGTAAGATCGCTCTTGTGGAATACCTCGATCTCGTCGATGATGTAGGTCTGCTTGACCGAATCGGTCTCAATAATGACCTCATCACCGATCTTGCATTTTGGCAGGTTCAGGAAATAAGTGTGGTTATGCGCAGCAAGTACCACGTTTCCGACATGACCGATGAACACCGAACCATTGAACCAGCCGATACCCTTTTGAAGAATATCGTCACCGTCGCCGCTGTAGATCGGTAAATCCTTCATACCCGCAGCCTTGCAGTTTAGAGTACCGTAATAGTCACCATAGTAGGGATAGACAATATCGTGTTCCTCGCCTGTAGTCTCATCTTTGATTTTCTTTTTCATAAGGGAAGCGTCATCATCACGGTAAGGATTTACAGTTCGCTTTGTCTCGTCCACGACAGTACCTTTATTGAACACCATATCCAGGTACGGCTTTGCCTTGTTGTAAGGCTTAGTAAGAACGATAACGCATAAACTTAAAGAAATTGCCAATATCAAAAAAGGTGTGAGAACGAATGTTACCGCCCTCAACACCTTATTTGACGAAGAATGTTTATGATGATGACGAGTAACCCTTTCCGCAGAACCTGCGGACTTAGTATTACTCATACATATAGTTCCTCAAATTACTTCGCAGTTTAACGATATGTAATTTTACAAATTACGCTCTGTTCTTTCTTGCAACGATAACTACGCCGGCAGCAGCAAGAGCAAGAGCAACGCCTGCGAATGCAGCAGCACTGCTTGTACCCTCCTGAGCAACATCACCGGTGTCCTTTACAGCGCTTGCGCCGGTAGCAACCTGAGTACCGGAAGAAGCCTTTGTACCGGCATCCTTGGTGTCACCATAGATGGAAGCGTATACTACAGGATAACCGTTAGCATCGCGATCCCAAGTGAGAAGTACGCCATGATCCTTAGCGAGGTCGATGAAATCCTTCTGGATAGCATCCTTCTCAGCCTTGGTCAGTGCATCATAAACGTCATATCTCTCGGACTCAGTCAGCTGAGCGGGAGTCTTGTAGAACATCGAAGCAGCGAGAGGAGCAATATAGAGATCCTTGATCTCGTTTACAGCCTCGATGAAGTCAGAATAATCATCGGAATCGAAATAATCATCATTGAGAATGAGAAAGTTTCTGAGAGTCTGAACGTTGATGCTGTTTACGCCGGCATCCTTAGCAGCGTTTACAACGTCAAGGATGTTGTACTCTACATCGTCGCTGTCCTCATCATCGTCATCGTCGTCCCAACCAAAATCGTCGTCTTCGTCATCGGTGAACTCACCGGAATTCTCGGACTCTTTAAGAGCCTCCTTAAGCTCCTCTTCAGTGAGAACTACTGTTTCAGCTTCGCCGTTTTCTACATGAATAAGGTACATAAAGTCAGTGCCGTCAATGTAGAAGACATAGCTGCCATCACCAAGAGCAGCAGCAGCTTCCTCTTCGGTATCAGCAACGAGAAGCTTTGCCTTAACTTCGTCATCTACCTCTTCGCCATTCTCATCAACAAGAATGCTGTTGTCCATCAGTGAAGCTAAAGCTTCCATAGCCTCAGCGAACTTTGCCCAATCTTCATCAGAAATCTCGGGCTCTCCGCCTTCACCGTCGCCGTCAAGGTCTTCGCCCTCGCCGTCGCCGTCAAGGTCTTCGCCCTCACCGTCGCCGTCAAGGTCTTCGCCCTCACCGTCGCCGTCAAGGTCTTCGCCCTCACCATCGAGGTCTTCGTCTTCGCCCTCACCATCGAGGTCTTCATCTCCGCCCTCGCCAAGAACGATAGCGTTTACATCTTCCTCGATCTCAGGAGCGTCAACAGCGAATGCGCTCATGCCGCAGGTAGCAAGTAAAGCAGCAGCAATTGCACTGGTCGATAAAACCTTTAAAATCTTCATAGTATTTTCCTCCCAAAAAATATTTTTGATAGTGTAACCATTTTACCACATTTCTATCAGAATTGCAACCGTTTTTTAACCTTTTGCCAAATTTTCGTATGATTCAACAAATCGTTCTCCGATTGCTTGTCCGATCTTTGTGCAGCTTGTACATTTCATGGTTTATATATTCAAATGATCCCACGGACCAGACGGCGATCCGTTTTCACAAAAGAATCAAATTAAATGCGAGCCGACCTATAAGCCGAGTTCTGTCAAGTGCGGCAATCTATCTCGACCGCACGTTGCCGCGCGGCTCCAGCCGCCTACAGTTTACAGCCTGACGAGCAGCCATTAGCTGTAGCACTGCCATTGGCGTTGCATCGGGTAAGGTTTACATGGCAGCGGACTCACACCCGCTCCGGTGAGCTCTTACCTCGCCTTTCCACCCTTACCTGCTTTTGCAGGCGGTATATCTCTGTTGCACTGGCTCGGAGGTCGCCCTCGGTTGACGTTATCAACTACCCTGCTCTGCGATGCTCGGACTTTCCTCAGCGTATTATACGCCGCTGCCGCACGATCGCCTCGCTGTTTAGTATTATATCACACAGTTTTCACTTTGTCAAGCGTTATATTTCAAATTAGGCATTTTTCACAAAACTTTTTGTTTTACTTTGATACTTTCTGCTCTATCCTTAAATTATCAGTCCGTTTTTTGTCTCTGCGACTGCATTTATGTGTGATATGCCCTTGATTTATGAATATTTCGTGTAATTTCCTTTCACAATCCCGTTCTTTGCCATTCATTTATAATAAGCGCCGCCCTTGTGAGGGCTTCCCTGCCCTCTCTCGTGGGGTAGCTGCACCAGACGTGCCCCATACCCTCACCTTTAATAATACGACATCTCTTTCCCTCAGTTTCGAGCCTTTCCGCCAGGCGCTCCGCATCGGGGCAGAATATCTCGTGCGTGCCGACCAGCACCACAGTTTCCGCAAGGCTGCTCATATCGCCGTTGATAGGGCTCACCCTCGGGTCGGCGACATCGAGAGAACCTGCCCACAGCTTCGCCAGCCGCCGCAGACCGTAACTTCCGAGAAGCGCGTCCAGCTGCTCGTACTTCGCTATCCTCGGGTTTTCGAGCGCCGCGTCCAGCCACGGGGACATGAGTATCAGCGGCGGCGCATTGTTCAGCATCTGTGCAAAGCCGAGTGCCAGCCCTCCGCCCGCAGAGTCGCCCATGATCATGCCATACTCCCTCGCTCCGTACATCTCCGAGATCATGCCGTAAGCCGCGCTGACGGTGTGCAGGGGCGCTCTCGGATATATCGGCAGGTCGAACACCGCGCCCGTGAGCTCCGACAGGCGCAGCAGCATTTCCCAGTGAAGGAGATTGGGCGGTGCGAAGTATGAACCACCGTGCAGATACAGTATCCGCAGCCGAGAGTCCGCGCTTACCTCGGGCGGGCGCACCTCAAAGACCTGCTTTCCGTCAAAACTGCTCTCGCTTATCCTGTCCGAGCGCCTGACCGCAAAGGGCAGCGTGTAGGGCTGCTTCCCGGCCTTCGCCATTTTCGAGATATACGCCGAGCAGGCTGCGGGGTCGGCGAATTTGCGCCGCAGTCCTCTCAGCCGTATTGCAGGCTCGCTTGCCCCCGCGAGAAATGATCTCTCCGACATTTCCGCTCACCGTCCTTCGTGTATACCCATTTTACCATACAGAATGCCTTTTGTCAATCGGTAATTTCTGCCGAACCCATTTCGGATCTGCTGTCTCCGACAGGACTGTTATATCATTCCTGTTTTATCTCTTAAATTTTTCAGTAGCTTATCATAAAACTATCACAATAGAAGGTTATAATCATATTAACGACAAACGAGAGATACAAGCCGAATGACGGTCGGCTCTCTTAAAGTCGATGAACTTTTAAGATAGTTCTTATTAACAGAACCACATATTATTTTTCTCCATCATATTTACTGTAAAGCAAAACGCACGGTCATTGAGCCGTGCGTTTTGTTTTGTATTTACAATAATTTTTTTGGGGAAATACGTTATATTGGCGTTATTCGCTCTTGACATGGGTATTTAATTATTGTATAATATATTGTATGCGACAGTTTGTGACTATTTTTGGAGGTGCAAGATGAAGAGATTTGGTTTGGTCTTTTGTACCGCGCTCCTACTGCTCTCTTCCTGCGGCACTAAAAACGATAATGTCTCCGAAAGATCGTCACATTCTCTCCCTCAGCCCGTTACCGCGCCCGAGCACTATATCGGGATAACAGCGCCCGAGGTCTATGACACCTCACCCATCGTTAGCGCTTATCTTTCGGGCGACCGCTCGGGTCTCGATGAGCTACAGACCGCGATCCTCGACAAGGCTTCGGAAGTTATCGGCGAAGTCGTTTCGGAGGGTATGTCCGATTACGAAAAAGAACTCGCAATTCACGATCACATCATCGCTAATTGCGAATATGATTCGGGGGCACTTGCACTGATCCCCGACCCCGGGGAGCATTCTTCCGACCCTTACGGCGTTCTTTATGACGGCAAAGCCATATGCCTGGGCTATACCACAACTTTCCGTATGTTCATGGATATGGTCGGGATACCCTGCGAGACAGTTTACTCACGGGACAACGAAGATGACGAACACACATGGAACATCGTCACCTTAGACGGCGCTCCATATTATGTCGATATCACCTGGGACGACCCTATATACGACGTTGACACCGCTCTTCTGCGTCATACCTACTTCAATGTCAGTGCTTCTTTTATGCGTGAGGGACATATACTGTCCAATTCCTGTCCCGAAACAGAAGTGTTTAAAGATACATTTGCTTCTCACGAGTTATATCCCGAGCCTATAGACGATCTTGATGAGCTTCTTCCGCTTATCACCAAAACCGCCGAAAGCGGGAACAGTGCGGTCTACTTCACGGCTTCGGAAAATGCACCTTGGCTCGGTTCTGTTGAGATCAAAGGACATTCACTCAAGATAACCGACAGGGAACTGGGGAAGAGATTGATAGAGCTTGCAAAACTTGCAGACTGCTATTCCAAAGGACTAAGTGTTGCCGATACCGAAAACGGTTTGGTGTTTTGTTTCTCATTTCAACAAGGAAAGAGCTAATCAATTATGCGATTCAGACCATGTATAGACATTCACGGCGGAAGGGTCAAGCAGATCGTGGGGGCTTCCCTCAGCGACCTGACGGGCGGCTCCGAAGCCATAGATAATTTTGTCTCGGAGCTTGGCGCGGAGCATTACGCGGAGCTGTACAAGGCTCACGGGCTCACGGGCGGTCATGTGATACTCCTCGACCGACAGGACAGCCCCGCCTACAGCGCCGACCTCGCGCAGGCTAAAGCGGCTCTCTCTGCTTACGAGGGCGGCTTGCAGATCGGCGGCGGGATAAACGACGAGAACGCGCGGGAATTCCTCGATATGGGGGCTTCTCACGTCATAGTCACGAGCTTCGTTTTCCGTGACGGGGCGGTGGACTTTGACAGGCTCTCCCGGCTCACAAAAGCCGTCGGGAAAGAGCGGCTGGTGCTCGACCTCTCCTGCAAGAAGCGCGGGGACGAATACTTCATCGTCACCGACCGCTGGCAGCGCTTTACGGACGTTGCCCTCTCGGAACGGACTATGGAACGGCTCTCGGCATACTGTGCGGAATTCCTCGTTCACGCCGCCGATGCGGAGGGCAGACAGCGCGGCATAGAGCGGGGCGCGGCCGAAATACTTGCTTCAAGCCCTATCCCCTGCACCTATGCAGGCGGTATCGCCTCGGAGGAGGATATAGCGCTCCTCGGGGAGCTGACGGGCGGCAGGTGCGATTTCACCATCGGAAGCGCCCTTGACATCTTCGGCGGGAAAGTTCCCTTTGCGAGAGCCGCAGCTTACAATGTGTAATAATCCCAAGAGGAATATCATAGAATCAAATATAATACAACATAAGGAGTCGTTATGACAAGAAAAAAGATAGCCGTTATCTTCGGCGGAAAGTCCAGCGAGCATGATGTGTCGAACGTTTCGGCGCTCCATGTTATCAAAAGCATTCCCGATGACAAATACGAGGTCATCTGCATAGGCATCACCAAGCGCGGACATTGGGTGAGATACATAGGCGATATAGAGGATATCCCCTCGGGCAAGTGGGAAACTCACCCCGACAACACCACCTGCATCATGAGCCCCGACCCGCTCCACAAGGGCTTCATAGCCCTCGAAGCAGACGGCTCGTACACCGATCTGCGGGTTGACTGCGTTTTCCCCGTGCTCCACGGCAAGAACGGCGAGGACGGCACGATACAGGGCTTGTTCGCCATGAGCGAGATACCTTTTGTTGGCTGCGACATGATCTCCTCCGCGAACTGCATGGACAAGGAGATGACCCACGTTATCCTCGAAGCGGCAGGCATAAAAATGGCGAAGTACATCTCCATGCGAAGCTCGGAGCTTGACAGGATAGACGAAGTCATTGCCGAAGCCGAGAGCAAGCTCAGATACCCCATGTTCGTGAAACCCTGCTGTGCGGGGTCTTCGGTAGGCGTTTCGAGAGTTACGAACGCCGCAGAGATGAAGGAGGGCATAAAGCTGGCGTTCCTTTCTGACCGCAAGCTGCTGATCGAGCAGGGTGTTGACGGAATGGAGTGCGAATGCGCGGTCATGGGCAACGACCGTCCCTTTGCTTCGGGCGTAGGCGAGATACGCAGTGCCAACGTGGGATTCTACGACTTCGATTCCAAGTACAACGATGCTTCATCGGAGACGGTGATCCCCGCGCCGATAAGCGACACCGCCCGCGAGCGCATACGCGAGACCGCGCTGAAAGCCTACCGCACGATAGGCTGCATGGGGCTTTCCCGTGTGGATTTCTTCCTCTGCGACGGTGACGAGCCTGTACTCAACGAGATAAACACGCTTCCCGGTCACACCCCGATCAGTATGTACCCGAAGCTCATGGAAGCGCAGGGGCTCTCCTTTGCCGAGCAGGAGGACAAACTGATACGACTTGCATTCGGAGAAGAGATATAAGCATAGCGACAAATCGTAACTTGCGGAGCGGGATAATTCGGAATTCGGAATTGAAGGTGCGGCTGCGCCGCGGATATGCGGACGCGATACGCCAAGCGAAACCGCTCCGCGAACCCGTAAAGCATAGAAAGTGGAAACTGACCACAGGCAAAAAAACGCGCAAAGCGTACAGTAGCACAGATCAAAAGTCTTAGGAGAAGAGTGGAAAACTAAAGTTTTCTGGGAAGAACCCTTCTTCAGAAGGGTTTTCCCTTGCGGGGGAGCGCGAAGCGCGTGGGGGCAGAGCCCCCGTTGCGCCGAAGGCGCAATTAAGCAAGCGTACCGACAAATCAATTCGTTCCCAAGAACCGCGCACGAACCGTCCGTTTAAATCGGCGATACCA
>CACZJT010000032.1 GCA_902781565.1 uncultured Ruminococcus sp.
GCTCCTCGCCCTTGACCTCGGCAAGGGGCTAACGCCGCCCCTTGCATCCGGCGTGTTTGTGCTACAGAGTGCCGCTTTCTTTATTTGTGCCTGCGGTCAGACTTCACTTTCTATGCTTTGCTGTTTCGGCGGAGCGTGTTTCGCTCGCGAAACCGCGTCCGCATATCCGTCCGCCGCAGGCGGACACCAGCATCAGCGAAGCTAATGCAAATTCCGCATTCCGAATTCCGAATTCCGAATTATCCAGCCCCATGAATTATGATTTTCCCACAAGCCCGAAATATAACATCACCAACACTCCAAGGACTATCCTGTACCAGCCGAATACCGTGAAGTCGTGCTTTTTGATGTAGCTCATCATGAAACGGATAATGAATATCGACACCGCAAAGGCGACTACCATTCCGACAATGAGCATTCCTGCCTCCGCGCCCGACATCTGTCCGCTCTCGGCAAAGAACTTCACGAGCTTCAGAAGGCTCGCACCGAACATCACGGGGACGGCGAGATAAAAGGTGAACTCCGCCGCAACTGTGCGGCTAACGCCTATGAGAAGCGCTCCGACTATCGTTGCCCCCGAACGCGATGTCCCCGGAAATACAGCCGCTATCAGCTGGAAGGCGCCTATCATCACAGCCACGCAGTAGGGCATTTCCGCTATCGAGTCAAACACGGGCTTGCGTGTCTTGTTGCGCTTTTCGGCTATGATAAAGATGATGCCGAACAGTATCAGCATTACCGCCACCGTCTGCCAGTTGTAGAAAAGGGCGTTGAACAGATCATCGAATATGAGCCCGATCACCGCCGCAGGTATGCAGGCGACCAGCACCTTGAACCACATCTTGAATATGTCGGTCTTTATGTAAGCCCCCGCGCCCTCCGCCGAGAGCGGGTGGGGGTTGTTTTTCTTACCGAAGGGGAAAAGCTGTCCCCAATAAAGCACCACGACCGCCATTATCGCGCCCAGCTGAATGACTACCTCGAACATCTCCTTGAAGGCTTCCGAGGCACCCAGCTTAACAAATTCGTCCACAAGTATCAGATGTCCCGTACTGCTGACGGGCAGCCATTCGGTGATACCCTCGACTATGCCGAGAAGCAGCACTTTCAGAAATTCTGTCATTATCCGTTCTCCCCTAATTATTATTACAACGTTCGTATCATGAACTCTTTCAGCAAACCGCCCTCGACCCCATATGATACAGCGAGACACAGCTCCATATACCTCACATCGGGGGAAGCCTTTGAGAGCGGCACGGCTCCGAGAGCCTTGTATTTCGCGGTAGTCTCGTAGTCCGCTTCCCTGCCGCCCGCTCCCGCTATGAATACGGGTATGCCGAGGACGTCGGCTTTATGCATGAACTCCGTGAAACTCTCATCGGCACAGAGCGTCCCCGAATGGTAGCTTTCTATCAGCACCGCCGAGATGTCCTCGGTCGGCTCGGGATAGTACATCACTGGCAGGGCTTTGAGGTACATCACCCGCCCGAAGCGCTCTCTGTTATGCTCTTCAAGTCTTCCGAAAGGACAGGGCTTAGGTACGTACTCCCATACGCCGTGAAGCGCTCCTCCCGCATAGACGAGGGCTTCCCCGCCGAGATCAATGGGCACATCGTCATATGGGAGCTGTCTCATGAGCCGCAGAGCGGGAGTTATCGCCGTTTTACCCTCACGATACCAAGGCACCGCCACGCCCTTGTGACCCGCCCGCAGAAAAGCCGCCGCCGCTTCAAGGTTCTGCCTGCCGTTAGCCCGCGGGTCGTCGAGAGGGTACCCCGAGGAAACGAGGGCTATCCCCTTGCCGCAGTCCCCGAACATCAGCCCGAGGAAAGCCGCCGTATAAACGAGCGTGTCCGTCCCGTGGGTGATGATGATACCGTCACAGTGCGGCAGGCTGTCCCGCACACATTCGGCGAGAAGGAACAGCTTCTCCGCGTCAAGCTCCTCGCTGAGCGAGTTGTAAGGCTCGGCGGTGACTATCTCCAAGCCCCGCATATCGAGCCCTTCAAGCAGCGCATAGGGCGCAGTCCCCAGCTCCACCACCGAGCCGTTAGTGCGGCTGCCTATCGTGCCGCCCGTGAAAATGACGCATATCTTCACAGCTTTTCCACCTCGTTTTCCCTCATTTGCGTAAACATAATAATTATACCACATCGCTCTGAAAATTTCAACCGTCCTCGAAAAATACGCCATTTTACACAAATATCCTCTCTGCTCCTCACATTAATTTAGTGGGTAGTGGTCAGACTCGGGTATCTTCCGATACCTGAGCGCAAAAAGAATCTCTATTCGGATCGAACACCATCGGTAGTAATAGGTAGTAATGAAAAGAAATTTCTCATTACTACCAAAAAACGACGTAATAACGCATTATTTCGGGGGTGGTAGTAAGGTAGTAATGAAAAATGACTAACACCTGAATCCGCATAGTTCAAGAGCATCAAAACAGTGAAAAATCATGACGATACAGCGTTTTATGTCTGTTTAGGAGTCATTGAAAAATTCACCCATCGGGTGAAGTCAAAAAACATTGATGGTATTGCGAAAAGAGCCATAATATCAATGCATTTTACGCATATTTGTCAATTGAACTCTGCGGAATCAGGTAACATTTAGAAAAAATAAGTAAGGGGAAATATAGAAAGTATACGGATTTTCATTACTACATTACTACCGACATGAAAAACGCTGATATTACGTGGGGTCTTTACTTTACTGTCCAATAATTGTGACGTATACCTTTTTGGTGGTCGGTGTTTGGTATTTGGTATTCGCAGGGTCGCTGTTATCTGACCACTGAACACTGCTAACTGACCACTAAAAACGCCCCCGCTAAATTACCCATGTTTGACAAACCTGTGAAAATATGCTATAATGGTCATATCATTGCGCAAATCCATATCTGCGAAAGGAGTTTTTCTAATTGACAGGAAACATTGTTGTACTCGTGACTATCGGCGTCTATCTGATCTTCATGGTCGTGATAGGGCTGATCTACTCTAAGAAGACCGAGAACGTCGGGGACTTCTACTTAGGCGGACGAAAGCTCGGACCCATCGTCACCGCCATGAGCGCCGAGGCTTCGGATATGAGCAGCTGGCTGCTCATGGGGCTCCCCGGTGTCGCTTACCTTACGGGCGGCGCGGAGGCGGGCTGGACGGCTATCGGGCTGGCGGTCGGCACCTACCTCAACTGGCTGTTCGTGGCGAAAAGGCTCCGCGTTTACTCTCAGACCTGCGGGGCTATCACCCTCCCCGACTTCTTCTCGAAGCGCTACCGCGACAAAAGCGGCATACTCACCCTCGTTACGGCGGCGATGATACTCATTTTCTTCGTACCCTACACCGCTTCGGGCTTCTCCGCCTGCGGCAAGCTGTTCAGCTCGCTGTTCGGCTGGGATTACCACGTCGCCATGATAGTCAGCGCCGTAGTTATCCTTCTCTACACCTGCACGGGCGGCTTCCTCGCGGCTTCCACCACCGACCTCGTTCAGAGCATAGTCATGACCGTTGCCCTCATCAGCATAGTGATCTTCGGCGTGAACACCGCGGGCGGCTTGGATAACGTCCTCGACAACGCCAAAAGCATTCCCGGCTACTTCGACCTCATGAACATACACAACGCCGAAACGGGCGGCGCGGACAAATACTCTTTCCTCACTATCGCTTCCCTGCTGGCTTGGGGGCTCGGCTACTTCGGTATGCCCCACATTCTGCTCCGCTTCATGGCTATAGGCGACAAGAACAAGATCAAGACCTCCCGCCGTATCGCTTCCGTCTGGGTAGTCATCTCTATGGCGGTGGCGGTGTTCGTAGGCTTCATCGGGAACGCCCTCTCCGCAGGCGGCACCCTCGAAGTCCTCGACGGCAGCAATTCCGAGAAGGTCATAATCAAGACAGCCCAGTTCATGAGCGAGGAGCACGTATTGCTCGCCGTGATCGCGGGGCTTGTATTCGCGGGCATACTCGCCTGCACCATGTCCACCTCCGACTCACAGCTCCTTGCGGCTTCGTCGGCTATGTCCGAGGACATCATCAAGGGCGTGTTCAAGAAAAAGCTCTCCGACAAGACCTCTATGCTTGTCGCACGCGGAGTGCTCATCGTCATAGCGGCACTCGGCATAGTCCTCGCCTGGGACAGCGACAGCTCGGTATTCAGGGTAGTATCCTTCGCATGGGCAGGCTTCGGCGCGACCTTCGGACCCGTTATGCTGGCGGCGCTGTTCTGGAAGCGCTCGAACCTCTGCGGCGCGGTCGCGGGCGTCGTGAGCGGCGGCATAATGGTGTTCCTGTGGAAATTCGTGATAGCGAAGCAGGGCGGAGTTTTCGCTATATATGAGCTTCTCCCCGCATTCCTGACGGCTGCGGTGTTCATCATCGTCGTGTCCCTTGCCACCTCAAAGCCCGATGAGGACATCACGAAGGAATTCGACAGCGTAAAGACCTCCATGAACTCAAACGACTGAACGCAAGACGGCACACCTCCCCCGCAGAGATGTGCCGCTTTTTCATGCCCTTGCAATGCCCCTCACCCGAACAGCTTCTCCCATAGCTCGGCTATGCGGAAGGCGTAAACGGTCTCGCCCTCCGTGAGCTCTCCCCTTTCGGCGGAGGCGGCTTCGGCGAACTGGGGGAACAGCAGGCATTCCTCTGCGGCGTTCACGCTGCGCTTATGAGATGGCAGAGCCGTCACAACGGCGGCGGCAAGGGCTATGGCGAATACCTTCACGGGGTCGGTCTTTCTGTACATTTTATCGTACTCCTTTCATCTGTTGTATTGATTATTGACACTTTTGGAAAGAATAATCATACAGATTTGGGAAAAATCAACTCTTTTTTCGGGGAAATCATTTTTGATTTGTTATGAATTTTCTCTTGACATCTCCGCGCGAATATTGTATAATAGTTGTGTGAATTGTATGATTTGCCTTAAATTATTTACAGAGAATGGGAATGATATAATGAATAAAAAGCTGATAGCTGCCGCGGCTTCGCTGCTCCTGCTGGTCTCGAACGGCATCACCGCCGCCGCGGACTGGGGCTGGGATGGCTATACCGACTACGGCTACACCGATTACGGCTACACGGACTACGGCTACGATAACACATGGGACAACGGACAGACTTGGGATAACGGTCAGACCTGGGACAACACATGGACGGACACAAGCTCCGCCGATGACTCCTCCTCTCAGCCCGACGGCGCGAACAATGCTCCCGTCAACGTGACCTACGCCCTGTCCTCCATCGTTGACAAGAAATTCACCGCGAACCTCAAGGTAGATTCCCTCAGCAAGCTGACGGGTATAGACCTTACCATAACCTACGACCCCGCCGTGCTGAAGCTCACCTCGAGCAAGGTCAACAAGAAGGCGGGCGGTACAGCCGCAGCCGCCGAGCTCGAATCGGGTACGGTGCAGTACCAGTACACCAACAGCGAGGGCTCCGAATGGAAGGACAATTACCTGACCCTCGATTTTGAGATCATCGACGCTTCGCAGCGCTCAACAGTCATCTACACCACCGCCAATGCGGTGCTGAATGAGTATTCCACGCCCCTCACCGTCCGCGCGGACGGCACGATAGTCCAGATAGAGGGGGCTGTCCCCTTCGACGCCAAGGACGATGAGTCCATGTACAGCGAGCTTCGGGTCGCAAAGAGCGCTTCGCCCGTGAGTCTTGATTCTCTCGGGTTAAAAGAAGCGACCTCCGTGACCCTCGAAGACCCGACGGTAGCTACTGCCAACGGTACAACGCTCACGACCCTCACTACGGGACTTACGAACATGACCGTCGAATTCGCCGACGGCACTAAGAAATACTACAGGCTTGTGGTATCGGACAGCGCTCCCGCACCGGTGACTACAGCCGCCGATACGGCGACTGCTGCCGACGGTGCGGCTCAGACCGCTCCCGCAGACAGCGCCGCGCCTGCCGCTGCCGCAGACCCAAATGCGGTCACATCGGCTGCCGAGACTGCGGCTCCCGAGGACGCGGGCGTTACCAAGACCGAGACACGCAGTTCCTCCAGAATGAAGTACCTTGTGATATACATTCTCGTGCTGGTGGCTCTTATCGCCATCATCGTGGAGTTCTTCGTGTTCTTCGGCAACCCTTACGCCAAGACCGCGGCTCTGCTCAAAAAGCGCAAGACCGAGCGCGAAGCCGCTCCCGCAAAGGCTCCCGAAACCGATGATGAAACCGAGGACGATGCCGAGGACGAAGCCGATACCGATGAGGACAGCTCCGACGACGGCGATGCCTACGAGGACTATGAGGATCCCACCGAGGACGAGGACGGCGGGGAATACGACGGCTACGCCGAATACGAGGACAGCGAGGGCGTCTACCATGACCCCGACAACTCCGAGCCCGATGACAGCACAGGCTACGACGCCGCCGATGACAGCGTATACTTCGACGAGGACGAACGCGATGTCTTTGTGGACGACTCCGACGATGAGGTGTACGAGGACGAGGACGAAGAAGAATACGAGGTCTACGAGGACGAAGAGGACGAATACGACGAGGACGACCCCGAGGAATGAAAACAAGACCCCATAAAATAGGCAAGAGCGGCATTAAAGCCGCTCTTTCTGTTCTCCCATATTTACTGTAAAAAACGATCTGCAAAATCAAATGTGCGCCCCCGCCGCATTGACTCGGCAGATGCATTGTCTCTCACACCTACCGCGCCGCAGCCAACGTTTCCGAAGCCCTTATCAGAGCTTTTCAGGGTATATAATACACAAGTCCGAAGGCAGTCCGCTTAATGTAACAGCACAATTCACAAAATGTACAACCCCAATTTTTTCTTTTTAATGGTACGTTTTTATGTTCTGTTATGCCAAAGGTTACATTAAGGTTACAAATATTACATTCGGTAATAAAAGTATAACATCAAAACGCCTTCAAGTCAATACCCCGAAATGTAGAAAATCAGGTCGATTTTTTGTACATTTTGTCTACGGCATACCATATGTAGTGAACTGTCCGATTTGAGGGACTATATGCCGAAAGCCACTGTAACCTTTTGTAATATTTTCGGCAGAAAGTCCCGAAATCGTTATTGTAAACTTTATGTGAACTCACTTCCCGTTTGTGTACCTGATAAGAAGCATCTGCATTTCTTTCAGGTCACGGTTGTTCGTCACTCCGTCAAGGTCGATGTCGCGCGGTTCGCCGTATAGCTCGCTGTCGGTGAGCCTGTTCTGCATGGCACGTATATCGAGTTCGGTGAAGCCGCCGTCCCCGTCTGCGTCCATATCGAGAGCAAGGTCGCCGAAATACTTTGCAAGCGAGAAGCCCTCATTCGGAGCGCCGGGAAGCTCGTACAGAAATGAGACCCCCGTCTGTGAAGGTGTATCAGCGGTGTGACCCTGCCCGATGAAATAGCTCTCTCCGCAGGCGAACAGACTCCTGTCATTCATATTATCGTCCCAAGTGGCGTCTATGGAATAATACTCCCCGTCGTCCAGACGTATCATATTCCATGAGTGTCCGCCGCGCTCGCCGTTTCCCGTGACGAGAACATTATCTATGCCGTTATAGTTATAAAGGAGCCGCAATACCTTGGCATAGCTGTCACAGACGCCTTCATGCTCCGCAATGCCGCCTATGACACTGTGCGCCTTGAAATCTGTCGAGGGCGACACACCGTCCGATTTGTAGGCATAATCCATATCCGCTATGACCCTGTCATATATCGCCAGAGCGTTGGTGTATGCAGTCCTCTCGCGGCTGACAAGCTCCGCCGAGCTTTCGCAGTAGTCCTTTATCAGCTCCTGATACTCCGCGCGAGTATCGGCAGCAAGCACATCGGGGGAGGAATACACCTGAAAATCACCGTCGGAGTACAGACCTATATTCGAGCCGATATAATAATAGATCGGATTATCGTACAAAAAAGTATAATAACTCTCGATGACCTCATCATTGCTCAGACCGTATTCGTTGTTGATCCTGAAAAGAATTGTCTTTCCGCTCGTTGTCATTGAGAGCGTCAGCTCGCCTTCGGTATACCAGATCGTGCGGCAGGTGCGGTCAAGCTCCTCGTAAAGGCGCTGACGCATTTCCCCGTTGCTGCGTTTGAGCATATCCTTATAGCCCCACCTGTTCCCGATACATCTGTCGAGAAGATCATCGTCCTCCCCCGCTGCGCTGAACAGTCTTCGGCTCACAAGCACAGGCAGATCATCACTGCTGCCTTCAAGGTACTCAACGCAGTCTTCGTTGAGCTCACCATTCTCTGCGGGCAGCAGCGCGGCTGAGTCGTCGGCGTGTACCGTAAGCGCAGCCGTGACCGTAAACAATGTCACCGCCGCAGATATCACCGCCATCAGCTTTTCCTTTTTCATTCCTTATCAAACCTCACTTTATTGCTCTGTAGTCCGAACTGTACTCATTATAGCATATCATCTAAAAAAAGTCAAGGAACGTGCGGCAGTAAAAGAAAAGTGACCAAAAAATTACACTTTTTTCTCTTCTACGCTTGCAAATGCAGCAAAAATAGTATATAATAATAATATGATACTAAAATGGAGGTCACTGCTTATGAACGCCTATATTATATTCACGGTGATATTCGGCATACTCGCGGCTGCGCTGCTCGTAACAATTATAGCCCGTGCCGCGAAGCACAAGAGATTCCTTCCCGTGGGGCTGCTTTGCGTTTTGGGTATCATCATCACGGGCTGCGCGGCGGCGTTTTTCGGGTACGTGTCTGTATACCGCCAAGCTCTGCCGAACGCCGAAAAAGCCCTCGAAAGCGGCGGCAGCGTTACCGTTACGCAGATACCCGAGGGCTGGGAGTTCGACGGCGCGGGCACTGAGGACGCTGTGATCTTCTTTCAGGGCGGAAAGGTCGATGCTCCCGCATATGCGCCGCTGCTCCGCGAATTAGCCTTGCGCGGCACAGACTGCTATCTGATCGACGCGCCATTCAACATTCCGTTCCTCGGCGTGAAGGACGCAGACAGCATAATCGAAAGGGGCGGGCATGAGCGGTACTACATCGCGGGACATTCGCTGGGCGGCGCGACGGCTTCGGCGTTCTGCGGCTCTTTTGGCGATAAGTGCGGCGGGCTCATAATGCTTGCGGCGTACTCGGCTTCGGATATCGACGATGATATCCCCGTTCTGTCTGTCCTCGGAAGCAATGACGGTGTGCTCAGCGCGGAGAGCTACGAGAAAGCCCGAGGGCGTATACAAGGCGAGTTCGTCGAGTATGTGATCGAGGGCGGCAACCACGCGCAGTTCGGCAGCTACGGTGAGCAGGAGGGCGACTCCCCCGCCGACATATCCCCCGAGGAACAGCTAAGTATCACCGTGGATAAGATATGTGAGTTCATCGAAGCGCACAGAAACTGACCTGACAAAAAAGGCAATACCGCTTATCCGAACGGTATTGCTTTTTCTCATTCATGCAGCAGGTATTCCTTGTCCTCGTCGATTATTGTGAGCATAGCTTTCGCCGCTTCGGGGTCGAACTGTGTGCCGATGTTCTTCTCTATCTCCGAACGCACGACCTCCTGCGGGAGATACGCCCTGTAGCTTCGGTTCGAGGTCATAGCGTCATATGAATCCGCAACCGCTATCATTCGCGCCTCAAAGGGTATCTCCTCCCCTGCCGTGCCGTTCGGATAGCCTCTGCCGTCATAGCGCTCGTGGTGATACAGCGCTCCCACCGCAAGATCGGGGCGGCTCTTTATCTCCGAGAGTATCTCATAGCCGAGGGTCGGGTGAGTCTTGATGATGGCGAACTCCTCGTCCGTCAGGCGCGAGGGCTTGTTGATTATGCTGCTCGGAACACCGATCTTTCCGATGTCGTGCAGCAGCCCCATGTTATATATCCTCTGCTGTTCTTCCTCCGAAAGCCCCATTTTCTCCGCTATCATGCGCGAATACTGCGCCACGCGGGTGGAATGACCTATCGTGTACTTGTCCTTGGCGTCTATCGTGTGTGCGAGGGCTTCCATGACCTCAACTGTCAGCTCCTTGATCTCGCCGATGTAGTCGTCCAGCTCGGTCATCATCTCGCCAACGTTTTCGGAAAGCTCCTCTATCTCATTGCGGGGCTTTATGCGGGATATCCGCGCGGCTGCCTTGCTTCCGTCCTTTGTTTCGCGGTACTCGGCAACCGCGCTTTTCAGCTCGCCTATGGGTCTGATAGCTATGCGGTTCAGCACGAATATCACGATCATGTAACAAACTATCATGCCGACGAGCATTATGGCGGCTACCAGCCTCATGTTCTGTATCAGGTCGGAGCGGAAGGAATCCCAGTTGTACTCAAGGCACAGCACCGCCCTGACCTGTCCGTCCGCGAATATGGGCATATAGCCGATGTACAGATTTTCGGGGTTGCTGCCCTTATGCGAGAACTGCTCGAACTCGACGTTATCATATACCCCCGAAAGGATATGCTCTATGGCGGGATGCTCGGACAGCTTATAGTCCCGCCTTCTGCCGAGACCTCCGCTGCTCAGATCATCTTCAAAGCCCTCTTTGATACCCTTCGCCTCACAGTAAATGAAGCCAAGATCGCTCCCCACAATGTCCATAAGGTACATATTCTCATAACTATTCGACTGAAGCTCATACTCCATCTGATACATCAGAGTCATATAGGTATCCTTGGCGATCATGAGCTGTACCCCGGCAGGGGCACCGGATATCGCGGTTTCCGTATCCTCCTCGCTTTGTATCCTGACTACCTCACCGATCACCTCGGGATCGTCTATGTCGGGCGTGTTCAATATCTCCTTATAGTGTCCGCGGCAGTAATCGTAAAACCAATTGTTGTTATCGGTAAAGACGTGATTGTATGCGATCATGCGTTCGAGGTCCCGCTGTATCATATCGTTCTTAGCCCGCAGGTATGTAGCTGTGCCGCTGCGGTATACGGCGAATCCTCCGATGACCACCGTTATCAGATAGAATACGACCATAAGAATTATGATCTGCACCTTCAGCCTTTTGTTCGTAGCCATGTCACACCCCTTAACAGATGTCCTGTGTTCCGCTTATTTGTCCATACTTATGATAGCACTTTTTCCAAAAAAGTCAACAGTCTGCGGATATTATCCGAGCCGAACAACAGCGGACACTCCCCGTGCCGAGGATATGTCCGCCGTATATGATACTATCCCTCGACCAACTCCATGACAATCTTCACCACCCTGAAGCACGATGGCATTGCAAGCAATGCGGTCGTCTTCCTAGGCACTCGTGTCCATGGCGGCAAATCTTGTCATGTATTTGGTCGAGGGATAGTATCATACCCTGTGGATACTGTCGGGCAGCTCCTTTGCGAGCTTTCCCATAGCGTGCCTTATCGCCACGAAGGACATGGGCGACCTCGCGCAATAGCCGCGAAGCTCGAAGCGCTCCTCCGCGCCCTCGCTTGCTTTATCGAATACCAGCACCACGGGGCGGTACACAAGGCTCTTGATGTAGCACGCCACAGCATTCGGTGCCGTTTCAAGCGTCACAGCCCGACCGATGTTCTTCATTGCCTTGAAGACCGCAAACATCACTTGCTTACTGTTCTTCATGCTCGTGGTATAGACGGCACTCCTGTCGGAGATTCCGAAGAACATGATAGAGCCCGCGCCCTCGCTCACTCCGAGGGGGGACATATAGCTGTCCCCGCCCGAAACGAGACTTCCGTCCTCCAGCGTCAGATAGCTCCCGAGGAGTATCTGCTTTATCTCCTTGCGGAGCGCTTTCAGGACGATCTTGCGCTCCTCCTTATCGCGGGAGCTGCTTTCCGTCTTCTCCGTGGCGCTCACGTTCTCGGGGATAGGCGCCCGGTTTTTACGTTTCTTCGAGCCCTCGGTTCTCCTCTTACCCATGCTTACTCCTCCGCCTCGACGAGTATCCATTGCCTGTTGTCGTTCATTATGCAGTCCAGCTTTTTCGTGACCCCCAGCGACTCGCTTTTCAGCAGCAGAACGCTGTTCAGTACCGCAAGGAAATCGTCCGCTTCGTCAGCAGTCAGCTTCGAGGTATCTTTTGTCACGTCAAAGTAGCTGTGTCCGTTCTCGTCCGTACCCGGCAAGATCCGATAGAACCCCTCGGGAAGCGCATCTGCGTTCTCGGGTGCGAGCGTCCAGTCGCCGCCGTTCGGCATTATGACCCTGTTGCCGTCAAGCACATAGGGAGTATCGGAATCCGTAGCCCCCGAAGAACCGTTGTCCTTCCTTAGCTCGGAAGCTCTGATGTGCAGCACTCCGTCGTCGCCGTTATAGATCACGAGGTCGGCGGTGATCCTTACCTTATCGTAGGTAAGTCCTGCCGTTTCTCCGCTCTTGCGGAGGATAAGGGTAGTGTACCCCGTCGAAACGGGCGAGATCGTGAAGGTCAGATCACCGTCCTTCTCCTCACGCTTATCGCCTATGAACACCAGCCCCGTAGGAGTGACCTCGGTGCTCCATTCCTCCGCCTCGCCCGCAGCGCCCTCTATCGAGAGCAGCAGGTTCTGTCCGCTCGTCGAGGTGTACACGGGGGTCTCTGTATCGGTAAAATACTCCTCCGTATTCGCCGTGTGTATCTTCTCGATGGTATCCTTTCCCGCAGTGCTGTCCCTGTGCAGCATGACCGCCGCAACGATAATGCCGATCAGCAGGACGGCAAGGCATATCAGAGCTGCTATCCTATGCTTTTTGATGTTTCGGATAAAGTTGTTCATATAGTCCTTTCCGCCTGCTTACTGTAGTCCCCAGTCAGCCGTCTGAGGCTCCGACGAGGAGTCGGGCGCCGCAGAGGAGCCGCTCTCGGAAGAGCTGTCGGTGACGTATGACAGTCCGCCGCTCTCGGAGGAGGACTCGGGCGCAGTGCTGCCCGTATCCGCCGCAGATGAGCTGTCCGCCTGCGACGAGGAGTCGCTCGTGCTGTCGGGAACGGGAACTGCCACGTTGATAACGTCCTTGAGCCCGGGGTTTTCGATCGGCCAGATGGTGATAGAATAGTTCATCAACGTCGAGCTGTTGTTGTTCGGTATGGTCACGATGAACTTCTTGTCCTTCTCCTTTAGCTCGACTACCTCATCGGTGATATCGGTGGCTTTATCGCCCATAAGGTCTACCCTTATGCCGAAGCCCTCGCTGCCGTTGTTTATAACGACTGTACCCTCGACCGTCTTGCCGCCGTCCACCTTGATATTCATTTCGTGAGCGTCTATCCTGCCCTTATACCTTCCGTCCACATTGACGTTGGTCGAAAGCGTGACGTTCTTCACGGAAATGGTATTGCCTTCCGTGGTGAACTCGGCATTGACCTTACGGTTTATGGGTTCGGCGCCCAGCTTGTAGCTTCCGCTGATACTGTCGAGCTTCCACGTACCCTCGGAGGGTTTGAGTGTGATCGAGATAAGCTCCTTGCAGTCGGGCAGGAACAGCTTAACGAGCGCGTCCTTGCCCGTCATGAACTGCTTGCCGTCCGAAACGGTCTCGCCCTCCTCATTCTGTATCTCCTTAGCCTGTATGAACACTCTAAGATCGGGTATCGTGTAGTTGACCGTCTGCTTCATGCTGTTGGTGTAGGCAAACATCGCTTCAACGGGGGCATTGATACCGCTCTCGGAACCCTCTTCGGCTTCCGCAGTTGTAAAGGTGAGCTCCAGCGGGCTTACCGTTCCCTCGCCCTCCATGCCTTTGACAGCCTTGGACTGTTTAATGGTGTTCGCAAGAGTGATCCTCTCGTAGAAGCTGTATACATTATCCATAACGGTGACCTGCTGCGATCCTTCGCCCTCGCCTTCAGAAATGGAGTAATCCACCGCCATAGCCGATTCGACTTCCGCCTGGACATTTCCGAAAGAGATAATCCTGTAGCCCGTGATCTCCTCAACATACGGCACGTCAAAGGTGACCTCCGCCATAAGTCCGGGAGATATCTTCTGTATGCCTGCCTCTGTCAGATATACGTATGGACTAAAGTAGTCGGTATTGCTCCTGTCAAGGCTCGAACGGTATTTCAGGCATACTGCTATATCGTTCGGAGACAGGTTGTTGTCCGACTGTCCGAAGAGCACCGTTTCCTTTGTCCTCGTGCCGAAAGAGAGCATGAGCTTCTGCATCTTCTGCTCATAATTGGCTGTAAAGGGTTCAGGGTCGGCTTTGATCCCCAGCGTTGCCGAAGAACCGCCCAGATTGAAGGTATAGGTCATCACCACCACGCCCTCTCTCACCTGCTGTACCAGCGCATGATCGAAGGAAATGCCCGAATTTCCGCAGTATATTGACAGCGAACACAGATTCTTCATATCAAAAGCCGAAAGCCCTGTGAAGTAGAACATAGCGTTCTCTGTACCGCTGCCGTAGGTGTTCATGTTGTTCTGGCTCACCTGCATTATCCTCGAATTCGAGATGGTGTACTGTGCCGCTACCGACACATCAACATCGTCGATGTTGCGGGAGTAGGAGGTGGGGAACAGGAACACGTTTATGGTATCGTTGGTGGAATCGGGGAACTTTGAGACAGCAGTCGCCCATGCGGAGCTCTCCGACCATGAGATCGTATTCTCGCTCATCTTGAAAGAGAGCTTCTGAGGTGTGCCCGCGAGCAGAGTTATCGTTTCCGAATCCCTGCCTGTCCGCTTGACCATAGAGCAGAGCGGATTGGTGCTCATCGAGCGGTAGTATTCTCCGTTGGCATTGAGCGTCACCGTTCCGCTGTCCGATTTTATCGTGGATATCTTCACATCTCCGATCACCCACTGTCCCGGGCGGTTGTTCCTGCTGGTCGCCTTGAAGGTCATGCCCGTGATCGTCTTTACGTTCGCAAGGGGCGGAAGAATGAATCTGTCGTAAGTGTTTGGTCTGAGCATCCATTTCGGGTCGGATATGGTGCCCATGTTCGGGAACTGTGCGGCGTTGCTTCCGTCCTCGTTCCAGTTGTAGGAGATAGGCGTCTTGTTCATATAGTACGCCATTCTCGAAATGACATCAAAGCTCTCCGTCCTCGGCTCGCCGTTGGTGTCGATATAGTCAAGGTCGCATGACACGCTCGCCTGTACATTATCGTACTCCTTGTTCCACGGGAGGGTGGATATCTCGCAGAGAAGGTTCATGACCTTCTGCTTATAGGCAGGCTTGAAGCTCTTTGCGATGTCGAGCGCGGAGCGTCCCGCTCTTACCTTGACCGCATTGTTCTGCGACTGGTCGTAGTAATCAATGCTTATCCAGCCGACGTTCTCAAATACCCACTGATTAGCCGTACCGCCGCTCGTCCGCTCGGTAACGGCGATATTTTCGATATTGAGTTTATCGAAAACGTCGCTGTCTTCGGAGATGTCCTTCGGTATTATCCGCACTTCCGTCAGGTCGCCGTAATCGCGGTTGACGGATATGGCGAAGTCCTCGTCATGCCCCGCCCTGAATGCGTCAGAGGAAAGCTGCTGGTTCGCCAGCACATAGCCGCTCGTCCCACGCTGGAACCTGAGCTGGAAGTAGAAATGGTTCTTCGAGCCCGAGTCGCCGTTTATGCTGTTAGCCTCGGGGTCCTTTGCCACCGAAACTCTGATATCATAGGTCTTTCTCGCCTTTGCGAAGCCGTAGTTCTCCTGACTCTGGGCGTAGGTCATGGAATACCTTACCGCCTCGAAATCGGGCTCGCGGGAGGTGATTATCGTACCCTCGCCCGTCGAGAAGGAGTAGGAATCTCCGGGCTGCACAAGAAGCTGCATGGAGATCGGGAATGGCGGGATGACCGTCTTATCCATAGATCGCACTATCCTGTAGCCGCTCTTGTCCGTACCCGCATCAAGAATGTCGCGGTATATGCGTCTTTTGCCTATATTATTGACTACTGCGACGGATATCCCCGCTATCTGCCATTCGTCCGATTCGGGTCCTAAGTTTATCTCAACGTTGGTGACAGCCGAAACGTTGGCAAGCTGAACGGGGAACTCCACCACTCCGCCGGGCATAGTCCCGTAGGTATAGGCGAAATTTGCCTCAGGGTCGGACAGCGAGGGCCAGCAGCCGATATAATTCTTTACCTCCTCTGCTATATCGTAGTAGGGGGAGGACATCTCCGAGCCGGAGGTATCCTGATAGGTCAGGCGTATCCTTGCCGTACCCGTGGGCGCGGAACCACTGACTGTATCCGTCCTAAGCCTTATGAGCACATTGCCCTGATACTCCGAGCCGATGAGCGGAGCCTTATCCCTGTAGCTCACGAGCCTGAAAGTATCTGAAGCGCCGGGATTTATCCTGATACCGAGATTTGATGCTGTGGTATAATAAAGGAGCGGAGCGCTTTCGTAGAAATCGTATGCGTAGGTAAAGCTCTGACTGACTTCCCTGCTCTCCTTCTTCTCACCTGTCTTTGGGTCGGTTGCCGTTACGATCTCGGTACCGTTTGCGGTGTTCGAGAGGTAGCAGGTACCTTTGTAGACAGATATGCCCGCTACGCGGACAGGGTCGCTGTCCAGCTTCTTTATCAGCCTGTCGCGGTCTCTGAAACTGCCTGTAGGAACTATGCCGCCTTCGGTCTTCAAGATGTCGCGTGCAGCCTTGCCCACGTAGAGCTTTGTGCTTATAAGACTGTCATACTCGGGCAGGCAGCCTGTGAAAGCGATAGTATCGCCGCGCTGAGCCATGCCCATCGTGCGGACGAAATTATCCTGCTTCTTATACTGTCCCAGTGCGGACAGCAGAACGGGCATGGTGACAGTACGCGTCCAGCCGTAGGTGTCCTTATAGCTCACTTCGAGTGCAAGGTGTTCGGCTACGGTGCATTGGTCAAAGCCCACGTTCTGAGAGCCGTCGGTGCGTATGAAGGATTCTATGCCGCCGTCGGGAAGATCGGTGAAGTCCAGCCTGAACGAATAGAGATCGTTCATAGCCACATCGCTGCTCGTTTCCCCCGTTACGTTTCTCAGCGAGAAGTAGTTTGAGGCGGCGCTGCCAATGTTCAGAAGCGTATCTCCGTCCGCCGAAAAGGTCTGCGCTCCGCTCGAACGGCTCGTCATCTCGCAAATGAGCTGCTTACCCAGGGAGGTGAAATACTTGCCGGAATAGAAGCCGTACTCACCGTAGCCGCCGAAGCTCGTGACCTTGCTTACAGCCATTCCCTGTACCGTCCACTTGCCGCCCGCCATGAATACCTCTATGGCATTCACGTTCTTTATGGGCGTATCGGTCTTGAAGAGTATCTCGTCTATAGACCACGCCTTAAAAAGCGCGTCGGGGGCGGTGGTCTCGTTGATCGTATAAGACATCTGCCGCAGATGTTCGTGCTTTTCGTTTATGGCGTTTTTGAAATCCGAGCCGTAACGCTTCACCATGCCGTCGGCGTAATTATCCGTGATCTCATAATCTATGAATTGGGACAGATAGCTGTCGATGACCGAACGGTCGGGGTCTACCGTTACCTCGGAATAATCATAATACACATTAGTAGGGTCGTCTAAGTTTCCCTCAACAAACTTTCTTATGCCCTTTATTGTTGTGGACACCCATACCTTGCCCGGAACGTCGCCCTCCAGCTTGTCCAGGTAGGCGTCGTTCATCCTGATGGTCTCCGCAGTCGGGAAGATATACTTTGTCTGCGGAGTGTCATTTGCATCTGTGTAGCGAATGGCAAAATACTCTATCGACGTACCCGCATTTATACCCGTCGAAACGGTCAGCGTGTAGAGATCCTCATTCACGGGGATAGGACTGACCGTACCGTTGTATTCCTCAACGCTCTTTGCCCTTACCGTAGGGTCGGTGGAGCCCTCGACAACGGTCTCGTCCCAGTCGCTGTTCGCACTGATGGTCGTTTCGTACTTTATGCCGTCCTTATAGACAGCCATCTTGTCCTGTCCGTCGGTGTCGGAGGAAGCAGGGGAGATAATGTTCGCCTGCGGCACTTCGGCACTGCTGCTCTCGGAGGCGGAAGCGCTGACCGTTTCAAGGCACAACGAAGAAGACACAAATGAAAATGCCATCACCAGTGCCAGCAGTTTTTTCGCATATTTTCCTATTGTGCTCTTACGTATAGTCATTTTACACTAACCAACTCCGCAAATCCCGTCATTTCCAAGACTTCCTGAACATAAGGCATGGCATTGATGATCTTCAGCTCTCCGCCGCCTGCCCTTATTTTGATATATAGCTTTTTCAAAGAGCGAAGCCCCGCGCTCGAAATATACTTCAGTCCGCTCATATTGAGCGTGATATTTCCGAATCTGTCCGCGACCTTCAGAAAGACCTCGCTGACCCTGTCGGCATTCGTAGTGTCCAGCTTACCCATAAGGATAAGCTCTCCCACGTCACCTCTGTCAACAAGCTTTATATCCATTTTAAGGTCATCTCCTCTTTCGTGAGTCTTTTATATATTTTGCAAGATCGTCAAGGGTGATCTCCATTGTGGTGACGTCGATCTCCTCCATTCGTTCGGCGAGGGTCATCTCGCTGTAACTTTCGAGCTGTTCGTCAAGAAGCGCCATGATATCGAATTTCGGCACGAAGTCATCATCGTCGTCATCATCATCATCGTCGTCATCATCTTCGTCGTCATCATAGTAGAGCTCATCGTCGTCATCGTCCGCTTCTTCGTCATCTTCGTCATCATCGTCGAAGTAGCGTTCGTCTTCGTCTTCATCTTCGTCCTCGTCATACTCGGGTTCGGGCTCCTCGTCCTCGTCATACTCGGATTCGGGCTCCTCTTCCTCGTCATACTCGGGTTCGGGCTCCTCGTCCTCGTCGTACTCGGGCTCGGGCTTCTCGTCCTCGTCGTACTCGGGTTCGGGCTCCTCGTCCTCGTCGTACTCGGGTTCGGGCTCCTCGTCCTCGTCGT
>CACZJT010000033.1 GCA_902781565.1 uncultured Ruminococcus sp.
CTACACGGGCGAGCAATGCTCGCCCCTACATTGGGCGTGCGTTATAAGAGGTCGGGGCAAGCCCCGACCCTACACCGAATCATGCAGGTCGAACGGCGCAAATGGCGGGAGCTGCACCAACGCAGTTGTGCCGCCCCGCCCTACATCGGATTGAGATACCCTTACAAATTATGATTTGTAACTCTCTTTCACCTTTTGGCATAATCTGTAGAAAAGTCTTTGCGAGGTGATATTATGCAGCTGCTTAAAATAGAGGGCGGGGATCGGCTTTCGGGTGAGCTCGATCTTCAGGGCGCGAAAAATAGCGTCCTGCCGCTCATTTCCGCTTGCGTGCTCACGGGCGGGATAACTCGCCTTACCCGCTGCCCCGAACTTTCCGATGTCTATGCCGCTCTCAGGATCCTTTCTTCCCTTGGCTGTAAATGCAGACTCTCCGACGGCTGCGCCGAGATCGACGCCCGTACACTCTCTGGCTGCGAGATCGGCGATAAGCTCATGCGGCAAATGCGATCGTCAATTATCTTTATGGGCGCTCTGCTTGGCGCCGTCGGTGAGTGTGTCATGAGCTTCCCCGGGGGCTGCGAACTCGGTCCCCGTCCCATTGATATGCACATATCCGCACTCCGTCAGCTCGGTGCCGAGATCACCGACGAACACGGCAGGCTCATCTGCCGCTGCCCCAAGGGGCTTCACGGCTGCACGGTCAATCTGCCTTTCCCGTCCGTGGGAGCTACCGAGAACATAATGCTCGCCGCCGTCTGCGCCGAAGGCGAGACAGTCATTGTCAACGCCGCCCGCGAGCCCGAGATCGCCGAGCTGGGCAGGTTCTTGAACTTCTGCGGAGCGCGTATCAAAGGCGCAGGCTGCCACCGCGTCGTCATCGAGGGAGTTCCCCGCGCGGAGCTGCACGGCTGCGAGTTCGAGGTCATGCCCGACCGCATAGCCGCGGCAACATACCTCTGCGCTGCGGCGGCTTCGGGCGGCGAAGCACATATAAGGGGTGCGCGGGTCTGCGACCTTGAGGCGGTCACGAACGTCCTGCGGCAGTCGGGCTGTCGGGTCACGGCGAGCGGCAGCGGTATCTACATATGCGCTCCGCCGCTGCTCAGATGCGTGAACACGGTGCGCACCTGCCCCTACCCGGGCTTCCCCACCGACGCGCAGGCTATCGTCATGGCGGCGTTCGCTAAGTCAAAGGGCATGGGGCTGTTCGTTGAGGACATCTTCGAGAACCGCTTCCGACACGTTGACGAGCTGGTGCGAATGGGTGCCGACATCAAGACCGAAGGGCGCGTCGCCGTTGTCCGCGGAGTTGACCGCCTGACGGGAGCGCAGGTCTCCGCCCCCGACCTTCGTGGCGGTGCGGCGCTCTGTGTTGCAGCCTGCGCCGCCGAGGGCGAGACTACCGTTTCCAATGTCTGCTACATCGACCGCGGCTACGACTCCATCGAAAAAGCGCTGGGCGCTCTCGGGGCGAAGATACGGCGTGTATGAAAAAAAGGCTTCCGCGCAAAACGGAAGCCTTTGACTTTCATAATTCTATAGCCGAAATTATCTGTTGCCCTTCATCTTGGCAAAGCACTCGCTGCAATAAACGGGTCTGCCCTCTGTAGGCTGGAAACGGAGCTTGGCTTCGCCGCCGCAGGCGTCACAAACAGCTGTGTAGATCGGGCCGTCATATTTCTTCTCCTTCAGTGCGGCGCGGCACGCCTTGCAGCGCTTGGGCTCGTTGGTAAGCCCTTTCTCTGCGTAAAACTCCTGCTCTCCGGCAGTAAAAATAAATTCGTTGCCGCAGTCCTTACATACCAAAGTCTTGTCCTCGTACATGGTGATCACCTTTCTGTTACATCTGTTTGTAACCAATAAAAATTAGAGCTTTTGTCCGGCTTCAAATTTCTCCCTCAGCTTGCGTCTTGCCCTTTGCATGGCGTTATCCACAGACTTTTCTGAGATACCCAGCTCTGCCGCGATCTCGCGGTAGCCCAGCCCCGCCAGATACAGCGACACCGCACCCCTTTCGAGCCCCGTCAGACAGCTTCCGATCGCCGCATAGAGCGCTTCGAGCCTTGCATTCGGAGCTTCCTCCTCTGCGGGTATCGTTTCGAGCGTTTCCTCGCCCTCAGCTCCGCTTATGGGAGCTATCCTCGCCACCTCGGAGAGCATACGGTTCTTCGCACACTGCACGAAAAATGTCAGCGCCTTCCCGCGTTCGGGGTCGTAGCGCCCTATCGCCGCCAGTGCAGCCATAAGCCCCTCTTGCAGCAAGTCCTCCGAGAGCGAAGGCTCTATGGAGTGAGCAAGCGCACGTATCGGCGGCAGCACCCTTGCGATAAGCTCAGCAGCCGCCGCGGAATCGCCCGCAGCCTTCACAGCAAGCTCCTCATCTGACAGCCCGTCAAACTGTTTGGGGAAATTTTCACCTACATTATAAGCATAACACATCATAACAAAAAAGTCAAGTCACATTCAAAATAAATTAAATATCTTCTAATTTTCGTAACACTTTACAAATTCTGCCTGTTATTTTTGTACACAAAATGCAAACAGGAAAAGCGACCGATCGAATACCGATCGCTTTTCCCGCAAAAATCGGATATCTTATGGCTTATTGAGCGTATTCCGCCCTGCCCGTCTTGAAGAGGTTCCCGCCGTTACAGTCTATGGCAGTCACCACGGGAAAATCCTCGATGTACAGCCGCTTTACCGACTCGCAGCCCAGATCCTCAAACGCTATGACCTCGCAGGACTTTATCCTGCTTGCCGCCAGCGCTCCGCAGCCGCCCACCGCGCAGAAATACACCGCGCCGTTGCGCACTATCGCCTCGCAGACAGCTTCGTTACGCTCGCCCTTGCCTATCATCGCCGCAAGTCCGAGATCGAGGAACCTCGGGGCGAACCTGTCCATGCGCCCGCTGGTGGTGGGTCCGCAGGAGCCTATGGGCTTGCCCTCGGGTGCGGGCGTGGGACCCGCATAGTATATCACCGCGCCGCGAAGCTCATAGGGCAGCTCTTTGCCCTCGTCGAGAAGCGCATTTATACGTTTGTGAGCCGCGTCGCGGGATGTATAGACCGTCCCCGTCAGCAGCACTTTGTCCCCCGCTTTGAGCGTGGGCGCAAGCTCTCTGAGCTCCTCGGTGCGTATCCTTTTCACAGCGTTATCCGCGCTCATGCTTCACCCTCAACGAGATCAAGACCCTCGTCAACGAGGTCTCTCGCGCGGCTCGCCATTCTCATGCTCTCGCCGCTGAGGTCGTTGATCTGTGCAAGCAGGTTGGAAACGGTATCATTGAGGGCATCGAACTGTTCTTTCAGCTCATCTCTCAGCTCATCGGAGCGCAATCTGATGACAGCAGCCTGATTCTGTGCGTCCTCTATAGTCTTGGCAGCGGTAGCCTCTGCCTCGGTAGTGGTCTTGTAAGCCTCGGAAGTAGCGTCCTCGGTGATCTGAACAGCTCTCTCCTCCGCAGTCCTTACGGTCTGCTCTGCCTTCTCCTCAGCGTCTGCAACTGTCTGCTCTGCCTGTGCATTTGCATCGTTCACCATAGCGGCAGCCTTAGCTTCGGCTTCGGCAACGGCGTTCTGAGCCTGCTCGTTAGCCTTGGCAACGATCATATTTGCGGAATTCTGTGCCTGAACGAATATCTCGGTCATATCGAAAGCGGGAGCCGAAACAGCGGGAGCCGCCGCGGGAGCGTTCTTCGCTTCCTCGAGCTTTCTCTCCAGATCGCCCACCTCGTTCTCCTTCTCGGTGAGAGCCTGTTCGGTCTCGGTGAGGGCGTTCTCGGTCTCTTCGAGATCCTTGTTAGCCTGATTAAGATCCTCGCGCACTCTTTCGAGCTGTTCTTCGAGGTGCTGTATCTCGTCGTCCCTCTCGGCTATCTGCTGATCCTTATCGGACATCTGCTGTTCGAGGTCTGCGAGCTGTAGATTGGAGTTATCTCCCGAAGCCATGAGCCCCGCCATTTTGTTCTTGGCGTCCTCGAGCTTCTGTTCTCTGTCGGCGAGCTGACCTTCGAGCTCCGCGACCTTATTCTGAAGCTCTTCCATAGCCCTCTCGTCTTCCTCGGAGGAACCGCCGCCCGCCTTTGCGAGTTTATACTCAAGGCGCTCGTTATCTTCCTCGAGCTGCTTTACCTTAGCTTCGAGCGAATCCACCTTAGACTCAAAGTCCTCGATAGTCGCCATAACGTCCTGTTTATCGTAACCGCCCATTCTGACAGTTCTGAGCTTACTGAGATCCATACATGATTCCCCCTAAAATAATATTTACGTTTTAATTATACTATACTTTTCTGAAATTTTCAACAGAATTCTAAAATTTCGTAAAACTTCATCACTTTAAACAAAAATAAATCATTTACTTTGTTCACATTAACGATTTATTTTCCGCACATTCAATAAAAAGCGAACTTCTATCAGCCCGATTTAGTACATTTTTCCGTAAAAAAGCCGTCCGCTTTCACGGACGGCTGAGTAATATCAAATTTCGCCCACGCTTACTTCGACTTAAAGATATTGAAAATATCGTCGTAGTAGGTAGGATTATCGGCAGCCTTCACGCCTGCGCGGTGGTTGGCTTCCGCCTGATCCTTAGCCGACTTCTCGGCAGCGGAGGGCGTACCCTGGGGCATATTGACCTGCTGCTGACCGAATACGGGTCTTGCAGCGGTCTGAGCCTGCTGTGCTGCTGCGGCTTCCTCTCTGATCGCAGCGCTTCCGTCGAAGTCCGCAGCGATGACCGTCACCTTGACCTCGTCGTTCATGTTGCTGTCGTAGCCGTTGCCGAAAATGATCTCCGCGTCCTCGTCAACAGCCTCGGTTATGGCGTTGGTCAGCTCGTCGATCTCGTCAACTACTATATCCTCGCTCATGGTGATGTTTACGAGCAGTCTCTTAGCACCTGCGATGGAGGTATCGAGCAGGTCGCTCTTGATGACCTGTGCAACGACCTCGGGCACCTTGTCCTTGCCCTGACCTCTGCCGATAGCCATGTGAGCAAAGCCCGCGTTCTTTATTATAGTGGTAATATCCGCGAAGTCAACGTTTATCTCGTCATGACGGGTGATTATCTCGGCTATGGAGATAACATCGGTCTTTAACACTTCGTCCGAGAGAGCATAGCTCTGCTTCATGGTGAGCTTCTGACCCGTCGCAAGAAGGTTCTGGTTCGGGATAACGATGAGCGCATCAACGTTGTCGAGCAGGGCGTTTATACCCTTCTCAGCCTTTTCGAGCTTCTTTGTGCCCTCGAACCTGAAAGGCTTGCTGACTACTGCGATGGTGAGCTTTTCCATGTCGTGAGCGATCTTCGCCACAACGGGAGCCGCGCCCGTACCCGTACCGCCGCCCATGCCTGCGGTAATGAATACCATGTCCGCGTCTTTAAGAGCCTCGGTGATCTCGTCCTGGCTCTCGATAGCGGAAGCCTCGCCTACCTCGGGCTTTGCACCCGCGCCGAGACCGTGAGTGAGCTTCGCTCCGATCTGTATCTTCTCGGTCGCCTTGGAATTTTTAAGCGCCTGTATATCGGTATTGATAGCTATGTAATCAACATTTCCGATGATACCCTGATCCGCGATGCTGTTTAGCGCGTTTCCGCCGCCGCCGCCTACACCGATGACCTTGATCTTGGCACCCTCTACGGGAGCCTCAACATACTCGTAAGCCATGTTTCTACATCCTCCTCAAAATTTACCGCTTTATCGGAACATCGGTTATGATCTTTTTACGTCCGATTGTCCAAAAAAAGACACAATAATAGATATACTATAATAATATCACAAAATTCGCGGATTGTAAAGTCTCAAAAAGACCCTCTATCAAATTTTAGCTGACAGCACAACCATCAAGCATTTTGTGCTGCACATTTTATGCACTTTTACCACGTTTGCTCATACCCGTAACCGTAATCATAGCCATAGTTCTGGTCGTAGCCGTAGTCATACCCGTAGCCCTGATCGTTACCGTAGTCATAATAGCCCGTTCCGTCGTCGTAGCCGCTGTAGCCCGTACCGTCGTCATAGTAGCCGTCCGCAGCCTGCTGTTCCGAGCCGTCGTGATAGACGCCGTTCTCGTCATAGTAGCCCGCAGCGGGAGCCTGACTGTCCGAAGTCTGCCCGTCCGTCGTGCTCCTGCCGCTTATCGCAAGGGGAACATCGTTCTTCTTGGGAATGACCGAAACGCTGTGGTCTATGGTGTTATATCGGAGCGTACCCTCGAAGCCCTCGGGCAGCTCCTTGTCTATGACCGCCTTGATCGTGGTCAGCTTTATGTCCAGATCGACAGAGCTTCCGAGTTCCAGCTGCATACGTCCGTCATAGGTCATCTTGATGTCGATACGGTTTTTCAGGTCTATCTTCGCTACCTTGTCCATTTGCAGCTTATCGAGCTTTTCCAGCAGCTCCGTAAGTATAGCCGTTTTCTGATCGTCGTCGGAAGCCACGGGCATCCCCGCCTTTATATCGGGTTTTTCGGGAGCGCCTATGGGGTCGATCTCCTCGGCTTCAAGGCGCTTCTCCTTCTGTTCGGGGGTCTCGTAGCCCGCAAGCTCGAAGCCCGTCACGAGGGGCAGCTTCTTGTTGCGCTCGCTCTCGCCTATCTCCAGCAGCCTGCCCGATCGCGACATGGTACAGTAGCCGCCGTCGTATTCTATCTGCACCGATGGCACCGCCTCGGTGATGTTGATTATCAGTCCGTCGGGGTAATCTTTAAGCACCGAAACATCGTCGATGTAAACAAGGTTCTCGGTAAGCCGCCGCTCGATGAACTCGGTGTTGAGCCTGACAAGGTTCTGACCGGGCACGAGACCGCCTATCTGCTGTATCTGCTCGGGAGTGTAAAGGGTCACACCGTTGACGGTGAGCCCCGTCGGGGAAAGATTGAACAGCACGTTAAGGCTCAGAAGCGAGCCCAGCGCCGCCGTCACCGCCGCCGCGATGGTGGTATAGAGATTCACTGTATTTCTCCGCCTGCTGTGGCGGACTGCCGCCCCCGAGTATGAAGCTCTGCTCACTCCCGAAGTCCCTGCGGCTCTGTTGTACCTCTCTGCCATTTTCACTCTCTCCTAAACTTTTGCCCCTCTCGGCGCCCCTACTTCACATCGGGGTCGAAGGTGAGGTAATCCGAAACGCTCATGACCGCGGGAACGCAGGGCAGCACCCCGAACTTCTTCATGCCCTTGGTTGTCAGCATGAGCGAGGTTATCGCGCGGTCGAATTCGCCGTCGCTCAGCCCCGACTTGTTTATCAGTATATTTACGTGTACGGTCTTTTTCGTCATGGAAGGTATATGCTTCGCATCGTTGTCGGCGTAGGCGTAAACGATGTTGTCCTTGAAATCGCCCCCGAATGAGACCGCATAGTCCTTGATATCCACGGGAAGCGGCAGGTAATTGTTCACATCGAAGGCAACTGTGCATATGCGGTAGCTCTCCGACTGGTCGCTCGAAAGGGCGTCAAGATTGTAAACGTATCCCTTGCCGAGTATCTCCGTCTTATACTGGGACGAGCCCTTGTTCGCAAAAATGTCCTCATAGCGGCAGTCGTTCTCGGTATCGTTCGCCGAAAAGATCGGGGGCGCAAAAAGCACCCAGAGTATCAGTGCCGCGGCGAGTATCGTGATGATGCGTATGAGTCGCTTTCTTGCGATATAGCTCCCGTGGACGAGTACACCCTGATCGAGGTGTCCCGCAGATTTGCTTTTTGCGTCGCGGGTACTTTTGGTCTCGAACTGTTCGTAGTCCTTCTCACCGCGGTCGGTAAGGGATTCGTCCTTCGGCTTGACCTCGAAGTCGCCGCCCTTGGGCGATACGGGCATAAACTCGCGGCGTACCCTCCCGTCGTCCATATTCGGGTGCAGGTCGCGGCTGCTGAGCTTCTCCGACTGTTCCTTATCGAGATTTTTCAGATCGGGAGTTTTTATGGAATCCATTGATGGTCTTATAGCCATAGTGTTTATTATTCCTCGTTTTATTATCGTGGGGTCGGGTCTGCCCTTATTTGCCCCCTATAAGCGGCTCTATCGCGCCCCATATCCTGTCATTCGTGTCGGATATATACAGCTTCGCCGCGTTCTCCGAGAGCGCCGCAAGACGCTTTCTGTCGCCCAGCAGGTCTTTCACGGTGTTTATCAGCCACTCGCTCGTCAGGTCCTTCTGCTCTATGACGATAGCCGCACCCGCTCTCTGAAGCACCATGCCGTTGTGATACTGATGATTGCCCGCAACTATAGGCGAGGGCACGAGTATCGAGCCCCGCCCCATAGCTTCAAGCTCCGTCAGGGCGTTCGCGCCGCAGCGGGAGATGACAAGGTCTGCCGCCGCCATGCAGGTCGGCATATTGTCGATGTACTCCCGAACGATGAGCGAGGGGTCGTTTTTAAGATCGACGCCCTTTTCCGCAAGGCATTTCTCGAACTCCGTTTCCCTGCCGTTGCCGCCGTAGGAATGTATATGACAGACCTTTATCCCCTCACGCTTGTACCATGCGATAAGGTCGAGTACCGTGGAGTTTATCGCTCCCGCGCCGAGACTTCCTCCCGTGGAGAGTATCACCACCGTATCATTATCGAAGCCCAGCTCGCGCCGCGCCTGTTCCTTCGTGATCTTCGAGAATCCCGATCTGACGGGGAGCCCCGTCACGGTGTACTTGATCTTCGGGTCGAGGTACTTTTTCGCTTCCTCTACCGTGAGCATCACCGCATCGGCGTACTTTGAGAGCAGCTTGTTCGTAACGCCGGGATAGGCGTTCTGCTCGTGGATAGCGGTCTTTATGCCCATTTTCGCGGCTGTCCGCACGACGGGACCCGCCACATATCCGCCCGTACCGATGACGATATCGGGCTTGAAGTCGTTTATTATCTTTTTGCTCTTGCGTCCCGTGGAGACAAGGCATTTTACCGCGTGGAGGTTGCGCTTTATGTTCTCGGCGCTGATACGGCGCTGAAAGCCCTCCACCTGTATCGGATAGAACTTATATCCCGCCTGCGGCACGAGCTTCGCTTCGAGCTTTTCGGGATTGCCCGCGAAAGCGAACTCCGCGTCTGGGCGGTGAGATTTTATCACTTCGGCGATCGCGAGCGCGGGGTTCACATGACCCGCGGTCCCGCCGCCTGCAAGCAGTACCTTCAGCATAAACTTATCTCCTTAAATTCCAAACCTGAATTCCCCGTCAAGTGCAAACTCCTGCGGGCAGCTCCTGATATAGCTGTCGATCAGCGCGGCAGTCTTTAACGAAAACCCTCCCGAATAATAGTCCCTGTCGCATTTTTCGAGCATGGCGGGAAAGGTCTTGTTCCGCCTCTCCCAAAGGCTGTCGAATGCGGCTAAACGTTCCTTTCTCTCATAGGGTATCTCCCCGCCGAAAGCCTTGATGACCCGACGGAGTATAGCTGCCGCTTTATCCGCGCCAACGGTCTCCATACATTCGAGAGCATCGCTCCAGACTATCCCCGAAGAGTTTATCAGGAACTGCTGATGACCGCCGTTTTGCACCTCACTGTTATATATATCCCATGCGTTCGCGAGCCGCTGTGCCTTGCTGAACCGCAGGCAGTCGCTGTCGTAGCGGGCTTTGCTCTCGTAAATGTATATCTCATTATACACGGGCGCCAGCAAATTATTCATATCATATTTTCCCGCCGCTATCTCATCGGCAGTGCGAATGATGCGCTTTTTGATGTATGTCCCCAAAGGCGGACGTTCGGGCTCGGTCTCAACGGCGAACTCTGCGGGGTGCGCCTTTGCATACTCCGCGAGCATTTCCGTCAGTTTATCCGCACGATCGCCGTAGGTGTATTCACTGTCGCACTTTCCGAGCAGCTCACGCAGAACGCCGTTCTCCCAAAGCTCATCGAATGCTCTTAGGCGCTCCTCTTTTTCAAAAGGTATCTCACCGCCGAAAGCTGCGGCTATCCTCCGAAGCCTGTCAGCCGAGCTTTCCGCGCCCGCCATTTCCATAGCTTCGAGAGCATCCTTCCAGACTATCCCCACATCATTCATAAGGAACTGCCTGTGACCGCCTTCAAACACTTCGTTATTGTACCTCACCCACGCCAGCGCCCGCCGCTGTGCCGCTGTAAGACAAGCTGCACTGCTCTCATATGCAGCCCTGCCGCCGTAGATGTCAGCCTTATACCAGATAGGCTGTATCAGCTCCCAAAGCCCGTATTTTCCCGCCGATATATCCTTGGCAGTCCGAACGATCTTTCTCACGTATCTCACCCTTCTCAGCTCTGTGCGTGTCCGACATTTCTGCTGCCATTTTTGCCCTCCTCCTCATCGGCGGCACGCCTTGCTTCGTCCTTGGCTTTGATTCGCTTTGCCGCCGAGCGTTTGAGGTTCTGCCGCGATACCGAGAGCAGTATGCCCATTTCAAAGAGCTGCAAGATCAGGGCTGTTCCTCCCGCGCTGAAAAAGGGCAGCGATATGCCCGTGTTCGGGAAGCCGTTCGTCGCAACCATGACGTTCAGGAGAGCCTGCATACTTATCTGCACCGTGATGCCCGTCGCAAGGAGCATTCCGAAACGGTCACGGGCGCTGACGGCTATCTGGAAGCCTTTGAGCATGAACAGCACGAACAGCAGCACCACGGTAAGTCCACCCGCAAAGCCCAGCTCCTCGACGATTATCGAGAAGATGAAGTCATTCTGGGACTCGGGGAGATAAAGGTACTTCTGCCGAGACTCACCGAAGCCGAGACCGAACCAGCCGCCCGAGCCTATCGCCAGCAGCGATTCGTAGGTCTGATGTGTGGTGTTCGAGGGGTCTGACATGGGGTCCTGCCAGCTCTTGATACGGTCGGATATGTAGCCGAAATTACCGCCCTTTAATGCAAGCATGATAAGCCCGCCGATGAGCGCCGCGCCCCCGCATATCCCGATGAATATCCAGAAATGCTTACGGGGCATACCGCTTGCGAACATCATCGAAACGCCTATGACCGCGAATATCATTACCGCCGACATATGCCGCTGCGTCATCAGCAGCCCCATCGTGATGCCCATGAGTATGATGAAAGGCATGGTGCAGTATTTCAGGCTTTTCTCGAAGTGCTTGAAGTTCACCGCCAGTATGTAGGCGAATACTATTATATAGGCGATCTTGAGTATCTCCGAGGGCTGAAACGTTATACCGAACAGGTCGAGCCATCGCTTCGCTCCCGCGACCTCTATGCCTGCCACCGAGGTGTACGCGCACAGCGCAAACGACACCGCATAGAACAGGTAGGCTATCTTTGTATTGAAAAAGAAATTGTAGTCGAGGTGAGAGGTGATGTACATGACCGCAAGTCCGAGCGCCGCGCAGAAAAGCTGGTTTTTTACGTATGAGTACCCGTCACCCGATTCGTTCAGCGCCGTGGCGTAGCTCGCCGAGAACATCATTATGATGCCCATTACCAGTAAGACCACGATCAGCACGAAAAGCGTCGTATCGACCTCCAGCCCGATAAAGCGGAAATTCAGCTTCCTGCGCTTCTGCCCCACCTTTCGGGCGGAGATCTTCTCTATATTTGCAGCCATTTCCGCTCCTTTCGCCTTAGTAATACTTGTCGAAGCCGTACACCGCGAGCCAAACCGCCGCGGCACAGCATACTATATCAATAACGGCAAACACCGCGATCACGGAGAACTCCCGCACTCCGCGCTCGCCGCTGCCTTTGTTTTTCAGATGTCCGTGAAGGGTCGAGCCCTTTAGCAGCAGCTTTTTCGTGCGCCTGTAGTGCAGGAACTGCACCGCTCCGCACACCGCATCGAGCGCAGCCGCTCCCGCAGTCAAAAGCACCGCAAAGGCGAACATACCGCTCATCGCAAGCCCCGCCGCAATGACCGCTCCCGCGAAAAATCCGCCCGAGCTGCCGCTGCGCTGCTTTGAGGGGGAAAGCCCCCAGATAAGGCTCGTCATGAGAGCCGCCGCTGCGGTCATTCCGAGAGCCGTCAGTTCATCGTTCCTCGCGGCAGTCCCCGCCGCCGAGATACCGAGCGCAGCCACGCTCCCGACCGTTCCCGCAAGCCCTCCTATACAAGTCTCCTCGTCCGTACCGAACCTGTTCATGACGCGGAAGGAGTATATCACCGCCGTCATGACCGCCGCGTTCACGGGATACCATGCGATACCGAAATCGAGTATCCCCGCCCCGAATGGCAGTATCACCGCCGTCCCCGACCAGCCCGCTCTCACCGAAACGAGTGTCAGCACAAGGCACGCCGCGTATGTGTACAGGAGCTTCGCCGAGGTCTTTATCCCCACATTGCTGCCCCGCAGGTCTATGAGGATATCATCGAATATCCCCGCCGCCGTCACAGCCGCCGCGAATATCGCCGCCGCTATCAGCACGGCGCTGCGCTCCGTGAACGCCGCCGATACAAAGCTCCCGAAAGCGAACACTATGAGCGCGTTCACCCCGCCGAAAGCGGGCTCGCTCCCGTCTGTCCTGAAGCGGTCGCCGATGTAGGGGGAGTATTTGCCCGTTTTCATGCGCCTGAACACGGGTATCAGCATGAGCCCCAGCAGCCACCCGAGGGCAAGCTGCAAGACAGCCGTTATCCCCAGCTTACTCCAGAGCATCTACCGTTTCTTCGAGCTTCATTCCGCGGCTCGCCTTGAAAAGCACCGCATCACCCTCGTGAAGCTCGGCTCTCAGGGCTTCGTTCATTTCCTGCTTGCTTGCAAAGTGCCTGCAATTTTCGGCATTCATGCCCTTTTTCACGGCGCCCTCAACATAGTTCGCCGAATCCTCGCCGCAGCAGTAGAGCAGGTCTGCGCCCGAGGCTGCCACATATTCGCCCGCCAGCTTATGCAGGCTCGCGGACTTCTCGCCAAGCTCCAGCATATCCGACAGCACCGCTACTCTGCGTCCGCCCTCGCCAACGGCGGTCTGTCTGAGCACCGAAAGCCCCGCCTTTATTGAATCGGGAGCGGCGTTGTAACAGTCCACGATGAAGGTCATTCCCCTTACCTCGCGGATATTCTGACGAATGCCATGCGGACGGAACTCCGCTATCGCTTCGGTCATGAGCTCGGGCTCTATGCCGAGGAGCATACCCACTGCGAAAGCCGTCAGAGCGTTGCGGACGTTATGCTCGCCGAGGCAATTTATCCTTGCGGGAACGCTCCCGCCCTCGTAATTTATCGTGAATGAAACGCCCTCGCTGTCAGCTTTGAGCTTCGAGGCGTAAACATCGGCAGCCTTTTTGCTCACCGAGGTGAACACTATCCGCCTGCCGTGCCGCGGCTCGACCTTCGAGAGCAGCTTGTCGTCCATAGACAGCACCAGCGGAGCGTCATACCCCGCCCCGTCGAGTATCTCCATTTTCGCCTTGAGTATGCCCTGCTGAGAACCTAAGTTCTCGATATGCGAATGACCTATATTCGTTATCACCGCGACAGTAGGTTCGCAGCACATACTGAGCCGCGATATCTCACCGAAGTGGTTCATTCCCATCTCAATGACCGCCGCTTCCGTGCTGTTATCCAGCTCGAAAAGGGTCTTGGGCATACCGACCTCGTTGTTGTGGTTGCCCTCGGTCTTTAAAGTCTTGAATTTTTTCGACACCACCAGCGCCGTCATGTCCTTTGTAGTGGTCTTTCCGACGCTCCCCGTAATGCCGATGAGGGGTATATCGAATTTCCTGCGGTAATATCCCGCAAGTGAGAGCAGCGCCTTAGCCGTCGAATCGACTATGATGCACTTAGCCCCCTGTATAGGGCGTTCGGCAATGACCGCTTCCGCGCCCTGCTCCATAGCCTTCGCGCCGTAGTCGTGACCGTCGAAATTCGCCCCCGCCAGCGCTATGAACACCGAGCCCCGCTCTATGGTGCGCGTGTCGGTGGATATAGAGCTTATCTCCTTTTCCATATCGGCGGGGAAGCCGAAACTGCCCTCCACCGCTTTAACTATCTCCGATAGCTTCATACTTTCCATTATGAAATGCTCCCTCCGGAAACCTTTGATGATTGGAAATGCCTACTTCCGAATTTCCTCCAGCGCCTCGGCTACTACCTCGCGCTCGTCAAAATGTATCTTTACGCCCCCCGCGAGTATCTGGTAGTCCTCGTGACCCTTGCCCGCAAGCACGATGATGTCGTCCTTCTCGGCGTTCCGTATCGCCCACTTGATGGCTTCGCGCCTGTCGGTTATGCGGATATAGGGAGTGCTGCTGCCTTCAAGCCCCGTGAGTATCTCGTCTATGATAGCGTCGGGATCCTCGTTGCGGGGATTGTCGCTGGTAACGATCAGAAAATCCGCATTTTCCGCCGCAGCCTTCGCCATAAGCGGACGCTTCTTATTGTCGCGGTTGCCGCCGCAGCCGAACAGACACTTGATCTTTCCCTTCGCGCCGTACTTCATGGCTTTCAGCACGTTTTTTAAGGCGTCGGGAGTGTGGGCGTAGTCGCAGATCACCGTGAAGTCGAGCCCCGTGGGTATGACCTCCGCTCTGCCGCGAACGCCTGTCATGCTCCCAAGCGCCGTGATGACCTTCTTCTCGTCAAAGCCCAGCGCCACCGCGCAGGCTATGACAGCCATCGAGTTCGACACGTTGAAAAGCCCGGGCATCGCAAAGCTCACGTTATGCCTGCTCCCGTTGCCTATGCACATATACTTAACGCCGCTCGCCCCGAGGGTTATGTCCTCGGCTGTCCAGTCGGCTTTGTTCTCTATAGCGTAAGTCTCGGCGGGAACTGTGATCTCCGAGAGATAGCGCCTGCCGTACTCGTCGTCGATGTTTATGAGCGCTCTGTCGCAGATCGAGAACAGCAGCTTTTTCGCCTGATAGTAGTTCTCTATAGTCCCGTGAACGTCCAGATGATCCTGCGTGAGGTTCGTGAAGGCACCTATCGCAAAGCGGCAGGGACCCGTCCTTTTCTGCTCCAGACCCTGCGAAGATACCTCCATGACCACATACTCGCACTTCGCGTCAGCCATTCTGCGCAGGAGCTCAAAAAGGTCGTAGGGCTCGGGGGTCGTCCTCGCGGTAGGTATTATCTCATCGCCTATCTCGTTCTGACAGGTGCCGATGAGCCCCGACTTCTTTCCGAATGACATCAGCACTTTTTTCAGCACCGTGGTGATAGTGGTCTTTCCGTTGGTTCCCGTCACGCCTATCATGGTAAGCTCCCTCTCGGGGTGTCCGAACCATGCCGCGCAGAGGTGAGGGAAAAGTCCCCTCGTGTCCTCGACGATGATCTGATTTTCGAGCCCTAAGTCCCGCTCGCAGAACACCACTGCGGCTCCGCGGCTGACCATATCGGCGGCGGCGTTATGCCCGTCGAAGGTGCCGCCCTTTATGCAGACGAACGCAAAGCCCTCCCCGAGCTTCGTCCTCGTGTCGGAGGTCACGCCCGTTATGAGCATATCCCCGTCAAGGCGGGTGTCAATATCCAGTTCCTTTATAAGTTCGGAAAGCCTCATATCCATCTTCATCTTCCTTTATATAGTATCTGTGTCCGTATCCGTATCACCAGGTAGCCACCGACTGATCGCTGAAGCTGACGGTTATAGCCGTCCCCACGGGGACTGTCCTGCCTGTCATGTTATTGGCTTCCGCAAGGCTGTACTCGCTGTCGGAGCCTGTACCGTTGGTGGTCATGTTGAGCCCGTAGCTCTGAAGCACCTGACGGGCGTATTCCTTCGACATTCCCTCCACGTCGGGTACTGTCACCGTCCGTTCGGGGGTCGTGTTATCGGTGTAGAGCACCACCTGTCCGCCGCGCTCTATCGTAACTCCGAGGGGCGACTGTTTCAGCACCGTATCGCCGCTTCCCTCGACCTCAACGCTCAGCGAAAGCGCTTCTATGGTGTTTCTCGCCTCATCGACGGTCATGTACTCAACGTTGGGGACTGCCACCGCAAGCTGTGCCAGCTCCTCGTCGCTGTACTCTGGCAGAAGTCCCATGTAGGGCAGAACGTCCAGAAGCACCTGAGTGCAGACAGGCGCCGCCACCTGGCTTCCGTAGAATTCGCCGCCCTGCGGGTCATCAACCATTACCAGCACGATGACCTGCGGGTCGTTTGCGGGCGCGAAGGCGCAGTATGAAGCCACATAATCCTTCTGACCCGTTGGGTCTATATCCAGCTTCTGGGACGTACCCGACTTACCGCCTATGCGGTAGCCCTGAATGTAGGCGTTTGAGCCCTGCTGATCGTTCACGACGTTTTCGAGGATAGTCCGCATGGAAGCGCTGACCTCCTCCGAGATGACCTGTCTTTTTACGACGGGCTCGAAGTCCTTGACTATGTTGCCGTTGCAGTCGATTATCTTATCGACCACCTGCGGGGTCATGAGATAGCCGCCGTTTATTACCGCCGAATACGCGGTTATCATCTGGATCGGAGTGATCTTGTTTGACTGACCGAAGGACTCCGCCGCCAGATCGACCAGCGTCATCTGATCGGCTGTCCTCGTGATACTCATAGCCTCGCCGGGGAGATCTATGCCCGTGTAGTCGGTGAGCCCGTATCCTCTGAGATATTTGTAGAACTTCTCCGAGCCCAGCTTCTGTCCTATCTGTATGAATGCGGGGTTGCAGGAATTTGTCATGGCGTCCTGTAAAGTCTGACTGCCGTGGTCTACCGTAGACCAGCAGTGGAAGGGTTCCTCCGCGCCCTGAACGTTTATCTGCGTGCCGCAGTAGAAAGTATCTTCGAGGGTTATGGCGTTCTCCTCCAGTGCCGAGGAGCCTGTTATTACCTTGAATACCGAACCGGGGAAGTAAAGCTCCGATATAGCCTTGTTCTTCCACTGTATGCTCCAGGCGGTAAGGCGGGTGTCGGAGTATTCCTTGGAATCCGTCCTCCCCGCTATCTCCAGCTCCTTCAGCTTCGCGGCGGCTTCGGGGTCGGTTATCGCCGAGGGGTCGTTTGGGTCGTAGCTGTAATTTGTCGCCATAGCGAGGACCCGCCCCGTCATGGGGTCCATGACTATCCCGCAGGCACGTTCCGAGGGAAGATGTGTCTCCACCGCGCTTTGCAGAGCCTTTTCGAGATAATACTGTATGTTCGTGTCGATATTAAGGTATATCGAATCCCCGTCCTGAGCCTCGTAGCTCTGCTTGTATTTGTAGGGTATCTCCGTGCCGTACTTATCGGCGGCGGTGATTATGCGTCCGTCTATGCCCGCGAGCTGATCGTCGTAATAGGCTTCGAGCCCGTATATGCCCCTGCCCTCGTAATCGGTGTGTCCGATGACGTTGGCGGCGAGAGAATTCTGAGGATAGAACCTCTTGCTCGTGGGGTCGCAGCGTATGCCGTCGAGCCCGTGCTCGGTCATGAAGTCCTCTATCTTGTCGGCGACACTCTTTTCGACCTCTTTTTTGAGGATATTGTACATGAGCTTCCTGTCGGATATCTTCGAGGAGAATTCCGCCTCGCTTATCCCCAGCAGCTTGGGCATGAAGTTTTTGAGCGCCTTTTCGGTGTCAGCCGTACTCAGGGTAGACGAGAGCCGTTCGGTAAATTCCTCCCGCTCCTTTTCGGTATCGGCGGAAGCCACAGCCTTTTTGAGTGAGGCTATCTCATCATCCTTGCCGTCGATATGCTCCCACAGCATATTGTTGTCAGAATAGACCGTGTATACGGTAGCGCTCTGCGCCAGCACCTGCTCATGGGAATCGTATATCGTCCCGCGGGAAGCGGTGACGGTGGTGCTGGTGAGCTGCTGATAATTGGCAAGAGCCTGCCATTTCGCGCTTTCGAGTATAGACACCTTATATATGCACCATATCGTATACCCGACCACGACCAATATGAGCAGCGTTATCCATATCAGCACTCTGCGTTTCATGCGCTCGCTCGGTCTGTCGATCATGCAGTCTCCACCTTTCTTTTGCGATCCGCGTATCTTAACATATATATACTCCCCTCTGTTCCAAATCCACCAATATCTTCGCACAGAAACAGATTTTCTCTGCGTTGCACTCCCTTGCAGGGCGCCAGCCCAACTGCGGTCGGGTCGTGCGCCTTGATAAAATCCGTTTCTGCACGAATCTATTGTCGGCTTTGAAACAGATGGGAGTATACAACAAGAAAGCTAAAAACACTTTTCCAATGCTCTTAACTTCCCTGCCCGCGGGAACTCCCGCTGATTATATTCTATTCATCAAAGTCCGAGATATTCCAGAAAATCGTTCCACTTAGCGGTTATCCTTACAAAAATATTTCCCTCATCGCTGTTCACGGGCTCGGCGGCGGTCTGTTCCTCGATCTCTATGTACTCGATCTGGGATTTGTTGAGCTTTTGCAGCCCCAGCCGCGTCTCGGCGTATTCCTCGACCTTTGTGAGCCCCGCCTGCTGTGCAAGTTCGGATTCCAAGCTGACGTTCTCGCTCTTTATGACCGATAGCTCCGAGCGAAGGGTCGTGTTCTCAGAATAGAGCTTCGAGAGCTCCACCCTGCCGTATATCATTGCCGAAAAGAGGGTGAACACTATGACCGCCATGACGATTATCTTGACGATAGCCGCGTTTTTCCTGCGCTTGTTGGCGCTTCTTATCTCTCTTATCCTTTCGGCGTATTCCTCCTCATGCTCGCCGATAAGCACTTTTTCAGGATATTCGTAAGCCAGATCAACATTTACTGCCATATCGACCACCCCCAATTATCAGTCAGGCTCCCCTGTTATCTGTCTGTATGTTTATTCGTCAAATACCGAGTCTCTCAGCTTTTCGATGACCCTCAGTTTCGCGCTGCGGCTTCGGGGATTCGCTTCAAGCTCCTCCTCCGACGCGGTGACGGCTTTCCTGAACACGAGCCTTCCCCGCGGCTTCTTCCCGCATACGCACTGCGGGAAATCGGGCGGGCAGGTACAGCCCTTCGTCAGCTCCGCGAACCGCTGCTTCACCATTCTGTCCTCGAGGGAATGGAAGGTTATCACAGCGAGCCTTCCCCCCACGTTCAGCAGAGAGAACGCCTCGTCCAGCGCCCTGTCCAGCTGTCCCAGTTCGTCGTTGACCTCTATGCGTATCGCCTGAAAGGTCTTGCGGCAGGGATTCTTCTCGCGGCGCACCCTTTGCGGCACGCTCGCCTTGATTATCTCCGCCAGTTCAAGCGTAGTTTCTATAGGCTTGTCCGCCCGCGCCGAAACGATGCCCTTTGCTATCGCGGGTGCGAACTTCTCCTCGCCGTATTCGTAAAGTATCTTCTTGAGCCGCTCATAGGAATAATCGTTTACAACGTCCCGTGCGCTCATTCCCTCGCCGCTCATTCTCATATCGAGCGGCGCGTCGTTATGGAAAGAGAATCCCCTCTCCGCCGCATCGAGCTGATGTGACGATACGCCGATATCGAGCATTATCCCGTCCGCGCGGGATATCCCTCTTTCTTCGAGCACCCTGCGCATATCCGAGAACTCCGCGTGTACCACCTCGGCGGGAAGCCCCGCCAGGCGCTGCGAAGCAGCCCTTACAGCCTCGGGGTCGCGGTCGGTCGCGATGAGCCGTCCCCTTTCGGGGTCGAGCCTTACCGCCAGCGCGTAAGAATGCCCCCCGCCGCCCGCGGTGCCGTCAACGTATATGCCGTCGGGCTTGACCGCCAGCGCGTCTATCGTTTCATTCAGGAGCACCGAAACGTGCTCAAAGCCCTCCATCAGAAGTCAGCCCCCTTCAGAGCCTCCATCAGGTCTTCGTCGGTAAAGCCGCCGCTCAGCTTCTCCCATCTCTCCGCGCTCCATATCTCGCAGTGGTCGGCAACGCCCGCGACTACGGCTTCGCCCTCTATCCCCGCCAGCTCTCTGAGCCTTGCGGGTATGAGTATGCGTCCCTGCTTGTCGGGCTCCGCGTCCGCCGCGCCCGCGACGAGTATCCTCTGCAAAGTTATGCGCTTCGACATGGGCAGAGCGTTTATCTGCGCCGCCAGATCGTCGAACGCCTGCTCGGTGTATACCGCTATGCAGTCGTCCACCCCGCGGGTAAGCACCATTCTTTCGCCCATGACCTCGCGGAGCCTTGCGGGGAAAGCCATTCTGCCCTTAGCGTCCACGGACTGCGTATAAGTACCCTTCAACACGGCTGTTCCCCCCTCGCGGCAGTTATAGCACAGCTCGAAGTGCGTACCGTGGGCTCGTCCCCCACTTTTACACACTTTTCACCCCTGCTGATACTATTATACACTATCCGCGCGGAAATTGCAACGGTCAAAAACAACAAATCGCATTCCTACAGGAGAAAAATTTCGGACACAAGCCGTTCTGAAAAGCCCTCGCCGCTCCGAAACGGTTACAAATCAAGGTATAATTATTACAGCCATGTAATTTGTAAATTCTTTGTAAATTTTCACCGTGTCGATTTCCCGAAGATCGCTAAAAAACGCTTGATATACCGTCCGTTTAAACTATTATACCACAAGATATTGTGTTAGTCAATACCCCCTCACAAATTTTCCCGAGCCTTTCACAGAAGCCGCCGCAAGGCTTCCGCAGGCGGGATATCACGTAATTATTACAAATTGATTACAGGTTGTAGCGATTTTTGTACAGCTCTGTCGCAGGCAACTAAAATACTGAATTTTTTGTGAACAAGCGGATAATTAGTTAAAATTAACAATTCTTTTATTTGTAAGAAATGCTGCAACTAAACGTTTTCGCAATTTACGAAATGCTTTTCGGTTTGTGCAATATGTCAAAAATAGCAATTTGTAATATGTGTTTCTGTAAATATATTGACAAAATAGGTTTAAAATGATATAATATTATAAAATAAGAGTATCATGAAAGGCGGTGAACAGCATGACAAACGGCACCCTGCCCACATTATTCACGGCGGAAGCAGCCGCAGACCCCATGAAAAAGTATATGCCCATAGGCGACGTGACCGTATTGGCGCTCTGTATCATCCTCTTCATGCTGCTCATTCAGACCTTTGTGCGGAAGGATAAGTATTTCAAGTACACCATCATCATGATAGTGCTGGTCTACATATCCTCCACCGCGAGCCTTATGTTCAACACCCTCGCCGCTTCCGATGAAGCTGCCGCAAAAAGCACCGCTGTCTATATCCTGCGGCTTGTGCATTACGTGTCGCTCTGTATGGTGCCTATCATCTATACCGTTTATATACAGGAGCCCCTCAGACTTCACGCCAGCAGGAAGTTTTTTGATTCCGTGACCGCAGCTATTTTCGTCATTGCCGTGAGCGTCGATCTTATTATGACCCGCTCTCATAACGGCTTCTACATCTCGGCGGACGGCACCGCGCATTTCGGGTTCAATATCTTTTCCTATATGTACGCCATGTTCTACGGGTCGATAATCTACTCCACCATCAAGCACCGCGACAGACTGCTTAGTAGAGTGTTCTCGGGGCTTATGAGCGTGAACATCGTTTCGCTCGCGACTATGCTGGTACAGGGGTTCTTCGGGCAGACCTCTTACACCAACGCCGCCTGCATTTTCCCCGTCATCGGTATCATCTACCTTTTTCACTCCAACCCCTACGATACCGAGATCGGCACCGTTTCCGAGACCTTCTTCTACCCCGAGCATGACAAGCGCATAGAGCGCAAGGAGCAGTTCGTGCTGATAAGCTGCATTATCCGCGGGTTCCTTAACGCTCTGAGAGAGTCGAACGACCTCATGACGGAGTCCTACGCCTTCCTGCGCCGCAACGCGCGTAACGGCGTTCTCTACAGATTCCCCGATGACCGCATTCTCCTCAGCCTTCCCGCGGACGCCAATATCGAGAACCTTACCCGCCGCATGACCGACGAATTCAAGGAGCTTTACGAGCGCTTCCGCCTTGACTACAAACTGGTGGTCTGCCGCTCCACAAGATCGGTCACCTCCGCAAAGGACTACATAAAGCTCATCGAATACGCCGAGAAGAACACCGCTTTCACAAACATTCACTATATTGATGAAAACGATATCAACGACTTCTACGACTCGGGCTACATTCTGGGAGAACTTGCGGAGATAGCCTCCCGCCGCGATCTGGACGACCCGAGGGTGCTTGTCTACTGCCAGCCTGTCTACAATATCCGCACGGGCAAGTACGACACCGCCGAAGCGCTCATGCGCTTGCAGCTCGATAAGACGGGCATAGTCTACCCCGATGTGTTCATTCCACTTGCGGAGCAGAACAACTGCATACACGCCCTAAGCCTTATAATACTCAACAAGACCTGCCGCGCCATAAGGGAAATGCTCGAGAACGGCTACGATATCCAGCGCATATCCGTCAACTTCTCGGCGATAGACCTCCGTTACGGCAGCTTCTGCGGGGACGTCAAGAACATCATCGCGGGCAACGGGATACCCTTCGGCAAGATAGCCGTTGAGATCACCGAGAGCCGCTCCGAAAGCGACTTCAACCTCATGAAGCAGCGCGTCATAGAGCTTCGGCAGCTGGGCATAAAGTTCTATCTGGACGACTTCGGGACGGGCTACTCGAATTTCGAGCGTATCATGGAGATACCTTTCGATATAATCAAGTTCGACCGCTCCATGCTCATAGAATCCAACCGCAGCGAATCGGGAGAGTTCATGGTCAAGACCTTCGCGGGAATGTTCAAGAAGCTGAACTACTCGGTGCTTTTCGAGGGCGTCGAGGACGATCGCGACGAACAGCACTGCATAGGTATGCAGGCGAGCTACCTGCAAGGCTACAAATACTCCCGCCCCATACCCATAGAAAACCTTCGTGACTTCCTCACACGTACAGCATAAAAGCACACAGACCGCAGACGGCTGTGTGCTTTTTGCATATGATATCATGTGCGGGCAGGGCCGGTGATTGCTCCGACCTCCCGAAAGCATTTCTATGAGTAGGGGCGCACCTATGTGTGCGCCAGTTTTATGTACAGTACACCGCACACCCGCCGTTACCTCATCTCTCGCAGAGCACTACCTTGTTCTTGCCCGTTCGCTTGGCGGTGTAGAGCGCGTTGTCCGCGAGGTCGCAGAGCTTGTCGGTCTCATCGCCCTCCTGAGCGTAGACCACGCCCACGCTTATGGTCTGCCTGTCGGCTTCCTCGAAGGTAAGCTGCTCGAAGCCCGCGCGGAAGCGCTCCGCTAACTCCTCCGCCCTCGCAGCCGACCCGCCGCGCACATAGATCATGAATTCCTCGCCGCCCCAGCGTCCCGCTCTGCTGTCAACGCCCGTTTCGCCAATGATTTCCTTGAGCATTTGGCTAAGCGCCCGCAGAACATTATCGCCCTCGGCGTGACCGTAGGTATCGTTTATGTGCTTGAAGTTGTCAATGTCTATCATGACGAGGGCAACGTCCTTGCCGTACTGTTCGAGGGACACCTTTATCCTGCGCTGTATCTCCGAACGGTTGTAGAGCTGTGTCAGACCGTCGGTGATCGCCATGTTCTCGAGCTGACGGTTAGCTTCCTCCAGCTCCTCGGTGGCAGCTTCGATGAAGGTCGCAAGGCGGTTTATCATCGACACCTTGCCCGGGTAATTTCTCTCTTCCTCCTCGATCTCTATGGGCAGCTCGTCCACCTTGTCGCCCTCGCGCATAGCCGCCACGACAAGCGTGACGTTATGCTGATCGACCACGTTCCCCGTCCGCAGGAACTCGCCCGCGGTGTAGAATCCCGATGTGGGCGCAAGCTGCTGGAAAGGCAGAGTCTCCTTTGAAGCCTCATCGCCCCAGTAGGTACGCCTTGCCGCGCAGGAGTATACGTGTATGACCTCGGGCTGGAAGGCGCCTATCTTCGCCGCGCCGCTGTTCACGCTGTCAAGTATGGTCCAGGGGTCGCCGTAGGCTATACGCGCCTTGACGTTCTTTTCCATATCGGCAGTCATTTCGAGAGAGCCGTCGGGATTCGCCGACACGGGTGCGCGGAGTATCTCGTGTCCCTTGTGGTTGTAGAAGAACGGGAACTCCAGCGTGTTCGAGAAAAAGTCCTCGTTATTGGCGATCTTTAAATACTTATAGTATGTTTCGTAGGCGGGACGGTGATCGAGCTCTATGAGCCTGCTGCCCTCCGAAGCGGTGACGAGAAGTTCCCTTCCGAGAGGCTTCCAACCCGTGACGTGCATGGTCTTGACATGGAAGCAGTCGCCGCCGATGAGATTGAACACCACCGAATTATCCGAGCAGCCGCCCTCGCTCGAAAACACTATCGCCGCAGTGTCGTTGATATCGGGGGAGAATGCGCCGCCGCCGAATATCTCCACCTTATTGCGTATGGTGCTGAGGTCGTCGCAGAAGTTTGTCATGGACATTCCGCGCATGGTGGTAAGAAGCTCCACCGCCTTGACCCACGGGTTCTCCTCCAGCTCCTTTTTCAGAGCCTCGACCACCATCTGTTCGGTCCTGTCGGTGAGCTGATATTGCAGTATCTTCATGCGGGTGGAAGGGTACTCGGTCAGCGTGCAGACTATGAGTATATCCTTATCGGAGCATTTTCCCGTGAAGATATTGCCGTTCGAGGAACAGCCGCGGTAAAGCGCCTCGGGGAGCATTTCCCTTATCGTGCCGCATATCTGCCCTATCTGACGTATATCAAGGGTCTGGGTATAGATATCGAATATCATAGCCGAGGATACCGAGGTCTTCTGCCAGCGGCTTATCTTTTGCAGCTCACGTTTCAGACTGCCTATATTCTCGTATTCCAACTGTATCTGCCGCATTAACGCACACTTCCTTTCGTTTCATTCACAGCATTCGCGGACATTGTTTATAATGCACCAAGTTCGGCATCAATTTACATTATTTTAGTATATTATAACACATTTTCCGACAGATTTCAAGAGCTTTTCCCGCCCTAAAAATAATGTTTTTCTTTTGACAAAATACTGTTCCACGAACTATACATATGTCACAGTTAAGAGGTATATGATTTGTATATCCATACAAAAAAACACATTTTGGCTCATAACGCACAATGACTGTTGCGGTGCGGGCTGCGATGTGATACAATATAAACAGTATATATTGGAGGTGCGGTCAATTATGAAGGAAAGGTTCGGAGTCAAAAGCGTCATAAAACTCATCGTGTTCATAATACTCGTGGGGATACTTGTGCTGAGCTTCCTGCGGGGGCGGGCTTCACACAGAGCCGTCGCGGGCATAGGCGAGCCCATACAGAAAGAACACAGCGGCAGCATCACGCTCATCAAAAACGGCTACACCCTCACGGTCGATCAGGTGTATGAGTATGAGATCGAAGCGCTGGTGGTACACGCTCACGATTACCTCGGCTTCTCGATAGGCGACAGGCTCGCGCCCCGCGATCTTGCCCTCGCCTGGGGAAAGGTGGCGGAGTATAACGACAGGATAGATTTCCACTGGTCGCAGGCGAACCGCTGGTATATGTGGCAGGTCAACAGCTACGAGGAGCTTGCACCCATCGGCGGTGAGAGCGATGTGAGCCGCCAGTCCGCCAACACCCACATCATCCCCGCAAGCTCATCGGTCAAGTGGGACGTGATGAAGATAATGCCCGGCGACCACGTTCGGCTGAAAGGGTATCTGGTCAACATAGACGGCTCGAAGCCCGACGGCACGACCTTTTGGTGGAACACCTCCACCACCCGCGAGGACACGGGCGACCATTCCTGCGAGGTATTCTACGTAACGAGCGCGGAGGTGCTGGACTAAAGCGCCCGCGTGTATGAAATTTGTGTGAATGGACTTGACAAGCGGGATTCGATGTGGTATAATAATAATGAAATTAAAAGTCAGCATGATTTCAAGAATAACCGCCGCGGATAAAGCACTACACCGCGGCGGTTGTTTTTTTACCGAGGTTTACTCCTCAATATGTTAGTAGGGAATGAGTTCCGCACCTACTTCTGCGGGTGGCGATCAGCCCTTACTTCTTTCGGCGCAGCCACTCGCAGATAGCATTTGCTGCTATACCTGCGGCTACCGAAATTATAAAATTAGTCAGCACGATTTCTCACTCCTTTCCAAGCCAAGATTTAGCTTTTCAGAAGCAGGGCTTAGGTATATCATAACATATTTTTTCGGAAATGTAAAGGCATTTCCAAGGTATTTTGACGAAAAAGATACAGGGGAGCATTTCACCAAAATGCTCCCCCGCTCTTTTCCTGTCATATTTACTGTTACACTATCATCATATCATCATATCAGTTGTATATCACTTCGTCCTCGTAGTCTCCGTCGTAGTATTCCGGCTCATCGGTAAAGATGTGCTTCTCATAGCTGCGCTCCGGAACGCCCAGGGCTTCAAGCTCCTTGTCAAGGGCTTCGGCTTCATCGGGGGTCAGGTTCACGTTCTGCTCCATTATCCTGTAGGAATAGGTGTCGCCGTTATCCCATGTGCGCTGCCCTGTGATGTACATGGTCCCGCTGAACTCGGACCACTCACGGGAATACTCATAGCCGTTAAGCAGCATTTTTGTGAACTCGTCGAAGCTCTTGCGGTGCTGCGCCGCGTACTTCTGGAATACCCTCGCAGCCTTACGCACCTGCTCGTCGCTCAGATCGGAGACCCCATCGTCCTCGTCGCCTTCAGCCGTGTCATAGGATATCGAAACGTAGCCGCCCTCTGTATCGGTGAACAAGTTTATGGAAAAATCTACGCCGCTCAGGTTGCCCATAGGCAGATGCTCCACCATTCCGAAGCCGCCCGTTACATATGCCGCTCCCGCAAAACCGATATACACCGCCGTGCTGAGAACGAACTTGCCTACCCACACACCGAAGGTCTTTGCGTTCAGCTTGCCGCGGCTGGTGATGATGTGGATAACGATGTAGATCACCGCCACGATGATGATGCCGATATACGCCTCGGCGCGGAAGAAGAACAGTCCGTATACGGTCATGAGCCCTGCGAACATCACACACTCGAAGAATATGCGGTTTGCTATCGGCGTTCCCACCGAGCGTGCGTCGCGCCTGCGGTAGATGAACACGGTCAGTATCATCACGACCGCCGAGATCAGGCAGTTGAGCCACATCACGGGCTGTATGGTCTGCGAATTATCATCGAAGGTCAGCACGAATGAGAGCGTCCATGCCGCGAATACCTTCCCGGGGTCTGCCGCCTGTCCCGCACAGGTCACGGTAAGGTTGTACCAGATGAGCGCGGGTGCCGCAGAAAGGCAGGTCATGGTGATGAGCGTGAAGTAAATGCTCTCGGCGAGCGCTCCGCAGCAGCTCGTACACAGCACCGTCACCGCATCAACGAACAGCGTTCCCGCAAGTATCGAAACGAATACGAGCGGCAGGAACTCTATATGCTCTATCTTATCCGCACCGCTCATTGCCGCACAGCGTATCGCGGTAACTATCGTGGGGATACCCGTCCATACGATAACGGGTATGATGTGCAGATAACAGAGCGCCAACAGCTTCGAGAAATAGCGCTCGTTCGCGCTCATGGGGAGGGAGAGCTGAACGTCCCCCAGCTGAACGCTGTTCATGTCGCGGAACACGCTTGCCGCTCCGATAAGCCCGATACCGCCGCCCACTACCAGGAGCAGTACGCCCAGCACCGAAGGATTGAAATACACATAGCTTTGCGGTCTCACAGTTCTGCTGATATCCTCTAAACCATATGATGTTTTCTCCACACTCGTCATGAACGTATACAGTAGTCCGCCCATGCCGAGGATTATATTTGCTATGATAAAAAATTTCTTATGCGTCCGTGCCTCACCAAGGGCGAAACGGTTAATCCTCTTTAATGACGTTGCCATAGCCCCTCGCCTCCAGTTCGTAAATGAATATCTCCTCCAGCGTAAGCGGTATTGTCTCTGTGATGTCGGTGCTTATTTCCGACAGCTTACGCATTATGTCCTCCTCGCTGCCGCGAATGACAGCCTGCACGATGCTTCCCGACTGCGAATACTGCATTATCTGTGCGCCCGTGCGCTCCAGCTCGTCGCGCCCGACGGGAGCGCTCTTTCTTGCGAGCTGTACCTTTCTGAATCCGCCGCGTATCTCGTCTATCTCATTGGCGAATATCAGCCTGCCCTTGTGTATCAGCATGGCGCGGTCGCAAAGCTCGTTTATCTCGGCGATGTTGTGCGATGACACGATGAGCGTGGCGTTGCGGTCGAGCATCTCATCGACGATGATGTTCTTGACCACCTTTCTCATGGCGGGGTCAAGACCGTCGAAGGCTTCGTCGAGCATGAGATACTTGGTCATGCAGGAAAGCCCGATTATGACCACCGACTGCCGCTTCATGCCCTTCGAGAACTCGGACAGCCGCTTGTTTGTGGGGAGCCCCAGCTTCGCGGTGAGCCGCTCGAACACCTCGTCGGAAAAATTCTCGTAGAAGCTGCGGTAATACTTCCTCAGTCCGTCGAGGGTGAAGTTTGCGTACTGCACGGTCTCGTCGTTGACGAAGAATATCCTCGACTTTGCTTCGGGGTCGTCCCAGACCTCCCTGCCGTCGATCGCTATGCTCCCCTGCTCGGTCTTGTAAACGCCGCACATCATTCGCATGAGCGTAGATTTGCCCGCGCCGTTCGAGCCGAGAAAGCCGTAAACACACCCGTCGGGTATCGTGATCGAGATATCATCGAGAGCCGTGAACCTTTCGCCGCCCTTGCCTAAGCCCTTTTTCTCGAACGTCATAGACACATTTTTGATCTCTATCATCGTTCTCCACCTCCGTTTTGTCTGCCCTCGGCGCAGACCCTCTCTACTATCTCTATGAGAGTCTCCCGCGGCACACCTGCCGCATACGCCTCACGCGCCTTCTGCTCGAATCCCTCTGTAAAGCGCTTGTCCGCCTTGCCCTCATGCTTTGCGACGAAGCAGCCCTTTCCCGCGACGGAATAAATGATCCCGTCCCGTTCGAGTATGCCGTAAGCCTTCGCGACGGTGTTGGGGTTTATCCCCAGCTCCTTCGCAAGCACCCGTGCGGCGGGGATACGATCGTTCTCCTTCAGCACGCCCTTTGCGATCTCGCCGCAGATACCCCGGCAGATCTGCTCGTACATGGGAGCGCGCCCCGTTACATCAATGGTTATCAAGCCGTTTCCTCCTTTCTGTTGTCCCGTTTCCTTTCTTCTGCATGAGCTGTCTCCTTTATTTCTTTCAGCTCACCTATAGCAATCCAAGAAATTATCTGCACAAATCTTTCGGATAAAATTCCACATTGCTGCGTCAAACTCCCTTGCAGTGCGACAGCACGGCTGCGGTCGTTTTCCTTGCACTGTGAAATTTTCTTGAAATTTTCTCTCGAAATCTTTATGCTGCTATTTTCTTGGATTGCTATAGTCCACACAGTATTTCATCTCTTGATCCGCTGTATGTACCATGCGTATTAAGTGTACTATGTGTTGTAGTACACTTATAGTATAGACCATCTCCCCCGATTTGTCAATGGTTTATCACAAATTTCGTTATTTTATACAAATCCTAACACCTGCATAAGTACCATATGCACAAACAATTCGACACCGAAGGTTACAAAATCCCCGCCGATATTGACTTTATACGGAAAATAATGTATAATAGTAGTGGTATATAATACACACGATATACTCCCCTCTGTTTCAAAGCCGACAATAGATTCGTGCAGAAACGGATTTTATCAAGGCGCACGACCGCAGACGTGCTGTCGCACTTCAAGGGAGTTTTGAAAGGAGCGGCTTCTATGAATAATACGATATCAAGACTGACAGCGGGGCTGCTCGCTCTTGCTGCGGCTCTTCTTCTGCTGCCGATAGGCTGCTTCGCGGCGGAGGCACAGATCGCCGTCGGTACAGCAAGCGATATACGCGCGGGCAAAGAATTCACCGTGACCGTCGGCTTCTCCGCCGACAGCGAGATAGGGCGGGTCGCGGCTGTGCTCGCCTACAGCGCCGATGATGTGGAATTTGTCGGCTCCTCCTACGCTCAGGGCGGCGGGGGGATACTAAACATCTCGGGAACTCCCGACAGCAGCACCAAGGAAATGAATATCCCCGTGGTGTTCCGCGCGAAAAACGGCGGCACCTCTCATATAAACGTCACAAACGGCTCGGTCATGTCCCCCGAGGGTAAAATGCTGGGGGATCTGCTGACCGCAGAGCTTGCCGTCACCGCCGAGGGTGAGCCGAGACCGCTGCCTCCCGCGGAAGCGGAGGACAGCTCGCGGGAAGAAACGCCCTCACTGCCCGAGACAGCCGTCAGCATTGCGGAAGAACAGGCGGACAGCAGCTCCGAAAGCGAGAGCCTTCCGCCGCAGGAAAGCAGTATCAGCGACAGCTCCTCCGTCCCCGACGACGGCGGACTTGCGCGGCTCAAAAACCTTACGGTGTCGGCGGGAAAGCTAAAGCCCGATTTCTCCCCTGATGTGTTCGAGTATGAAGTCACGGTTCCGCCCGAGACAGAGTATATCTCGGTGGACGCAGAGCTTAAAGACCGCTATGATACCATATGGTACGAGGGCTCGGAATACTTAGGGATAGGCATGACCCCCTGGACGATAACCGTCACAACTCCCGACGGAACGGTGTCCCACGCATACTTTATCCGCGTGAACCGCCACACCGCCGACTACTCCGAACCCGAGGAGGAGAGCAGTGCGGCGGGAGCCGTTACGGAGCTGTCCTCTTCCGAAGTGCTCGAAAAGCTCGAGGAGGATAACGTCACCCGCAGGAGCGTTTCACAGACCCCCGCCCCTCACGAAGAAAAGGTCACCCTCCGCGAGAAGATAACTCCGATACTTATTATAGCAGTCTGTGTAATAATCGCAGCCGTTGGCATCATCGTACTGCGCATACGTTCCCGATCTAATAACAGCTTCCGTAAGTAACAGCCTATAAAAAGACCGTCCCGCATATGTGGGACGGTCTTTCTCGTTCAGTCGGAGGATAGAAACGACTCGGCGCTCCTGCCTGCGGAGCGGTTGAAGCGGTGCAGCCGTGACAGGCAGTCCTTATCGCCCCGCTTGATAATGTTGGTCTTTTCCTCGCAGCCGAGCGTCACCTTATATCCCAGCTCCCGCGCAAGCTGTTCCGACTCATCGCTGCAAAAGCCGTAAGGGTAGGCGAGGGTCACGGGAAGCTCCCCGCAAGCCTGCTCTATGATACGGCGGGAACGGTCAAGGTCGCTCCATAGCATACGGCGGTAATCCTCCGGGCTCTCATCGGCGCGGCGCAGAACGCCATCCCGCTCGCCTATGGAGTGCAGAGAATAGGTATGGTCTGCTATCTCGACCAGCCCGCTCAAAGCACAGCTTCGGATATTCTCCTCGTCCATATAGGAATACACGGGCGAAGGGCTCTCCTCCGCAGCGGCGGCTTCCGTCCACTCCCCCACGGGCGCGAACACCGCCTTGAAGCCGTATTTTTCGAGGAGCGGCAGGACGTAGTAGAAATTGTTGTAGCTCCCGTCATCGAAGGTCAGCACTATCGGCTTTTCGGGCAGGTCGCCCGTACCCTCCGTGAAGTCGGGAAGCTCCTTGCAGAACACGGGCGTATAGCCGCTGTCCCGCAGGTAGATGAAGTCCGCTTCGAGCTGCTCCGCCGTAATGACGTAATCCCCGACAAGAGAGCTGTCATTCACAACGCTGTGGTACATCAGCACGGGAAGCTCCCTGCTGTCGGCATCGGCTGTTTGAGCCGACGCCCTCCCCCGCTCTATCGCCCCGAACACCATTACTCCCAACGCTGCCGCGCCGAGAGAAATGCACATACAAGCCGTTTTCCCGAACCTTATAACACCGTACATCGCCGTTCCTCCGTTCCGTGGACCTTTCTTCTGAAAAATTATATGAAAAAAAACCGAAATTATTCCAAAAAATCGAAAATAGCTCTTGTATTTTTTGTTTAAATCTGATATAATAGTATATAGATATATTCAGCTGTTTTCAGCGTCATATAATATAGTAAAGAGAGGCTGCCGATATGAAGAACATAAAATCAAAAATACTGTTAGCAATGCTGTCACTCATGCTGATCGTGCTGTTGGCACTGGTCGGGGTGTTCCAGTGGTATGTCAACAAATCGGCGTCCGAAACGCTGAATGAGTCCATGCTGACCCTTTCGGCGCAGGCGGCTTCAAATTTTGACTACATGATAAAGGACACTATCTCCGACATTCAAAGCACAGCCATGAGCTATGAATATTCCTCCCTCACCACCAACAAGGAGAGGATAGCTCATCTGACCGAAAAACTTGCGGAACACCCCGAGATGAACAGCTTCGCGGTGTACACCCGCAGCGGACAGCTGCTCGAATACAATGACAAGATCTGCCCCGCTCTGGTACACCCCGACGATGTTTCAGCCTGCGCCGCGCAGATGGACACCTACATCACCGAAGTCCGCGAGCGCGAGAACGCCAACTACTTCGTGATACTCGTGCCGCTGATATCGGAGGACAATATTGAACTTATCACCTCCGCCGCTATCGACTGCTCGGTGATAAATGACAGGCTCGCCGCTCTTACCCGAAACGATTCCACCGAGCTTTTCGTGGTCGAGAAGTCGGGACGGGTCATCTTCACAAGCGGTCACGGTCACGCGGCGATAAACAGCAACCCCGTTCAGCTCGCTTCCTCCGACAACAGAGCCTCGGAGCTTTCCCAAGCTGTCAGCACCGCGATCAACGGGCGCTCGGGCGCATATGAATACAAGCTGGACGGCAATAAATTCACTATGGGCTACAGCGACGTGTCCTATTTCGACAGCGTGCTTATCGCTTCAGCCGACATCAACGCCTTCAACGGCGACTACAGCAGCAAGGAATACACCATTCTCGGTCTGACCTTCATAATACTGGTGCTTATCACCCTTGCTTACTCGAACTACTTCTCCTCGCGCATTTCAAGACCCATCGTCGCGGCTACCGAGCGCCTCAGACTGCTCGCAAACGGCGACACCACCTCCTCGGTGGATATCTGGATATCCAAGGACGAGCTGGGCGTGCTCTCGAACTCGCTGGGCGAAACGGTTTCCTGCCTGCGGCTTTACATTTCGCTCATCAGACAGGCGCTCAATCAGATCGCACAGGGCAACCTCACCTACCGCATGGAAAGCGAATTCAAGGGCGATTTCGAGAGCATAAAGGACTCCTTCAACGAGATATTCGACAGCCTTTGCAACACCTTCGATTCGATAAATCACTCTGCGCAGCAGGTGACGAGCGGCGCGGTGCAGGTGGCTAACTCCGCTCACTCGCTCTCACAGGGCGCCACACAGCAGGCAAGCGCCATAGAGGAGCTTTCCGCGACACTCACGAACGTTTCCGATCAGGTCGTTCAGAACTCCGACAGCGCCCGCAACGCTTATAAGATAGTTGACGATAATTCCCACGCTATCGAGGACTGCAACGCCGACATGGGCAAGCTCCTTGACGCTATGCAGCTCATAAGCCGCACCGCCGATGAGATCACCGAGATACTCAAGGCGATAGATGAAATATCCTTCCAGACCAACATATTAGCACTCAATGCCGCCGTAGAAGCCGCCCGAGAGGGCTCAAAGGGCTTCGGCGTGGTCGCGGACGAGGTACGCCGCCTTGCGGCACGTACCGCCGAGGCTGCAAAGCAGACCTCCACTCTGATAGACAAGACTTCCGATGCCGTAACGCGCGGTCACAGCATAGCGGTCAAGACCGCCGATTCTCTCCGCGAGGTCGAGGAAGGCTCGGCGCAGATCTGCCTGCTCATGCGCAACATCGCCGAGGCTTCGGCGGAGCAGTCGGACGCTATAATGCAGATAAACACTGGTGTCGAGCAGATATCCGACGTCGTATCGGCGAACACTGCCGCCGCTATCGGCTCGGCTTCCGCAAGCGAGGAGCTTTCGGGGCAGTCGCTTATCCTTAAAAACATGATAGCTCGGTTCAAGCTGACGGAGGGCAGCGCTGAACCCGCCGTGAGCGAGGACACCGACTCCGACTACAATTTCAGCATAGACGACGAACCTGCCCCTGCCAAAAGGCAAGAGCCCGCACCTATCCCCAAGCCTATGACACGCAAATTCGACCGTCCCTCGTCCTTCCTGAGCGACAGCGACCTTGAAAGCCCCGCTCCAAGACGTGCGCACGCGGGCGGCGGTATGGCTGATATCTTCATGAAGCGCGACAACAAGGTATTTATCGGCGGCGACACCGCTCCCGACAATGACGACGATGAGGACGACAAGCCCTCGGGCGGCTTCGGTATGCCTTCGCAGGGAGGCTCGAACCCGATGCTCGCGGCGATGTTCAGCAAGCGGGACAGCGACGATGACGATGATGACGACGAAGACGATAAGCCTTCGGGCGGCTTCGGTATGGGCACCCCCAAGGGAGGCTCGAACCCCATGCTCGCCGCGATGTTCAGCAAGCGCGACAGCGACGATGACGAGGACGACGACGAGGACGATAAGCCCTCCGCAGGCGGCGGGAAGCCCGGAATCGGAGCGCTGTTCAAGGTCGATGACGACGATGACAAGTATTAAAACTGCGGCATTTGCGGCGGTCACAGCACTTAGCCTGACCGCCTGCGCCGAGAATTGGAGCCCCCGTGAGGGTGAGACCGAATGGGAGCGGGAATTCTTCGGCGCGGAGACCTATGCCGAGCTGAGAGAGGATATCTCTCCCGAGGATAAGGAAGAGTTGCAGCCCGTGATGGAGCTTGCGGAGAAAGCGTTTTCGGCTTTCCCGAAGGATCGTGAGGACGCGAAAAGGCAATTCGGCGAGCTGTACAGGTACACAAATTATGACTGCGACCCCAACACAGCTGCGGAGGAACATGAGCTAACGTTCAAAACCTGCAAGATCGAGGGGGACAGCGGCTACATTTGGGTACACTACTCGCAGGAATGCAGCTCCCTATCGGGCGAGATACTCAAAGGGTCGTGGGATATCCTCTCACGTTGGAAAGTTGAGAAACAGGGCGAAAAGTGGGTCGTGACTTCGGTGTGCGAGCCTGCATAACATAAGTAATTTTATCGACAGGAGGACATAGATCATGAAAAGACGTATCGGAATTCTCACCAGCGGCGGCGATTGTCCCGGACTGAACGCGACCATTCGCGGCGTTGCGAAGGCGTGCTATGAGCAGTTCGGAAGCGACGTTGAGATCATTGGCATTCAGGACGGCTATTCGGGACTTATCAACAACCAGTGCAAGCTCATGCAGCCCAACGATTTCTCGGGCATACTGACCACGGGCGGCACGATCTTCGGCACAAAGCGCACACCATTCAAGATGATGCGCGTGGTCGGCGAGGACAACGTTGACAAGGTCAAAAACATGAAGAAGACTTACAAGGATCAGAAGCTGGACTGCCTTCTGACGCTGGGCGGAAACGGCACGCACAAGACCGCGAACCTGCTCGCCGAGGAGGGTCTCCACGTTATCGGTCTGCCCAAGACCATCGACAACGACATCTGGGGCACCAGCGTGACCTTCGGCTTCCACACTGCCGTTGACATCGCCACCGACGTTATCGACAGGCTCCACACCACCGCAAACTCCCACGGGCGTATACTCGTGGTGGAGATCATGGGCAACAAGGCAGGCTGGCTCACGCTGTATTCGGGCGTTGCGGGCGGCGCGGATATGATCGTTATTCCCGAGATACCCTACGACATCGACAAGCTGGCGGCTGCCTGCGAGAAGCGTGCAAATGACGGCAAGGGATTCTCCATTCTCGCCGTTGCCGAGGGCGCTATGGACACCGAGGAAGCCAAGATGAAGAAGAAAGAGCGTGCCAAGAGCCGTTCCGATGCGGGCATCACGACCGCTTCCAACCGTATCGCCAAGCAGATCGAGGAGAAAACAGGGCTGGAGACTCGCGTTTGCGTTCCCGGACATATGCTTCGCGGCGGAAGTCCCAGCGCTTACGACCGCATACTTGCGACCCAGTTCGGAGTTCACGCGGCTCAGCTGATCGAGCAGGAGAATTACGGGCTCGCAGTCGCAAAGGTCGGCGATAAGATCACCGCCAACAAGCTGAAAGACGTTGCGGGCAAGACCAAGTTCGTCCCCGAGGACGATCAGATGGTAATGACCGCCCGCGAGATCGGCATTTCATTCGGAGACTGATATGCGCCTGGATTCATCGTCAATTTACCTGACACGCGATCCCTTCGGAGATGAAAGTCTCCGAGGGGCGGTGTGTGTTTGCGCGATATCGGACAGCTCCCTTGTGGTGAACACCCTTGTGCAGTGCATCGGTCTGCCCGAAACAGAGATCGAGCTGATCTCTCCCGACGACGATTGCGCAGCACATATCGCCACAACACGTCCCGATATTCTCATGCTGAACTTCATTATGCTTGGTGTGGAGTACTTCACCGACCTGACTGTACGTTTACGAAATCTTCTGATAAATGAGAGGCTCCCTTATCTTGTCACGATAGGGGAAATTCCTCCTCCGACTGCTTTTAACGTATCAGCTCACTATCCGTCATGCTACAACATTTTGCTCCCGACACAGCCGTTTATTGAAGGCGAAAGACTTCGCCGCCATATAATCGGCAACGTGATCGGGATAGATTTTTACCGTAACAAACTGCGGCAATCGGCTGAACTTACACTAATAAATATGCACGTTAACAAGTACAAAAACGGCTTTGATCTTCTTCTCGAAGAAGTCATGACAATTCTTGAAAACAGATTCGTACACCTTGGGACAGCTATAACTCTTCATAAGATCATTGCAGAAGCAAAAGGGGTCGGTGTGTCAGCAGTCGATCCTGCTGTCCGACCGCTCATCAAGGACGCCATATCAAAAATGTCAACTGCGGAATACGAACTCTGCTTCACTGAATACATCTCGCGAGGTATCAGGATATCAGAACTTGAATTTGTATTCGCCGCTGCAAAACTCATTTCACATACAAATCGAATCATCATTGATCGAATTGAAGAACTGAATAAGAATTAAGACCCGAATGCGGTTAGCATTCGGGTCTTAATAATGAGTAAACCAAAAAGCACTGCCGATCGCTCGGCAGTGCCCTTGTTATCTAATCATTCAATTAACTGAATAAATCAGAATTAGTGCTTCTTCTTAGCGCAAACCATTGCAGCACCGGCAAGCAGGAGACCTGCAATACCGAATCCGGCAGCAGCACCGGTATCAGCATTAGCATCTCCGGAAGCTGCGGAAGCAGCAGGCGAGGAAGCAGCAGCTGTTGTAGTAGTGGTTGTGCTGGAAGTAGAAGAGGAAGCATCAGGATCAGCTACAGGAGTATACATACCCTTGTAATCAGCCTTACCATACATATAAGGAATCTGATCGGGAGTCTTAACAGTAGTTACTGCATAAACTCTTGCGTTCAGAGACTTTTCACCCTCAGCACCGGGAACAGTATCACTATGAGCCTGGAGCCAGATAGGACCATGCATAGCAGCACCGGCAGCCTTCCAAATATTAGTCGAGTAAGGCAGCGAACCACCATTCGATCTGATGGACTTCTCAAGAATCTGGTCAATTGCAGATGCACTCAGAGTGAAGCTGTACTCCTTAACAGTCTGACCGTCACCAAATACGATGAAGTGACCATAAGTCTGAGAACCATACTGATCATCGTAGTAGATACCGTTATTTGCACGTATAGTGGAGATCTGAGCAGCAGTCAGCTTGGAGAATCTGTTGTTGTTGGTAACGCCGGCAGCCATGTCAGAAGTGCTCTGAACATTCAGCAGACCTTCGTTGGTGATGTAATAGTTGTGCCAAGCAAACTTAGGCTCAACATCAGCATCATCATATCTCTTACCGTCAGCATCTACCCACTTTTCAACCATTACAGGCTTCTTAGGAAGAGTCTTGCCGCGTACAGTGCTACCATCGTAAGTAACTTCAACATCTTCGGTGTCGTAAGAACCATCGTTCTTTACAACATATTCACCGTTAGCACCGATCTTAGGAAGCTTCTCCTTACCGGTTTCCCACTTGAGAGTACCGTCATCATTGAGATCCTGAACCTTGACCTTCTCAGTACCAACTTCCTTGTACTTGCCCCAGTCATTGGTGCCCTTTACAACGTAGATTTGCTTGCCAGAGGAAGTCTTATCCTCTTCCCAAACCTTCAGGAATGCAGCTACAGGAGAACCTTCCTGAGTGCCGATAGCCTGGAATCTGAACTCTACGTTAGCATCGGGATCAGCATCATGGATAGCCTTGATGTAATCGAAGAGATCCTCGGAAGTGGTGTCCTCATAGTCATAAGGTACGGAGTAGTTGAGCTGGCTGATCACAGGCCAATCAGCAGGAACAATAGCTCCGGTCGCAGAGATAGGCTGGGAAATTTTAACGAGATAGTAATAAGTATCACCCTCATCGGTAACTACAGACATAATGGTGTAATTATCGCCGTCGATAGTGGTCTGTCCTAAGATATAAGTGTCAACCTTTTCTATATCGTAGGGGAACTCATCCATTGCGTCAACTACTGCTACATTGTTCTGAGTATCAGAGTTCGCATTAACAATGTAATAAGTGCCTGCCTCGGTCTCATAGATGGTATAAACCTCATCGCTATAAACGATCTTATCCTTGTTCTCGGGTTCGGGAGTTACGGGAGAGGAATCCATACCGCTTACTGTGAAGTTTACAGTTACGGTATCACCATTGATAAGAGCAGGATCAAATCCAGGATCATCCTTGGTGGTGCCATACTCATTATAAAGCTCTACTCTGTAGTTAGTGGTCTGATTCTCGATGTTACCGAAATTGAACTTGGAAGCATCAAATTCGATAGGTTCACCGTCAACGAGGATAGAATCAACTGTTACGGCGAAATCGGAGTACAGAAGCTGTCTAACGTTATCGTCATCATACTTCTTGCCGTTCTCGTCCTTGGTACCCTCAGGACCGTCGTATACATTCGGGATATCGAGGGTGAATACGAGAGCGCCGGGGAGATTGCTGGTAGCATCGGTCTTCCAAACATCATAAATGTTATCATAGCTGATGCTGTAAGAACCGTCCTCATTGATCGGAACGGAGATACCGGGAGTACCATCGTTGTCGATCCACCGGCTCTGGCTCCAGTCGCTTACAGCGAACTGCAAGAAGGCATTCAGAGTACCTTCTTCGTCGCTGGGTGCATTTACAACCTGAGGATCAGCATTGAACTTGAGGTTCATGGAATTGATCTTGATGCCGTAAACCTGGAACAGAGAACCGCCCCACAGACTACCGTCCTCAGCAGGCTCATCTTCAGCGTTAGCGACGAAGCTCTTTACAGCCTCGGGAGAGATGGTGAAAGTGAACTCATAATCCTTAGCCTCGGAAGGATATACGAAATAACCGTCGTTCTGGAGAACAACATAGTCAGCTGCATCAAGCTCTTCAGCAGAAAGAGAAGACTTCAGGGTAACGCCCGTAATGGACTTAGCCTTCCACTCAAACTTGCTGCCGGCCTCTGCGCCTTCGTTATAGATCTTAGCCCAACCGTGCTGGTCGCCCATAGCAGCGAGCGCATAGTCATAGCCTTCGAGTCTTGTAGAATTCAGGGTGATCTGTACAGGAGAATCATACTTGGCAGCCTCCTGGAACACCTTGAGCGGGATATTACCGTCAGAACCCCAGTCTCCGCCGTACTCGTGCTCGCCGGGATTTACAGTTACCTCGGTGTTGTATTCGGTGGTTTCGGTGGGAGTCTCCTCAGTAGGAGTTCCTTCAGCCTTTTCGGTAGCGGTAATAGTGTAAGTGATATTTGCAGTATAGTTCTCGCCTGCTACAGCATCGTTGATGTAAGCCTGGATACCCCAGTCGCCTACTTCTTCGTCACCCTTGGGGTTGATGCTCGCAAGATCAAGATCATAAGAAACCTTGCCGTCAACGAACGCAGCGTCACCGCTCAGGTTCCAACTCCAGTTGCTGCTGCCCATATCATAGAAAGACAAACCAAACTTATCTGCTGTAGTGCCTACTACATCGGAAATTTCCGCGGTAACAGTTACCTTCTCGTACTTGGTCAGGTCTTCCCATGTAGCGAAGGTGTCTTTCAGCGATACCGAATATCCGGTATCAACGCCCCAGCTTGCTTCCGCAGCGGTCTTCTCATATGCAATGGTACCGGACGCAATTGTAGCTGCGGTATCATCTGCGAAAGAGATCATGCTAAGCATAGAAGCCGCGATAGAAGCTGCCGAGAGGCCTGCTAAAATCTTTGAAGCCTTCATGATTAATTCCTCCATTTTCAAATTTATTGTAATAATTCACTCGGGGCTTAGCCCATAATTAGCCTAATATGCCCGTCGCTAATCATAAATACATTATATCACAAGTTTATCATAATTTCAATAGTCACATTCAACAAATTACAGTCAAGGAAATTATACACAATATATCAAATTATCACAATTTCACCACCGAGCCGTAACTTTTTGAACTCTACCGCCCGTCAGTATGTAACCCTTGTGTCACTATTTCTCTCTTGTGATACATGATTTCACAGAAATTTCACGCTGCGGCTCACTCGCCATAGCTCTCGGCGATCGCAGCCGCCTTATCCCGCGCAAGTTCCGCGGCGTATGAAGGGGAAACGATCTTCGCCTTGCTGCCCAACGCGAAGAGCCAGCCCCAGAATTCCGACGAAAGCACTGCTTCCGCCTCTATGAGACCGCTTCCGTCCTCGCCGAATCTGACGGGTGCTTTCTCGCCGAACCTGTCTATCATCTCTTCGTACACGTTCTTGTCAAAGCGTATGCGCAGCTTTTCTTCACTTCCCACAGCCGAGCGCGGCAGTTTGAGCTTGCGCATCTCCAGCTCCTCCTGCTCGTTCAGCATATCCCGCTTCTCGCGCAGCATCACACACTCCGCGACCTTATCGGCTCTCAGCCTTACGACGCCGCCGCCTGTCTTCCCTATTATATAGTATCTGTCAGACTCGAATGCCACCGCGTAGGGTGAGAACGCAGCCTTGCGTCCCGCGCGTTTTCTGTCCGTGCCGTCAAACAGGCTCAGCTCCAGCTGTCTGTCAAGGAACATCGCTTCCTGAACCGTATCTATGATCCCGTATGTGGGATCGTTTGATGACTTGGTGCGGTTCTCGATATGGACGGTGCGTCTGAGCGCAGGCGACTTATGCTCGCTGGTGAGGGTCTGGAGCTTTCTTATCAGCTCCCCCGACTTCTTGATCGTCAGGAACCTGCTCGCCGAGACCGCGTCCGCAAGTATTTTCAGCTCCTCATCATCAAAGAGCCGACTGCCCATATAGTACGCATTCGAGTGACCGCTCTTTGTCGTCCGTATATCCAGCCCCGCGTCGCAAAGCGTGGCGATATCGTCGTAGATGGTCTTTCTCTCGGCTTTGATCCCCATTTCCTCGAGGATCTTTATGAGCTCCCCGCCTGTTATCGCGTGTGCTTCGTCGGTACGCGCCTTAAAAAGCTGTTCCATTCTGAGCAGCTTCTGCTTTTGTCTTGATACACCCGCCATATTACTTCCTCCCAACTCATTTCTTATCGGACTTATCCCTGCGGCGGTCACTGACGCGCTGACGGCTCCCGTCGGGATTAACGATAGTCGTATGCTCAAGGCTCCCCATGAGCGAGCCCACAACGGCGGCGCGGTATTCGTTACGCAATTCCTCGCGCTCCGCCTTCTCCGCCTCCGTAAGCTCCCTCTGTCGGGAGACAGCCGTAAGCTCCGACAATCTGTCCAGCTTGATCCTCTCCATGATCCTGCTCCTTTTTTGCAGTATCTTTGGCTTTTACCGATTTGTAATTTTCTCCGCATTTCTCCGCCCGACACAGTCGGAATGCTTACAAAAAGGTAACAACCGTCTGCGGCACACAAGAAGCCGCGCATCTTCGATCAACCGTGAAATTTTGGGACTGTTGCGCTTTTTTTGTTTGTTTCGCGCCATATTTTTCTTTCCATGTCCGTAAAATGTCACTGTAATCAAATTGTAATAATATTATATCACACTTCTTTCCGAATTGCAACGTCAATTTTGCACAAATAGTCCTAATTTTTTCCCTCACTTTACACAAAAATCCGCCAAACGACCACCCTCGCCGACGGTTTTCCGAGAAGTGCGTAAATAATCGGACACTATAGAAACGTTTGTTTATTTTTACAAAAGTCAATAACGAAAATTTGTTCAAATATACAAATGTTCTCGAAAGTTCTTGACTTTTCCGATTTTTGGTGTATACTTAGAGATAGAAGAACAAACATTCCACTCACATTCGGGTTCTTCACAGCATCTATATAAAGAAAGGAAGAAAAAATGACCATTAACGTAACGTTCAAGTCCGCAAACGCACAGTTCAACGCCGCCGACGAGCTTGCCGAGATGAGCCGCAGGTATTACCTCGAAGCCGACCGTCTTTCTGCCTACCGTGAGAAGCTCAAACAGCGCCGCGGCGAGCGCCCCTCCCCCGAGGAGCTGCACTCGCTGGAGAACAGGATAGACCTGCTCTACGACGAGATACGCGACCTTCGCGACACGGCGCTCTCCCTCAAAAAGCTCGCCGCCGAGAAGCCCCGCACGCCGAGCCTTGCCGCCCGCAGCAGGAGGAACTTCTCATGAACCGCGGGGCTATCCTTGAGGGCATGACCTGCCGCAGTCCCGCCGAGCTTTCCGCCCTGCTCGATGTGAGCCTTACTGCCGCCCAGCGGGAGTACATACTGCTCTACTACCGCGAGGGGCTGAAAATGAGCGAGATAGCCCGCCGCTGCGGAGTCGCGCCCTCGACCGTCAGCCGAACCATTGCCCGCGCCGCAAAACGCCTTCGCCGCGCGGCGGTGATCGCAAACGCCATCAAGCCGCGGCACAGCTGAACGCTGTCCGCAAATTATTCGCCCGCGTACTTGCATTTTCCGCCGATATGTGTTATGATATATTCAACACAGTTTCGGAGGTAATGCAATGAACGCAACTATAAAAAAAGCCGCAGCAGCCGTTTCCGCCTTCTGCTTCGCGGTTCTTAACGCCGCCCCGCTCTACTGCGCGGCAGGCGAACAGCTTGGTCAGACCGACTTCGATGACGGGGTCGGTCTGCCCTGGCATATCTGCGAGAGCGACCCCGGCAAAATGGACTTCGAGATCGAGGACGGCGTTTACAAGATCACGATAGTCGAGCCGGGCGGAGCTTCCCACGGCGGCGAGGACAGGTGGGACTGCCAGTTCCGCCACAGGGGATTGAAGATCGTGTCGGGGCATCAGTACCGCGTACAGTATGAGATCACCCCATCGGTAAGCGGCAAATACTACACCAAGATAGGCAACCTCGAAGGCAATGTTGAGGTCTGGCACAATATGTCCAACGGCTACGACCTCGACGCCACATGGGACCCGATCCAGATAAACGCGGGCGAAACGCGGCGTGTAGACCTGACCTTTACCGCCAATCAGAACGTGGATATCGCCGAATGGGCTTTCCACCTGGGCGGCGACGGGCAGTACACCCCCGGGGGCTGCTTCCCTGCGGGGACGGTCATCACCTTCGACAATATGTCACTGACCGACCTTACGAGCGACGAGAACGACTACATCGCTCCCGAGGTATGGCAGAGGGCGGATATACTCACCAACCAGGTCGGCTACTTCTCCGACCGCGAGAAGCGGGCTACCCTGCTCTCGACCGACAAGGACGCGGTGGATTTCGAGCTTATCGACAGCAGCGGCAAGAGCGTCTTCAGCGGCAAGAGCGAGTATTTCGGCTTCGACGCCGATTCGGAGGATACGGTGCATATCCTCGACTTCTCCGACTTTGACGGCAGCGGGACTTTTCACCTTGAAACGGCAGACGGCGCCATGAGCCGCGAATTCAAGGTCTTTGCCCCCGATGAGGTCAGCGACTATTCGGCGCTTCTCTACGATTCCCTCAACTACTTCTATCAGAACCGCAGCGGTATAGAGATAGAAAGCGAGTACATCAGTTCCGGCGACAAGGACGACCTCGCCCGCGCCGCGGGGCATACCTCCGATGTGTGCGAGGTGCAGCAGACTTGGGGCTACAGCGGCACGAGCGGCTCCGTCGATGTGACGGGCGGCTGGTACGACGCGGGCGATCACGGCAAGTACGTGGTCAACGGCGGAATATCACTCTGGCTGCTGCAAAATATGTACGAGTTCGCGCTGATGAACGGCACCGAGAGCATTTACGCCGACGGTGCGCTGACCATTCCCGAGAGCGGAAACGGCTTCCCCGACCTGCTCGACGAAGCCCGCTGGGAAATGGAATGGATGCTCAAAATGCAGATAGACGGCGGCGACTATGACGGCATGGTCTACCACAAGGCTCACGACGAGAAATGGACGGGGCTGGGGGTCGCGCCTGCCGACGACGATATGAAGCGTATATTAAAGCCGCCTTCGACCGCCGCCACGCTGAACCTTGCGGCTTGCGCGGCGCAGTCGGCGAGGGTGTGGAAGGGGCTGGACGACGATTTCGCCGAGGAATGTCTTGAAGCGGCTGAAAAGGCTTACGCCGCCGCGAAGAAGCACCCCGATATGTACGCGCCCCTCGATGAATCGGTGGGCGGAGGTGCATACGGCGATACCGACGTCAGCGACGAATCCTGCTGGGCTGCGACAGAGCTTTACCTCACCACGGGCGATAAGGACTACCTCGCCGACGCGGAGGATTCGGATTTCTATATGACCGTACCGCTCACGCTTGGCGGCGGCGAGAGCGTTGACACGGTGGGGAGCTTCGACTGGGGCAACACGGGCGCCCTCGGCACGCTCAGCGCCATCGTCAACAAGGACGCCGCGGGGGACGGCTACGACACCGCCGTGAAGTCTCTCACCGAAGCGGCGGAGCATTACCTCGCTATCGAAGCCGCGCAGGGCTACGGGCTGCCTTACGGTCAGAGCACTCTTTCCTACAACGACAGCGACGAAGGCTACATCTGGGGCTCCAATTCATTCGCGGCGGATAACGGCATTATCCTCGCCTATGCCGCGGCTGTCACCAATGATGACAAGTTCGCGGACGGAGCGCTCGCGGCTATGGACTACCTGCTGGGGCGCAACGCTATGGACTATTCCTACGTGACGGGCTACGGCACTCACACCACCGAGAATCCCCACCACCGCTGGTGGTCGAATCAGATAGATGCGAGCTTCCCGAAAGCGCCCTGCGGCGTCATGTCAGGAGGTCCGAACTCGGGTATGCAGGACCCCTGGGTGCAGGGCATGGGCTGGAAAAAGGGCGAGCTTGCACCGCAGAAGTGCTATACGGACAATATCGAAGCCTGGTCATGCAATGAATGTACGATAAACTGGAACGCTTCCCTCGCGTGGCTGACGGCTTTCACGGCGGGAAATGCCGAGATAAAGCCGGGCGAGGGCGGCGGCGAGATAGGCGCTTCAAACGACGGCGGGAGCGGTGCTTCCAACGAAGAACCGACTTACGACGAGAAGAAAGCCGAAAAGACCGCCAAGTCCGAAAAAGGCAAGCCCACCAAGTATGCCTCGGAGACCGAGAGCGCGAAAGGCTCGGGAAGCTCCGACAAAAGCGCCGATAAGTCCGAGAGCGGCGTCGGCAGGGTGGCTCTCGCGGCGATCATCGCGGTCGCGGCGGTAGGAGCGCTGGTGTCGGTGGAGGTATTCGTCTACAAGGTGCTGAAACTCAAAAACAAGGGATAACAAAACGGGTGCAGTCAAAGCGGCTGCACCCGTAGCTATTATATTTAGATGTATCAGATGAATCCGAAGAAGAAGAACGCAACGAACACAAGTATAACAAGTGCCACAAATCCCATTGCGATGAACAGTGACTTACGCGCTTTCTTCTGTTCCTCCTTGTTTTTCTTGTACTGGTCGATAGCGGTGATACCGTAGTTCTTGCCCTGCGCCTGTCCCGAGAGCATATCGTCGATCTTGATATTGCGGTACTTTTCCTCGCGGGTCATGCGCCTTTCGGCGTTGGCAGTGGAAGCAAGACGCTTTGCATCGTACTCCTTCATGTCGATGGCGTCCATGTTCGCGGTAGTATGCGACGGACCCGCCATCTCCTTGGCGCTGACGATGTGGGAGGTGTCCACGCTCTTCATGGTCTCGCCCCTGCCCGAGCTGGATTTCAGCAGGTCGATCAGGGCGTTCCTGATGTCGCCGTCCTCTTCTTCCTCCTCCGCGTACATGGCGGCGGCGGCTTCGGCTTCCTTGCGGGCGGCTTCCTCGACTACGGCGTTGAAGCTGTTCTTGCGTACTGCCGAGCCCGCCTTATCGGAAAGCGTGGTGGGATCGGGTCTCTTTTCCTGCCTGCCGAAGGGGTTGACAAACTCGCCCGATGAAGTGCTCGCGGCGGTCGTATCGGCGGCATCGGCTCTGTTGAAGGAGCGGCGCTGTCTGGGCGCGGAGGGCTGCTGGGGCTTAGTCGCGGGTCTCGCGGGAACAACGGGAGCAGCCTGTGCATTTTCGTTATCGAGCTTCAGCGGCTCTGCAACGGGAGCCACAAGTTCGGTCTTGATAGGCTTCTTGTCGAGCTTCGGAGCGGCTGCGGCTTCGGCAGCTTCCTTTTCGGCGCGGCGCTCTGCGCGGCTGCGTCCGCTGAATCCGCTCGTCCTCTGCGGTTCGGGATCGGGTGCGGGGATCGGAGCGGGTCTCGGCGCAGGTCTCGGCGCGGGTGCGGGTTCGGGCTCGGGTTCGGGCTGAACTGCCGATACGGGCAGATCATCGAAGCCGAAGTTATCGTCCTCGAAGAAGTCGGGAGTCTCCTCCGCAGTCTCCTCGGGCTCATCGTCCATGAGTACCGAAGCATCGAGAGGTGCGGCGTTGGTGGCAGCGAAGGAGTTGTCCTCGCTGGCGGCGGTCCCGCTGTCGTAGGACTTCATGCTGCCTGTGGAGGCGTCGAAATACTCATCGCCGTATTTGAGGGCGATCTTGAGTTTGGGCTCGGGCTCGCCCGCGCGCGGAACGTTAGCCTGCGGTATGTCGATGTACTCAAACTGCTCGTTTACGTCGATCTTGGCGCATTTGAGTATGTCGATCGCCGTAGAACACTTCATGGAGCCGCGCACCATTTCCTTCAGCGGGAGCAGAATGATCTCGCAGAAGGTGGAGTAGAAGCTCTTGTAAACGCTGAGATTCTCGTCTATCATCTCCTCGGGGAAGCGGTGGTCGAAGTACCTCGTCCATTCCTCGGGGGAGGAAACTATCATCTTGTCGATGTACTTGGCGAGGAGTATCCAGAGCTCGTGTTCCTCCATGTTGCGGTCATTGATGATGAGCCACATATAGCAGCGCAGGAAGCAGTCATAGCAGGTTATCCCGCGAAGGTTCAGCATGATGTCGTCGATGTTGAGGGACGTTGAGAAAACGCTGTCCGCGTAGGCAAAGCAGCGGTAGCCGTTTGAAGCGAGCTTCGCATGGGCGGTCTTGATCGTCTGACCCGAGCGTGAGAAGGGCGGCAGCGAATCGAAGTCAAAGGGGGTCGTATAGCCGCCGATGTCGCCGCTGTCTGCCATTTTCAGCAGCATCTCGTATGTACCCGAGATCTCCGCGTGTGAGGCGTTCACGGGCAGTCCGAGTATGCGGAAGGGGTTGTAGGCAAAGAGCTCCATTGCGGTAATGCCGATTGAAACATTTGACATGATCTGTTCAGCTCCTTAGTATGAAAGATTACGGAAATTGATCTCACCGCAGGAAAGCGGTTATGGGAAATTGAATTACTTTAAATTTTTAATTTATTAAGCGATAAAAGGGCATATTCTTACAACTTACTACTTATCATTATACCAAATAATCCACTGTTATATATCAACATTTTGTGAACAGTTAGAAGATAAATTATTAAGTTATCACAGAATCATCGAAAATCTATCGAAAAACTCAGAGGGTAAAAATTTAAATTTTTATTAAATGTGCCAAAATGTGTTGCTATTTATTTGAAAATAGTGTATAATTATTATAGCTATTTGTGGAATGTCGTTTTGCTGCGGATATTTGTGCGGCATGACGGCGATAGGTATACTTTATATTCATATAGAGTGCGTTCCCGCGCACCGACGGACAGGCGGCGGTCTGCCCGACAACTCCCGCTCACGCGGCGGGAAATTTCCGAAAGGGGAGATCATCAATGGGACTTTTCAGCAGAAAGAAAGCTCCTAAACCCGAACCCGCGGCTCAGCCCGCCAAGGATACGGCGGCAAAGCCCGCCGCTCCCGTAAGACCCGAGGACATCTGGGGCGAGCCCAAGAAGCGCAAGCCCAAGCCCGTCAACGGCTTCGCGGACGAGACTTACGACGCCATGACCGAGCCTGTTTCCATTACGGGAGAGACCATCGAACAGAAGATGGCAGATCTTGAAAAG